>NZ_JBHYIO010000070.1:0-31248 GCF_042740095.1 Nonomuraea sp. NPDC059023 | reverse complement strand
CGCCGCCATCTGGCACAACTGGAACACCGGCGCACCCGTAAAACGGTCCCTGACCGCCTACGACCACTAACCCGAATTTCACATCAGCGATCTAGTCCGTAGCTGGAGAGCTGGACGCTTCGGCCGGCGATCGGTTGGCACATCATCCAGGTGTGCTCAAGGGGTGTCTCTGTGAGGCAGACAACACGTTGGCTGTCCTCGTACTTTGTGCCTTTGACGAGTGAAGCCGCCGGGCCAAAGCTGTTGAGGGCTCGCACCTCCTGAGCACCCAGGATGCCTAGGAGGGACAGCCGCGCGCTCGTTCCATCAGCCGAATCACGTGTCAGATGGACGAGGAAGGTCGACAGATCGCTTCGTCGATGGAGCAGACTCTCAATCGCGACCGGCTGCTGCGCAGGGGGAAATGACATAGCGCTCCCGGAGTAAAGATCAATCTACTCCTACTCTAGAGCTCGTGACGCCCCCTCGATCGCGCAAAGAGCAGGGTGGGGCGGTCCGTAGCCGTGGGCGGCCACCAGGCGGTATGCGCGTGCTGCTTTCAGCAGGGTACGGGCCGACGCCGTGGCGCTCAACGGAGCATGCGCGTGGCACGGACGACGCCCGGTCCGCGGCGTGTCTGCTCAGCCAACGACTGCAGTTGCTTGGGCACTTGAACCAGGTAGGTGACGTCATCACCTGCCTGGGCTTGGCGATCACGCTCGTGGCCCACATTCGCCGTCAGTTCGAAGATGCCGCCGACAATGTCATCTGTCATCGAAATGTCAGCGAGGGCCGGACGAGGTTGTGGGGATATCGCGACGCAAAGTGTCGTAGCCGTACGTCACTGTGGGGTGGTGTCTTCCTTGGCCATCGTGGGTGAAGGTGGGGATCGATGACCCGGTTGCGTGATCGGATTATGGCTGCGGGCGCGTCTGCGCCCAGCTACTACGACCTTGCCCTGGCAACGAGCCGGGTGCCGGGTTGGGAAGATACTGTCGAGCCCTTCCACGAGCTTCTGCTCGAGCCCGGCGGTGAGTGGGCCGCTCGCAGCATCCGGGCCAAGGTTGGCCAGGGACTGCGGACCGACATGCTGGGCTAGACGAAGGTGATCGCGGCCGAGAACGTCGCCCGCTACCTCACCGACACCTACACCCGCCCCGAAGATCTCTACACGATGCTGTCCACGGTGATCGTGGTGCCGCCACACGAGTGCACGTTCGTGGAGGTGCAGGGCGTCGAGAACTGGATGGGATATCACGCCTTCGGCTGGGCGGTGTCCCGCCAGCCCCGAAACAAGGGCGGCTGGGTGATGGAGGCGAACTTGTTCGTCGAATGGGACAAGGGCAAACCCTTCATCCTTGCCCTGATGACGTGGTTTCTGGGCGAAGACGGCCGCTACATCGCAGAAGGCGAGTTGCCCACTCCCTACACCAAGATGTCTTTCCCCCAGGACCCCGATCACCCGCGCATCGTGGAGAACCTCTGCGAGCAGCTGGTCATGCGGTACGGAATCGCCGTAGCGACCCTGGCCATGACGTTCGGGTTGATGCACAGCAAGAACGTCGACATCGTTGTGCAGGTTCCTGGCGAGAAGCAGTCACGAGCGCATCACAAACGTCGCGGTGTCCCCTTGACCCGATACTCGGTCTTGGACATCCAACCCGTGACCCAGGCCTTGGAGCGCGAGGGGAAGGCGAGCGCCGAGGGATTGGGCACCGCGCTCCACCTCTGCCGAGGGCACTTCAAGACTTACCGGCCCGAGGCGCCCCTGTTCGGCAAGCTGTCCGGCCAGTATTGGTGGAAGGAACACCCGCGGGGCAATGCCGAGCACGGCGAAGTCCATGCCAGCTACCGCGTGCATCCCGCTGACACCGACGCTGGCGTGGGGCGTGTCTACGAGCCGGTCGACGAGCACACCGAACTCGCGACGGTCACCCGCGAAGGGGGCGGGCGCGATCCCGATCTGGCTGGCCGGGGTCTTCGCGCTCACAACCGTGTCCAGAACCAGCTCGCCGAGGCGCTGCTGGCGGCCGGGTTGACGCCGTTGCGCCCAGCCCCGCACGAGAGCCAATACGACCTTGGCTGGGTCGCGGGCACACGCGATCTCTACATCGCCGAGGTCAAGAGCCTCACCGACGCCAACGAGGTCCAGCAGATGCGGCTGGCCATCGGCCAGGTGCTGCACTACACGACCGGGCTGGCCACATCGGCGGGGCGCGTTCATCCCGTCATCGCTTGCGAACGCGAACCAGCCGATGGCGACCTGGTCCGCGCGTGCCGTGACCACGGCATCGCGATCGTCTGGCCGGAGCGCTTCGCCGGCTGGCTCGCTGAGCAGAACGAAAGGAGGCGATGAGCAGTGGAGCTTACGCGCGATGACCAGGAAGGTTACGCACCGAGTCTGGATGGGTCTACCGCTCCAGCCTGCGACCGAGTAGGTCGCGGCCGCCATCTCAATGTGCCGCTGGGTTGTACGTCGTTGCCGAACTGGAGCGCGAACGATCTCGCGATCATCTCGATCTCTCCCTCGATGATCCAATACGGGCACGGCAAGTCGGCATCGTGGGGACCGAGCGATAGTGCCTGGCGCCTGCCCCAATGACCTTTCACACGACTGCCGGTCGCCGACCACGGAGTAGGAGCGCGCAGCCCACGCTGCCAGCATGGCTGTGTACATGGGCGTTGCCTGGGACTTGGTCCTGTATCTGAGCGACCTCGATCACCGCGACCGCATCCCTCGGCGACCTGGCGGTGTAGTGCTGAAACGCCTGGAACGACAGCCCGCCGTGTCATCGACCCCGCTAAACGGGCCACCCTGCGTCGCCTCGTCGGCGATGGTGTCTCAGTCACTGAAGCCGCCCGCACCCTCAAGTTCGGCCGCTTGACCGCTTACGTGGTCCTTGCCACCAACCCGGCCTGACCCGTTCACACGGCTTCTTGCGGTCTCCTTCAGGGCCGTGTGTGCGCGGGCGATGGGCTGAGGGGCAATGGCCACGCTTTGCGGAAGTCGTCGATGAGCTGCCAGGCCAGGTGCGGGTTCACGGCGAAGGCCGTGCGGGCCTTGGCCAGGCGGTCGAAAGTGGCCGGATGGTTGATCGGTTGGGTAGCGCGGTCCATGTGGTCCTTGTCGAGTGCGTCGTTGAACACCTGCAGGAGCGTCATGCAGAAATAGACGTAGCAGGCAAACTCCAGGCGCGTCTCGCCAGCTTGCTGGTCGTCGTCGAGGGGGTCGGCGGACAGGGTGGTCAGAATGTCGGCCAAAGGTGGCACCACCTCCTCGACCACCCCGGTGAGGTGATGGAGGTGGCGCAGCAGATTCGGCTGGTTCTGGACGGCCGGGTGGTGAAGGGTGGCCAGGGCTTTGCGGTGGAGCTCTTGTCCGACCAGCTCGAGGCACAGTTCGGAGAGTTTCGTCTGAGGATTACCCAGGCGGACGAGGCGGCGGGCAATGCGGATCAGGTCGCGGGCTTGGCCGCCGGCCAGGACATGACACAAGCCCACGTACGGTTCGTTCAGGCCGATGACCCGTTGATAGAGCAGGCGACGGGACTCGGCGTAGGTGAGGGGCGAGACGCGCAGGATCTCATCAAAGGAACTGTCGAAAACGTCCCGGAAAGGGAAACCGCGACGCTCGAAGGCGGTCATGGCATCGTCGGAGACCGACACCAAGAAGTAGACACCCGGGATGCCGAAGATGCCTTTTACCTCGTTGAGGAACTTCTCCACCTGGGTGGCCGAGCCGATTTTGTCCAGTTCGTCAACGCCGATGTACACGCTGGCACCAGTGCGGGACAGATAGCGCGCCACAGCCCGGGTGAAGGCGCGAAACTCCGCGACGATCTCGGGATAGCTGAGGGGTTGCTCGGCGCGCGACCAACCGCCGGAAGCCTGAGCTTCCAGCCCGACGCCGAGTTTGATCGCCCCCGACCAACCGGTGGTGTTGGTCTGCAGGAACCGGATGCGGGCTAGATCACGCAGGGCCCGACGGCACAGGCGACGCTCGGTGGCGAACAGCAGGTGGCGACGATAGACCAAGTGGCCATCGTGAACCAAGCTGACCACCAGGAACAGCCCGATCACGGCCTGGATCAGGAGAATGACGGCCGCTGAGAGCAGGTGGTCTAGGTGAGCCACCCAGATCAGCCCGGCTGCCAGGCCAAGGAACAGAACGAGGTTGAGCACGATATACAGCAGCCAGCGAGGCGACGACCACCGCCTATGCTGCCTCCAGGTACGGTGCGGGTTCCTGAACCGCCTCGCGCTGGCACGGCACACCTCTGCGAACAGGTGCAGCACGAAGTCACGCCCGCTGTAGTCGACCGGCGCCGAAACCAGGCAGGTGACATGGGAAGGCAGTTTCTGAGGTGTGGCGCAGTATTGACGGATGAGCGCCGATTTTCCCGTTCCGCGCACGCCAGCGATGCCGACACTGCCGCCGTTCATGCCGGCGAGCAGGGCCTCAATGTCGTCCCAGACAGAGGTGGGCACGTAGTAGTCGGACCCGTGCAAATCACGCAGCCCGGTGCTGTCTTGGACCGCGTAGTCCCGTTCAAGGCGGTCCTCACGGGCATCATTGATCGCGTACCGCACGACCTGAGTGAGGCCCTGCGCAGACGAGGAGATGGCGCCGATCAAACGGGTGCGAGCGGCGGCGAGTTGCCGTGCGACAGGGTCGCCATTCAAAATGATGCGCGCGCCCAGCCGAGTCGTGCGCACCTTCCTGACCCCGGCGGCTAACAGTGCCAAGAACACGCAGAGCCACGCCACCTCGGCCAGCACCGCCCAGGGCTCCCACCACACACTCACAAGAGCCCGAACGACCAGCAAGCAAACAGCGATGGCGCCACATAATGGCCACACAACAGCCAGAAGCTGGCTCCACGGGTCGTTGGCGGCGGTGCCGATGTATTCCTCGACAGTAACCTCATGCTGCGCCCGAGCGTGCTTGTACTGCTGGTATTCCTGCGGGGTCTCGACGAGCAGCGAGTCGATCATGCTCGTTGCCGTCTCATGGAGACGGCCGGGATCGACACCCAGGTCCTGGATGGATTCGGCGACTTCGGGGTTAGCCAGTTCGTCCTCCACCAGGGCGACGAGAGCGCGCTCAAGTACCGGATCATCCATGGCCACCTCTTGTCGCGGTCACTATTTACGCCTTGTCTCGGCATCGAGAATATTCTGCCTGATCGCCCTTATCGCCGTTTGCTCCTCTTGTAAATACTCCAAACTCCGACAGGAAATGATCTGATCCGGCTTTGAAATTGGACGGCAACCCTGTTTCCGGTCCGGTCTATAAATGTTAAACGGCCAAGCGAGAATTCCGATTCTGTTCGAGTGCTTCGCAAGGGACGCCGTAGCCACGAGCCAGACCGCCCCTGTCTCGCTAGCCCTGGAGAAGACCGTCCGCGCACACCGATCCGGCCTGCGAGAAGTCCCGAGCCAGACGTCGCTACCTCGGGCGGAGGCGGCGGTGAAGCCGAGCCGGTCGAGCGGCCGAAGACCTTGGATTCCTAAGGCAACGAACGGCAGACGATGGCCTCGGTCGTACTGCCAAACCCGACGTCCAGGTACCAGTCCCCGCCGGACGTTGACTCAGCCCAGGCCGTTGTCAGTCATACCGGGCAGGATGACGGTGGTCGGGCCACCCTCGCCTTCAGCTTGTACGTACAGCCGCCGGCCCCTGACAGCGACAAATCGGCCGGGCGCGGGGTTGCGTCGGAGATCCACCCGCTCGCTGAGCATCTGATAGGCGGCGCTACCGAAACCGGCGAAGGCGGCCAGGGCAAGGGCAACCATGAGGGGCATTGCTGTCACGGCGTGGCTCCTTCTGCGCGATGGGCTAGCTGAGCTGTCACGGTGTGCCTGCCTTATGCCTCTATGCCGAGAAGGCTCCAACCAACGTCTCGGCCCGCTCGATGGCCATCTCCGGCCCAGTGCGCCAGGATCGAGCCATGCGACTGCTGATCCTTGGAGGCACGTGGTTCCTCGGACGGGCGTTGGCCGAGCTCGCGATAGAGCGCGGGCACATCGTCACGACCTTCACCCGTGGCCGGTCCGGTAAGGATGTACGCGGCACCACCCCGATACGCGGAGATCGCACCAACAGCACCGACCTGGCGCACCTCGCCACAAGCGGCCCGTGGGATGCCGTCGTGGACACCAGCGGCATGACCCCGGCCATGGTCGAGACGGCCGCCGCTTGCCTGGCTGGTGCTGCCAACTTCTACGTGTTCACCTCGACGGTGAACGTCTACCGAGGTTGGCCGACCACTCCTCTCGATGACGCCTCCCCACTGCGGACCTACACTCCAGAACCCCCTTCTGGGGAAAGCGGGCTCGACAAGTACGGCCGCGAGAAGGTCGGCTGCGAGCAGGCTGTGACCTCCGCGTTCCCCGACCGCGCTGCACTGCTCCGGCCAGGGGTCATCATCGGCCCGTACGAGTACGTCGGTCGGGTCCCGTGGTGGCTGCGACGTCTCGCCCGCGGTGGCCGCGTACTGGCCCCCGGTACCGCTGCTTGGCCCATTCAGCCGATCGACGTTCGCGACGTGGCCGCGTTCGCGTTGGACACCGCCGAGCGGCAGCGGGCGGGCTCGTACAACCTGGCCGCCCCGATCGAATCGGCCACCTTCGGTGAGCTGCTCGACGCCTGCCAGCAGGCGACCGGCAGCGATGCCCGTCTGGAATGGGTCGACCACGACTTCCTCATCCGGCACGGCGTCCGTGAATGGGTGGAGTTGCCGCTGTGGCGACCGTACGCGGGCACATGGCGGCTGGACGCGGCCCACGCGCGTACGGCGGGCCTGGAGTGTCGGCCACTGGCGACCAGCGTGGCCGACACGTGGAAGTGGCTCAGCGACGCCGGGCAGCTCCTCGACCATGAACGCGCCGCCGAGCTGGGCATCGCACCCGAGCGTGAAGCCGAGCTCTTGGCCGCCTGGGACGCCCGCTAGGACCCGGCGGGCAGCGCGCGAACGGTGCTCCCCTGAACGAACATCGCCAGGTCGTCGCCGAGGTCCCGCGCCGCCCGCTCCGACAGGGTGGCGAGCCTGACACGCAGCCCGCCCAGCCGTTGCAGGACGGGGAACGACCGCATGTCGGCGGGGAGCTGAAGCGCCCCGCCGAGGCAGCCGCGGGCGTTGGTGAGGTCGCCGAGTAGCACGAAAGCTGTGGCCATTTCGATGCCGATCGTGGCCTCGACCATCTGAGATCGCTCGTCCTGCGGCAGGGCCTTGGCCATGTCGAGTGCCTGCTGAGTGTGGGTCAGCACTTGCCCGGTGAAGCGGCGCACCGCCGTGGGCTCGAATGCACCATCGCGCAGGTGAAGCAACTGCAGTAGGGCGGTGCTGAAACAGCGGTGCTGCCTGACCTCGTCCCACAGGAACACCCCGCCGATCGCCTGAAGTTCGTCGCCGCCCTGGTCGTTGGCGCGGGCCTCGGTCGCGGCCCGGATCGCCTGCACGGTCTTGTCAGCGTCGCCCACGTGCGACCAGGCCCGCGCGGCTATGCTCTGGACCCGGGCCGCAGCGAGCCCCACGGGGCGCTGTTCGACAGCTCTAGTGATCGCGATGACGGCGTCTTGGGGATGGCCTGCCCAGTAGGAGCTGGAGGCCATCAGTCCGCGCGCGTGCACGGCAAGCGGAACGTGATCGATGGAGTTGGCGAAGGACCAGGCCGCGCGAGCATGGTCGCGTGCCATCTTGGTCTCCCCAAGGTCGATGCATGCCTCGGCCAACAGCGCGGCGACCACGCTGGACATGAAGTTGAGCTCTCCGAGCTGCGCGGGCTTACGGGTCTGGCTCCTCCGGGCGGCGATCTGGTCGCGCACATCAACGAGCTCGGGGAAGAGCACCATGGGCGGGCTCTGGAGGAAGGTCCTGGCCAGCCGGATGACGTCGTCTTGCAGCTGCTCCATGGCCGCACCGCCGAGCGTGAGTTCCGCGTCGCCGGCGGCCTCCCTCGAACGGTCGGCGGCTTCCATCATCAATTCGTACAGTCCTCTGGCGCGGTCTTCGACAGGTGTACCCCGCAGGATGGAAGCCGCATCGACGCAGACGGGGGCGACGGTGTCGATGTCGGTGAGGAGGCTGAACAGCTCGGCTGCGGGTCTGCCGAAGATGTGGCCGAGGACCTCGCGAGCCCTCGGATGGGGTAGTCCCTTCAACCGGCCGGACAGCCACCGATCCCATTGCCGATCGCTGATCGTCAGATCGCGGTAGCCCACTTCCCTGGCCGTCCGCTCGAACAGCCGGGCGAAGCGGCCGTAATGCACGAGGTCTCGTTCTTCGGCAAGTTGCCTCAGCACGATGACTTGCACGCTGGTCCTCCTACCGGACAGGACGCGGCTCCGCCATTCACGGTAGAGCCGCGATGCACGGCGGGGAAGACGATCCACAACCGAGAACGAAGAAGTCGCCGAAGGGGCGCTGAAAGGGCGCTGAAAGGCCGTGAGGAGGCGCTGCCACGGCGTGGAGATGTCGCCGCTCACCAGCCACGATGCAAGTCCATCCATTGCATCCGAGCTGGCTGAAGGGACCGGACCTCGTGTCGAAGAGTCTCGCTTGCGCCAACACAGACAGCTCAGCGCGTGGCGCCATCCGGCCAGAAGATGCGGACCGGAAGCCCACGGTCACGAGCTGCGGCCGCAACGTCGGCTGCGCCGCCGAAGCCGCGGGCGGAAAGTCCGTCCCAGACGGCCCACAGTTCCTCGGCGAATTCGAGCATGCGCTCGGAGGCACCAACCCGTCGGCGAAGGAAACCCCGGATGACTGAGAACCAAGCCTCCGCAGGGACACCCCCTCTCGCGAAGCAGCCCAGCATCGCGCGCACCTACGACGGGTTCCTGAAGGGCAAGAACCACTACCTCAACGAGGACGCCGTGGTGGACGAGCTTCTCGGCATCCTTCCCCAACTCCAGCAGGCGGCCATGGCCAACGCAGCGTTCGTCCCCCGCGCCATCCAGGTGGCCTGTGAGGAAGGCGTCCACCAGTTCCTTGACCTGGGGTGCGGGCTGCCCTCGCCAACAGGGGCGACCACCCTGGAGACAGCACGCCAGGTCCAGCGTGAACCGCGCGTGGTCTACGTCGACAACGATCGCCAGGTCGCCGTCCACGGCCGCGCGCTGCTGGAGGTCACGGGCGAGGCGATCATGGTGGAGGCCGACGTCCGCCACGCCGACTTCGTGCTGGCTGAGGCGTCCAAGCTGGTGGACTTCGACCAGCCGGTGGCAGTCATCGCGGCGGCTGTCGCGCATTTCTGGCCCGATCAAGACGACCCCGCCGCGGTCTTGCGCCGCTATACCGACCGCTGCTCGGCCGGAGGGTTTGTGATCTTCACGCATGCACGCGGCGACCTGCTGCCCCGCGACTTACTCGGGGAGGGGGTTGCGGCCTACTCCAAGATCGCCTCCATCTACCCGCGCAGCATCGAGGCGATCGCCGGCTTCCTAGACGGGTTCGAGTTGCTGGAGCCCGGCCTGGTCGAAGCCTCTCAGTGGCGACCACCACACGAGGTCAAAGACGACGTCGGACCGGCGCACTTCCTGGCCGCCGTGGCCAGATTCGGTCCTGCTCCCGGAAGGTAAGTGACCCCGTGGCCATGCCCTGGCCGGACGATGACGACCTCGACGATGAGGGCGTCGAGCAGGTCGACTGGACGGAAGCCAACCCGACGCGCTTCGACCGCGACCCCCGCGTCCAGAAGTCCAGACAGGTGGCTGGCGTCATGTATGAGCTGTGCGCCCGTGCCGGCCTCCACTGGATCCGCCGCACCGCCAGAACCCGAGCCGACGACGCCGCTACCTTCGACGGCCCGCTTAGCAGCGAAAGGGATGCCCAAGAGCTGTGGGAGAAGATCATGAACGGGAAGGCGGTCTGATGCCCGACCCTCACGCCTGCTTCCCCATCCGCGCGACCGGGCAGCCTGCTGCCACACCACCCGGTCGCTGAGCGGCGGACCGGGCACTGCCCCCATGGTGCCCGGCCCGCCGCCCCTAGCCCGTTGACGCCCCCTCGAACTGGAGGACACCTGCCATGGCACCGCCCGAGCTCGTCCCAGCCATTCCATCTCCGGGCCTGTGGCTGGAGATGGAACTGGTATGGAACAAGAAGCTCTGTGCCTTCTACCTCGGCCCGCACGCCGTCGCCCCGTTGATGGCCTGCGACCTCGGCACGCTGCGCGCGGCGGAGGTTGTGGTGGAGTGGGTGGTACACGAAGACGTCCGGCCGGAGCCGGTGCACCTCAACGACCGCTCGGCGCCCGAAGCCAGTTGCCCCGCCCAGGGTGAAGCGGACCGGTTCAACAGCCACGACCACGACGATCAGCATCTCCGTCCCTGCCAGGTCTGGTGCGCGCAATCTGGCGAGGGGGGCGGCGACGGCCCTGTGGGGGCCGCAGGTTCGATAGGCCGTGGTCGTGGCCGCTTCATCCCGCGCCAGCGGACGGAGGTGGCATAGTGACCGGCCCCACTCGGCCTTCGTGGCGCATCTATGACCACATCGTGCGTGTGAAGTTCTCCGTCGCGGCTGGCCGCGATGCCCGGATGGTCGCATTGGAAAGGCTTGGCCAGGTCAGTCGTCAGCTCGCCGATCACATCCGAGCGGATGGGCTAGAGCTCTGTGACCAGGACTTCGAGATCGCCTATGTCGGCCCATCGGGCAAGCCCACCTCGCGTGAGGAGGCTTGTGGAGGCACCGCGTGGCTCAAGTCCCGGACCAGGCGCCAGAGGGTCAAGCGCAGTGGTGTGGTGCCCGCCCCGGTCCCTTCCGATCCGGGCGGTCTGCTGGAGGAGTTGGCCGCCGCGCTGACCAATGCGGCGTTCGGAGACATCGTGTCGGCCGTCGACGTGGCGAAGGAGTAGCGCATGCTTCCTGAGCTCTCCCAGCTCTCCCAGCTCTCCGGCTATCTGCCCGTTGCCCCGGTGTCGCGGCACGAGTTGCTTGTCCAGCTCATCTTCGAGGTCGTTCCGGATCGAGGACCAGCGGAGTCGGCGAGGGTGGCGCTCACCGAGCTGGGCGAGCGCGTCGCTCGCGAGCTGGAGTCGCGGGGGCGGGAGATGGCGGAGCCCAGGCGCATGGAGATCCGCTATTTCGGCGGGTCGGCCGACCAGTGGATGGCCTGTCTACCTGGTGAGGCCGCTTGGGGTGCCGTCTCGATCAGGGTGAGGACCAGGCCAGTCGCCCAGCCGGTTCAGCCCGCCTTGGATGCGGCTGACGTTCCCCTGAGGTATCAGCTCCGGCAGCTCGGCCTGCCTGCTCTGGAGGCCCCATGATCCGTTGGCGCTATCACCACACCCCAAGACCTTGTCCCGGCCGCTGGTCGCACATCGTTCTTCCCGCCTGTCTGGCGGGACATGTGGGTGGTGGCCGGTCGAGGAGGAAGACGGAGGCGGCAGCAGGTGCCCTCTCTTCGAGAACCCCCATCGCAGGACAGGAGCAGACGTCATGAGCACTCTGACCATCGAGCCGACCACGGAAGAGGCGGACGAGGTTGCCCGCGTGGACGAGAGCCTCAGCGCGGAGGAGGGCGTCAGCGCGGAAGCGGCGTTCGACCCGTTCAACCTCGACATCAGGCTTGTGGAGAACACCCCGGCGGCCAACACCTCGCTGAGGTGTGGCACCGGTGACACGTGCGGCAGCTCCTGCCCGAGCGCCTGCACAACGTCGTAACTCCACCAGCCCAGGTCCCCCCTCGATGGGACCCGGGCTTGCAGCCCAGCCCGGATGGTGACCAGGACGGAGCGGAAGAGATGACGCGGACGCGAATCAGACGGTATCGGCGCACCGGCGCCGGAATGCTGCGCGCCACCGCGCATCCGGCTCCTCCTGTCCTTCCGGGCTGGCCGAAGCCGGGCTCCTCGATCGAGCAGTGGGGGTCATGGCTGACCCAGGCATGGGAGGATGAGCCCTTCCGGCAGGCGGTCAGCAACGCCAGCCCCGACCTATCCCGCCAGGTCCAGGCAATCCTCGGCGGGCAGGTGAGTAACGCCCGCCGGGCACGCCGTGCGGCGCTGTCCATCGCCCGCTACGCCCTGCGCTACGCGCACCGCTCCACCCCGTTCGGCCTGTTCGCCGGTGTCGCCCAGGTCGCGTTCGGCGACACGGCGCTTGTGCGTGTCGGGGATGCGCACGAGGCCGTTACCCGGCCTGAGCCCACCGATTTGGATGCGGCGATCACCGCGTGGGAGAGCGGCGAGGGCGCGATGGCCGACGTCGAGGTGTGCGTGAACAACCTTGCCCGCGTGCGCGACGGCCGTGTCCATGTTCCGGCCGAGGGCGCGGATGAGGTCTCCTTGGCCGCTACGGCTGCGGTGGAGCTGGTGCTGCAGGCGGCCGGTTCCCCGATCCCGCACGCGGCCCTGCTGGGAAAGCTCGCCGCGGAGTTCCCGCAGGTCGCCCCCGGCCGCCGCGCGGAGTTGGTTGCTGAGCTGCTGCGGACGCGGTTGCTGCGCTCGCGGCTGCGTGCGCCGGCCACCATCCCCAATCCGGCCGCCGTCGTGCCGCCCACGCTCTTGGCCGCCTGCGAGCGCACGGCAGTGGACCTGCGGCTGGATGCCGAGGTGCGGCTACCAGCGTCAGTCGCGGTCGAGATGGAGACCGCCGCGACGGTCCTGGCCAGGCTCGCGACCCATCCCGCAGGTACTCCGGCCTGGCGGCGTTACGCCGAGCGGTTCGTCGACCGGTTCGGCCAGGAAACCGAGGTGCCCGTGGAGCAGCTCACCGACCCCGACTGCGGGTTGGGGCTGCCGGATGGGTTCGGCCTTCTGGCGGAGTCGCCCAGGCCGATGTCGCGTCGCGACCGGCTCCTGCTGGGCCTGGCAGGGACCGCCGCCGTCGAGGGCGACCGTGCGGTGATCTTGCCTGAGGCGATGGTCGAGGAGTTGGAGGCAGCCGCGGCCGAGCCCTTCACCACCCTCGCGCCCGCGCCGCACTTCGAGGTGTGCGCGCAGGTCCAGGCCCGCTCCGTCGCAGCGTTGGATGCGGGTGACTTCCGGCTGCGTGTCCAGACTGTTTCCCGCGCGGCCGGTTCCATGACGGGACGGTTCTGGCATCTGCTGCCCGGCCTGGCCGCCGGATACGGCGCCCTGCCCACCGTCGCGCCCGGTGCGTTGGCGGCGCAGTTGTCGTTCCACCCCACCCGGGCCGAGGCCGATCTGCTCACCCGGGCGCCGCACGTCCTGCAGCAGGTGGTCAGTGTCGGCGAACACCGAGCTACGGGCGAGGGTGTGCTGCACCCGCGTGATCTGGTGGTCGGCTCTCGCGACGGTCACCTGTATCTGTCGGTGGCCGCGACCGGCCAGCAGATCGAGCTGCTGGCCCCCACGGCGATCAACTTCCTGTGGAACAACTACACGCCGCCGCTGGTCAGGTTCCTAGCCGAGATCAGCCGCGCCGCCACCACGCAGGTGACCTGGTTCGACTGGGGCGCGGCGTGGACGCTGCCGTTCACCCCCGCTGTGCACTACCGGCGCACCGTGCTGGTGGCCGCCCGCTGGCAGCTCCAGGCCCGGAAGCTGCCCGGCCGTGCGGCGCGCTTGGAGGAGTGGGCCGAGCACCTGCACGCCTGGCGCGCGCGCACCTGGATGCCCGAGCGGATACTGCTGGCCCTTGATGACCAGCATCTGCCGCTGGACCTGACGCGGGAGATGGATCTGGACGTGCTGCGCGCGCACCTGAGCGGCCATCCGGTCGCGGTGTTGTTCGAGGCGCCGCCCCCTGATGCCGATGGGTGGCTCGGCGGCCGGGCGCACAGCATCGTCATCTCGGTGGAGTCGACGTCATGACCGGCCAGGCGACGCAAGCGCTGGCCGAGGGCGCGCTCGGCCGAGCGCTGCTGCATATCGAGCACGCTGACCTGGCCGGCGCGCGCCCCCTGCTGGAGGAGGCCGTCTGCGGCGGGGTCAGTACCGGCTCCAACGCGAGCCTGTATCACGGCGCCCCGGCGCTGGAGTTCGTCCTCAGCCGCGCCGGGCGCATCGACCGCGACGTGCGGGCGGGCGTTGACCGGGTCGTGGCCGCCCGCCTGGCCGCCGCCCGCCAACGACGCCTCGCCCGGCAACTACCGCCGCTGGCGGAGTTCGACTTGATCAGTGGCCTGACTGGGTTGGGGGCGCTGCTGCTGGCCCGGCCCGGCTCCTCACGCCTGCTGGAGGAGGTCCTGACTCACCTGGTGTCGCTGGCGTGCCCGGTCGAGGTCGGCGGTCGGATGCTGCCCGGCTGGTGGTCGCCGGACAGCCCCACACACGAGGCCGTTGTGCTCGGCGGCCACGGCAACAACGGCGTGGCGCACGGCATCGCCGGGCCACTGGCGCTGCTGTCGCTGGCCGCCCGCCGAGGCATCCACGTCGACGGCCAGCGCGAGGCCATCACCACCTTCTCGACCTGGCTGGAGCAGTTCGGCAGCTTCTACTGGACCACCTTCGATCAGCTCACCGGCGACAAGCCTCTGTTGGTGCCGCCTCATCGGCCTTCTTGGTGCTACGGGGATTTGGGGATCGCCCGCGCCCTGCAACTGGCCGCGCTCGCGCACTGCTCTCCTGCCCGCCGGGAGAAGGCCGAGGAGATCGCCGTGGCGGCCCTTGCCGACGCCGAGCGGCTCGACCGGGTGACCGACGCCTCGCTGTGCCACGGCTGGGCCGGAATCTTGGCGGCCACCACCGCCATCGCCGCCGACAGCACCGCCCCCGACCAGTTCACCGCGAGTATCCAGCACGTCCGCCACCGTCTGGCCGAAGGGATCACCGAACTGTCCAAGCCGGGGTTTCTGGAAGGGCGGGCCGGGGCGCAACTGGCGTTGGAGGGCTCCAACGCCACCGGTTGGACCTGCGCTCTGCTCCTGCACTGACCCCCGCCGCCGTACCAGCCGACTCGAACCCGACCGAGCAGGAGCTACGACATGGACAGCTACGAGGACAACCTGGCCCCACCAGCCGAAGCTGAATGGTGGCATGCCACGGTCAGCTTCCCCGGCGGCGCCGGGGTGAGCCCGAAGGCGGCGTTCGCCTTGTCGAACGCGCTGGCCGGACGGCACTTCCACTTCCTGCGCAAGGAGGGCGGGCTGCGGCTGCGCACCGACCAGCCCGTGGGCGTTCTCCTCGACCAGCTCGTGGCCGATGAGGTGGTGGCCGGATGGGTTGGCGGCATCTACGAGCCCGAGACGGATGCGTTCGGCGGCCCTCAGGGCATGGCCGTCGCCCACGAGGTGTTCGTCGCCGACAGCCTGGCCGCGCTGGCCCAGACCGGCAACCCCGACAGCCGCGGCCGGTGCATCCTGCTGCTGTCGGCGATGTGCCGGGCGGCCGGGCTTGACGCGTTCGAGGTAGGCGACGTGTGGGCGAAGGTCAGCGCCCTCCGCCCGCCGATCGGCTCTCCCGCCGAAGCGCGCCGGGCAGCGGCGATCACCGCGATGCGGCGCCTCATGAACGCCGACGCCGCCCAACGGCCCTGCCCTGAACCGGGCTGGGCCGAGCGCGTGGCCGCGTTCGAGGATGCCGGCCGCGCTCTGGCCCGGCTCGCCAAAGGCGGGCACCTGGTGCGAGGGCTACGGGTGGTCCTGGCCCACCACGCCATCTTCGCGTTCAACCGCGCCAACACGTCCGTGGCCGAGCAAGCCGCGGCGGCCTGGCTCGGCTGGCAGGTCGTCTTCGGACAAGACAACCTCGCTGCCGTGTCCGCCAGCCCCTCCTCGCCAGTCACACCTACCTTCACCAGGATGGAGACCACCATCACTACCGTCGACCCCAGCACGCTGCGCGAGGCCATGGTGGCCACGTACACCGACTCCGGCCACCTGCGCACCCCAGAGATCATCGACGCGTTCCGCGCCGTCGAGCGACACACCTTCATCCCCGACGCCACCGTCGAAGCCGCCTACGTGGATGACGCCGTGGCGATCAAGCACGACGCGAGCGGCGAGATGATCTCCTGCATCTCAGCGCCGTCCATCGTGGCCACCCAACTGGAGCAGGTCGGCGCACAGCCAGGCCACCAGGTCCTGGAGGCAGGCGCGGCCACCGGCTACAACGCCGCCCTGCTCGGCCACCTGGTCGGCCCCACCGGGCATGTGTGGACGATCGACGTCGACCAGGACCTCGTCGACACCGCCCACCGGCATGTGGACGCGGCCGGGGTCACCAACGTGACCGCTGTGCTTGGCGACGGCGCGGCCGGACTGCCCGAGCACGCCCCCTACGACCGCATCCAGTTCACGGTCGGCGCGGGCGACGTCCCGGCCAAGGTGCTCGACCAGCTCGCGCCGGATGGGCGTCTGGTCATCCCGATGCGCATCCGTGGCAGCATCTCCCGCTCCTTCGCCTTCGAGCGCGACGGCGAGGACGGCCTGTGGAAGACCGTCTCGTGCGAGATGGCGACGTTCGTACCCCTGCGCAAGGGCATCGGCGACGACATCTACACCCGCGTCCAGCTCGACGGCGAAGGCGATGTGCACCTGGAGACCTTCAGCGAGCAGCTCGTCGACCGCGAAGCGATGCGCACGATCCTCGACCAGCCTGCCCACACGGCCTACACCAGCGTGAAGTTCCGCCAAGGCGACCCATGGCAGTGGGTGTACCTCTGGCTGGCCTGCGTCCTGCCCAACGGCCTATCCCGGATGCCCGGCACCCGGCCCGGGTTCACACCGCACTTCGCGTGGGGGTCGATGGCCGCGCTCGACGGCGACACCCTGGCCTACCTGACCGTCCGCGAGGACGAGGACGCCGCGGGCCGCTTCTGGCAGATCGGCGTCATCGGCCACGGCCCGCACGCCGCCGGCCTGGCCGAGCAGGTCGCCACCGCGATCGAGGAATGGGAGCGCGACTACGGCAACCACGCCCCGGCCCCCGGCTTCCGCATGGCCGTAGGCGACAGCCGTGACCTGCTCAAGGCCGCCGACCCGCGCTTCATCATCGACAAGCCCGCCAGCCGCCTCGTCATCGACTGGCCATAGAAGAAGGGTCAGCGTCGTGATGAGCCCGGCGATCGCCGCCCGTATCCCGCTGGTCTGCCGTACCAAACCGCCCGGCAAACCCCTGTTGGAGCGGATCGCCGATCTCACGGCGCTGACCGTTGAACCCGCGGGCGCCGACCACCACGACCTGGTGGCCCGCGCCTGCGGCGTCCTCAACATCTGCGCGCTCATCGCCTCCGACGCCGCCCTGCCCGGCATGGCCGCCGACCTGTGCTGGCGGCAGCACCAGGTCTTCGCCGAGGCCGGGAGCCTGCCCCGCGACATCGCGGTCATGTCGTTGATGCCGTTGATCAACCTCGCCCGGCTCCTCATCCGAGAAGGCGACGGCCAAGCCGCCTACGAGCTCCTCGACCGGCTCTACGGCGCCGCCCAGCAGCGCCGCGCCACCGTGATCCACGATCACGACGTCGACCTGTCGCCCCTGACCCACACCCATCACGACCACAGCGCGGTCTGCACCGAGCTGTGGGTCGCGCTGCTCATCGACGGAGCCCGCGCCCTGGCCCAGCAGGGCCGCTGGAGCGAGGCCGCCGCCGCGATGGCCACCCACCGCGGTATCGGCGATCGGCTGCTTGACGGCCGTCAGCTCAAGATCATGGCCTTGGTGGAGCAGGGACGCCCTGTCGAGGCGATCGCGCTGATCGACTCCACGCTGCCGGTCGAGCCGTGGGAAACCACCGTGGCCTCGCTCCTGCGCATCGCCATCCGCCCCGGCACCACGCCCACCCCGCAGGACGAGGTCGAACAGGTGCTCGCGCACACGTACGACCTGGTCACCGCCCAGGAGCCGACCACGGCCGCGTTCCGGGCCCGGCTCGCCTTGACCGCACTCGACGTGGCCGACCAGGGCCAGCCGGGCGGCAACCGCCTGGCCGCCGCCGTCATCGACGTCGCCACCACCGACGCCTACGCCGCACGCGATGTCCTTGCCCACCCGGCGATGCGCTCCTGCATGACCGGCCAGCAGCACCAGGACCTCGTCGCCCTGATCGCCGCCGCAGCGCTCGGCACCCGGAGCATCCCCGACGTTCATCTCAACGCCCTCAACGAGGCGGTGGAGCACGCCGAGGAGCGCCTGCGGAACCTGCTCACCGCAACCGCGCACCCCCGCCCGACCACTTTGGAGAAGCCGTGACGCGTCAACCGTGGACCACCGCGCCCCTGGTGGCGCTCGACCTGGAAGGCACCGGCGGCCAGGATCGTGACCACGAGCAGATCCTGGAGATCGCGATCGTCCCGCTGGACGACGGCTCCCCGGACCTGACCGCCGCCTGGGACAGCACGATCAACCCCGGCCGCATCGTCGCGCCCCGCCCATGGATCGCCCGGGAACTCACCGGCGACATCCTGTTCACCGCACCCTCCTTGGACGACATCCGTGCTGAGATCGTCGGCCGCCTGAAGCAGCGGATCATCGTCGGGCACAACATCGGCGTGGACTGGCGGCTGCTCCACCGTCTTGTGCCCGAAGCCCAGCCCGCCGCCCTGCTTGACACCGCCCGGCTCTACCGTCACTTTCACCCCGCGAGCCAGCGCTGGAACCTGGTCCGGCTCCTGGAGAAGTACGCCCTCAACGCGCAGGTCGCCCAGCTCGTCCCCAAGGGCAGCCCGCATCGCGCCCTGTGGGACGCGGTCGGCGCCGCCCTGTTGCTGCCCTCACTGATCGAGGACCTGCCCGGCACAGCTTCCCTCACGCTGGAGGAGCTGACCGCAGTCGCCGGCGTGCCGCTGCAAGGCAAAGTAGCCCGGGGATCAGGCATCGAGCAGGTCGCGCTCGATGTCTGACGGACTGTCCATCTCGCTCAGGGGAGTGCCCGCATGAACACCTCGCTCCGCGACGAGTTGCTGCAGCGTATGGAACGCGATCAAGCCGTCCGTACGGCCATCAACCATCCGCCCATACCCGTATCTGGGGAGCTTGAGCCCGAGTGGGAGCGGATGCAGCCCTACAATCGCTCCGCTCGATGCCTTCCCGCGTTTCTGAGACCGATGCCTGGCAGGCCGACACGATCGTGGGCCAGCGCTTCCGCGACGTTGCCATGACCGATGTCGCCGCTGCTGTAGCGAAGCGAACCGGCGACCATTCCGCGCTCGCGCACACCGGACGGGGCGGCCTGCTCCGCGTCGACCCAGGCCCCGGTAGCGATCACTTCGGGTTGGTGACGCGGCTGGACCTGAGCCAGATCGACGAGTCGCATCTGCGTCAATACACCTGACTCAGCCTTGACGACCTGTCGGCGGGCTGGATCCTGCACGAGCCCGGCACTCAACGGCTCCCGACAGCCGCCGCACCTGCCAGCTGCTGTAGCCGAGGTTCCCGGCGACGCATAGACCCCCCGGTCATGGGGTGATTACGCAGCCTCTTGACCGGCTGCGGCCAGGCCGTCACGAGCGACGATCAGCGCCGGGCCGCCCGGCGGGCCAAGGCCGAGCACGCCTCGATAGACGCCTTGGCCCGCCAACCCCGAACCCTGACCCTCAACCTGGAGAAGGACCCCATCATGAGGAGCGCAATGATCGATCCAGGCTTAGCGCACCGATCGGCGTCATCACCGGCGCCGCTGACGGCCGCACTGGTGATCCTCCTGGCGCTCGCCTATCCCGCCCCGCTGATCACCTGGTGGACCGCCCTCGGTCCCGAAGCGCCCGCCGTCAGCGCGGCATTGACGGCGTACTACCTGGCCCAGGTCATGATCTTAGGCATCTTCCTGGCGGGCTGGTGCTTACCGAGATCGGCGATCTGGCTCAGGGTCGGCATCGTGGCGGTCAGCGCGGTCATCACCGTGCTGGCGGTCACCGTCCCGAGCCTGGTCACCTACGGTCTGTACTACATGGCCTCGGCCGGGATGTGCCTCATCCTGGCCGTCCAAGCTTTCGGCCGGGCACCGCTGTGGCCGCCACGCGGGCGCGACCTGCCGCTGACGCTCGTGCCTCTCCCGATCATTCTGGCGAGCGGGGGCGGCGTCGTCGCGCTCGCGGCATGGCTGGGGATCACGGTCAAGCCGGGCACGGCGCTCTCTGAGGCCGGGGGCCTGGTGGGCACGATTGCGCGTATCGACACCTATCCCGAGCTGCTGATCCGCTCCCTCTGGACCGGGATCGGCGAGGAGACGGCCGCGGCGCTACTGGTGACCGGCCTGGCCCGCCGTCACGTGCCCATCGTGTGGGTGTATCTGATCCCCGCGATCGTGCGAGCCAGCTACCACGCGCAGTTCTCCTGGTCCGCTGTCGCACTCGTCATCTTGGGAGTGGGCATGGTCTACCTGTGGCGCCGCTATGAGCGGCTGCTCCCGCTGATCGCCGCCCACACGCTATGGGATGCACTCGGGCGGCACTACCCGGGGACCCTCCTGGTCCTGACCGGAGCGGGCCTGCTAATCATCATCGGATTCTGCGCCCAATCGGGCGCGCGCCAGCTGTGGCGGCGAGCCGAACGCCGCACGACTGGCCGACCCGACCGACCTTCGGTCGAGCGCTCCGGCCAGGTGACGCCATGACGCCTCGGCAGAGCTACGCCCGCATCGTCCACCGAGCCGCGATGCTGTCTTCCATTTGGCTTCCGATCAGGCCCCTGACGAACCCCGGGTACTGCACCTTCGTGAAGATGCTGGCGCGTGCCGCCCTCTCCCTGGCCGTGCACCTTGTCCATACCCTCCTGCTGTAGAGCAGGAGGACACGACGTCATGAACCTCCCCCGCCAAGCCCTGACAGCGGCTTCTACGGCGTCGCCCCGACCGGCGGCACGCCGCGCTGGTCCTGGGTCGTCCCTGGCGCGGCGCGGGCACCGAATGTGGCGATGGCCGCCGTCGGGCGGCCGGAATCGGTACGGTCACCGATGTGGTCATCGGCACACCTGACACGAAATTGATCATCCTGCGCGGTAACGCGGGGTCCGGCAAGACCAGCATCGCGCGCGCCGTACGAGAGGCTTACGGCCGTCGCGGGTTCGCATTGATCAGCCAGGACGTGGTGCGGCGCGACATTCTGCGGGAGCTGGATGTGCCCGGAGGGGTCAACATCGGGCTGATCGACCTCATGTGCCGCCACGCCCTCAACGCCGGGTATCACGTGCTGCTAGAGGGCATTCTCACCCGCAGCCGATACGGGGAGATGCTGCACGCCCTGCGTCGTGACCACCGAGGGACCTCCACGCTGTTCTACCTGGACATCTCGCTGGAGGAGACGCTGCGCCGCCACGCCACCCGGCCACAAGCCGCCCAGTTCGGCAGTGAGCAGATGAGCGCGTGGTATCGCGAACGTGACCTGCTCACCTGCGGGTCCGAGATCATGACCGGGGAAGAGCTCTCCCTGCAGGAGGCGGTGTCTTGCATCGTGGGCGGCTCGGAATCGATCTCCCTGTGAACGTGCGGCCTTGTTGTGCCGTTGGCTGATTGCTCATGTTAGACGCCCGGTGCTCTATTCAGCGGTCGTAACCTTCCGGGAATGCAGGGGCTAGGTTCAGCGTGTCTGATGTCTCATGGTGTGAGGCGTCTTCCCCTCCCAGGTGAACACAGATAAGGGAATGTGCCGAGTCGGCGAGCGTGGGTATATCGCCGGGAGAATGCCGCTGAGCTCGGCTTTGTCATTTGTGTTCTCTTTTCGGAGTCTAGCAAGATCAACATGACGGTAGTCCGGAGGTGTATCTGTCACCCCCTCCGGAGGTTTCCTGATGATTCGGGAGGATTATTCACAAGCTGGCACAGTGAGCGGAATCGGGCGATCGGCCCCGCTCGCACGTCCAGCAGTCGCCGTCGCGTTCTTTCTCACCGCCTGCTCTTGGAATAGCGCTGCCGCTGAGGCGGAGCCTTACTGTCCGCCGGTGTCGCGGCAGGCGCACGAGATATACGACATCGACCGATGGTGTGCGTCGGTGAACGGCGACTTGGACGATGGACGGGTGCCGAATCTGGGTGAGCGGCTGGAGCAATCCCGCCGCAAGCCCGTGGAGACGTCACCCGTTCCGCAGCCCCGGAACCCCACGGAATCGGGCGATGCTGTACCTGAGGCCAAGCAGCCTGAGATTGAGCCCGGAACACGATCAACGAAGAACAGCGAATCGGGCGAGCCCCGTGGCAGCACGAAGACGGACCGGGCACCGGATCTGACAGTGGATCAGGAATCCCGTGAACCGGATGATCCCCAGCCGGACACGGGCGTGGTCCCGGTGGCAACGGCGACTCCCACGCCCAGCGCGTCAACGCCGTCCCCGTCCGCTGCACCTTCGGAGTCGCCATCGGCCTCGCTGCCTTCCCCGGCGAGTTCGCCCGGTGCGGGGGCGGGTCGGCCTGGTGCCGGGGCTCGGCCGGATGTGACGGGGCCGTTGGGGGCTGCGCTGGTGTTCGGGATGCTGGTGATGGTGCTGGCGGCTGCGCTGATCGCGCGTGCACGGTCCCGGCTCGTTTCGGCGGGCGTGGGCCCGCGTGACGCGGGCGCTCCCACAGTCGCTGGTCCGATTCAGGCTCCTCGTTGGGACCGGGCGTCTCTGCCGGTTGTGATGGCGACGGCTGCACCGGCTCCTGTCGCCGAGCCCACCGAGGTGAGTCCGGCCGGCGACCCGGACGGCCTGACGAGGGACGCGCCTGCCTCTGCGCAAGGCAGCGACGGTCCGGGAACACCCTGTTCCGCGCCAAGCGCGGGAACAGCGGCGGCGGCCTCACTCGGGCCGGTGGGTTCGGGATTCGTGGTGGCGCCCGGCAAGGCCAAGGTCGAGGTGTTCGGGGTGCCGCGGGTGACCTGGGCCGGTAGGGAAGTGTCGTTCGGGCGGGCGGAGGCGCGGGATCTGTTCGCCCTTTTGTCGCTCTCCCCGGACGGGGCGACAGCCGACGGGATCGTGGAGGCGTTGCGGGCGGGTGATGGTGAGCGTGGCGGGCGCCGGTTGGAGTCGGCAGTGCGAGAGGTCAACCAGGCGATGCGGCACGCGACCGGTTGTGCGGCGGGGGTGCGGTTCGTGGTGAAGTCCGGTGAGCGGCGGCTGCTGCCCGCAGCCTGGTTCGATGTGGACGTCTGGCGGTTCGGCGATGCTTGCCAGCGCGCCTCGACCACGACCGACGACCCGGCTCGGGCGGAAACCTTGCAGGAGGCACTGGCGCTGTACCGGGGGCCGCTGCTTGCCGGGCGTGATGATCTGTGGGTGCTTCCGGTACGGCAGGCTGCTCAGCGGCAAGCGGTGGACGCCGCCGAGCGGCTGGCCGAGCTGGTTCGCGCTGAAGATCCGGGCCGGGCGTTGGATGTGCTGCGACTGGCGGTAGAGCGCATCGATCCGTACAACGAGACGTTGTGGTGTCAGCTCATGGCAGTGCAGAACGATCTCGGGCGTCCGACCGCTGTACGGCGTTCATTCGAGTTGCTGGCGGAGCGGCTGGCGGAGATCGATGCGGTGCCGAGTGCGCAGGCCCGGCAGGTGTACGAGCGGCTCCTTAGCTGACCAGGGCCCAGGAGTGAGACGGCGAGGTCCTGGCGACGATGGCCGGAACCTTAGCCGTCCGCGCGCAGGGCGCGTTGGTCTCGTGCCGGGTAGGTGGCCAGCGTCTCGGCGGTGAGCAACTTGACCGGCTGGGTGTCGTAGATGCGGGCCAGCAGCCGGAGCGTGGAGACGGAGGGCCGCCGGCCTGCCTGGGGCCAGGTCTCGTGCTCGTAGAGGCGGGACTCGCGCAGCCCTGCACCTGCGGTTCCGGCGAGCCGGTGAAAGGCCTCGATCGTCTGGGCGGCGGTGAGCCCTGCTGTGTAGCGGTGCAGGCGCAGTGGGGTGGCGGGGTGGTCGAGGGCGAGGATGACGGCGATCTGGTCGGTGGTGAAGCCGTACTGGCGCAGGTAGCGGCTGCGGCGTCGGCAGTCGAGCAAGGTCTGGTATCCGGTGCCGGACATGGCCTGACGTCCCTTCCGTTGGCGCGCGGGGCGCGCGTGGTTGTGCGCGGCGGCCCCCTGGGTTGGGGGTTGGGGGACGGTAGGCGGTCTTGTGGGAGGGGCTCCAGTCTGGGTGTGGGGTGGTCGACGTGCCGGTCGCCGTGGCGACGGCGGCCGTCGTGGTGGTGTTGCCGCAGGCCGGGGCGGTGTGGGTGTGGGGTGGTGGTTTGGGGGTGTGATTCGGGCGTGAAGGTGGGTGATGGTGCTGGCCGCTCCCGGCGTCGGGCCGGGACGCGGACCGGAAGGGACACTCCATGGACACGCGAACGCAGCACACGAGCCAGCCGAGCAACCTCGTCCCCCCGCAGACCTTCCCCCGTCACCGGCAGGCGCCGCCGGTGGAGGAGTTCCCGGACCTGGCGCCGGGCCTGACGATGTCCACCTTCCGCGCCGCGCGTTTGTGGGACGGGATGGCGTGGCGGCGGGCGTTCCCCGGACGCGGCGACCAGTCAGCTCTCGCCCGCCGCATGGTGGGCCAGCTGCTGGCTGACACCGCTCGGGTGGAGGACGCGGTGTGGGTGACGGCCGAACTGGTCAGCAACGCGCTACGGCACACCTGCTCGGGCCGGGAGCGGGGCTTCTTCGTAGTCGAGGTACTGCTCGGGACACAGTCCGTGCGGATCGTGGTCTACGACTTGGGCGGCGGCCCGGTCCCGGACTTCTCGCGCACGCCCGGCCCGCTGCCGGAGGCTGAGGAGGGGCGGGGTTTGGCCGGGGTGGCCAAGCTCGCGGCCCGGACAGGGGCGGCCGGGGACGAGGTGACCGGGCACGCGGTCTGGGCCGAACTGGCCCTGGCCGGGCAAGCGACCGGCTCGGCCTCGGACGTCACGGCGGCCGGTAACTCGGCAGAGCACAATGCCGACGCGCAAGAGCCGGGCGGCATCCGAGAACTGCTCTCGGCCGAAAGACCGGGCTCCGATCGCCTGGAGGAGGGTGTCCGTCTGGACCCTTCCGCGGCTCTGTGGGAGGCGAGCTGAGGCGGGCGGCGGACCAGGTGTCCGCGTTCGGGCAGGAGCCGTGGGCGCAGCAGGCGCTCGCGGAACTGCGCCGGGACTGGCCGGATTGGGCGTTTCTGGTGGTGAAATACCAATGGCTGGCGTTGCGCGGTAAGCAGCAGGTGGTCAGCGCGAGCGGGCCACGCGAGCTACAGCACGCGCTGCCACCCCGCCCACCCAAGCGGCCCAAGCCACCTAAACCACCTAAACCACCTAAACCACCTAAACCACCTAAACCACCTAAACCACCTAAGCCTGGCGAGATGCCCGAGCCGCCTGAGCCGCCTCCGGCTGAGTCGGCCCCGGTGCCTGTCTCGGCTTCGCGTGGACCGGCCGGGCACGATGTGCCAGGGCGCCGTCTGGTGCTGCCGACGTTGGCCGAGCTGCTGTACGGGGCGCCTGGCGTGAGCTGGACCAGGACGAACACGCCACCCTCGACCACGCCGTCCGCGCCCGGCGCGCACGCGGGTGGGGCGGGTGGGGGTGATGGTGGCGGTGCGGGGCTGTGCGGCCCGGTGACGGCCGATGCGGCGGCGCTGGGGGTGATGGCGGCGGAACGGTCGGTGACGGGCACGTGGGCCGTTACGGGCGCGGACGGGGCGCGGGTGGCGTGGTGGCAGGCCGGGTGGTGGCCCTGGGGCCGGGCCCACGACCGCCCGCGACCAGGCCCGCGAACAGGGGAAGCCGCTGCTTCGGCGAGCCGAGCCGGGCCTGCGGAGCGTGGTCGGCGTCGTCACGGCCGTCGTGCCCGGCCAAGGCCCGCAGCAGCCGCTCGACCGATCGCGGCCTGAAGACCGCGTAGGGGGCCGGGGTCGCGTCCCGGCGCGGGGGCCGGGACGGGCTTGACATCCGGGGTGCAGGTGGGCGTTGATACCGGTCCGCCCGCCCGTCCGGTGCGGAGGGGCACCCGGTGGGCGGGTGTAGGGGTGGGTTGGCCGCGTGTTGGGGACGAGGCGAACCCACCGTATCTCCTTCCCGATCCGGCCGGGTTCCTGCCTCGGGAGGGTGAGAAAATGGGGGCAGATTTCCGTGCTGGAAATGGGGGTTGCGTTCCGGTGCGCGGTTAAGACCGCTACCCCCTGCGGGGATCGTTTTCGCAGGTCACGCCAGTTTCGGGCATAGCGGTGGACCGGCCGACTCGTCTAAAGACGACTCCTCATGAATATCTGCGCGTGCGTCCTCGTGGATGCCTACACCATTTTCACGACTGCCCTTCCGCCTTTACGCCTTCCCCCTTCTTTCTCCTCCCATCTGGTGCACGGTGCGTTTGGCGTGAGCTGGAGCAGGGTGAGTGCGCCACCGTCGACCACAGTGTCTGCGTCAGGCGCGGCCGCACGCCGATGATGCGGGTGGCGCAGGGTGCCGGTGCGGGGCTGTGCGCCCGGTGACGGCCGGTGGCCGCCGTTGGGGGAACGGTCGGTGACGGGCACGTGGGCCGTTGCGGGCGCGGCCGGGGTGCGGGTGGCGTGATGGCAGGCTGGGTGGCCGTGGGGGTCGGGGCCGCGACCGGCAGCGGCCAGGCTCACCAGCAGTGGTCGAGGCTGCTTCGGCGTTCCGGGCCGGGCCCGCACAAGGCGGTCGGCGGCGTCATGGCCATCGTGTCCGGCCGAGGCCCGCAGCAGCCGCTCGACCGATCGCGGCCTGAAGACCGTGTAGGGGGCCGGGGTCGCGTGCCGGTGCGGGGGCCGGGACGGGGCTTGACATCCGGGGTGCAGGTGGGCGTTGATACCGGTCCGCCCGCCCACCGTGCGCTGCGGGACGGATGGGCGGGCGGGTTCGGGTGGTGGGTTCGCCTTGTGTTGGGGACGAGGCGAACCCGCCATCCGGATGAGGGTGAGAGGTCGTCTTCGGCGAGCGGGCGGCGGTTGTTGGCGGGGGTGTCGCGTTCGGGTGTTGCGGGCTTGTCAGGTGGGGGGTTGATCGGTGTTGCGTCCGGTGTCGCGTTTTGTTGTCGCGTTCGGTGTTGCCGCTGAGATCGCGACACCCCCTGGTGTGTCATCTGCGCAGGTCACGCGGGTTTCGTCTGTTGTGCTGGCCGCCCCGAATCGCCTATAGGCGACTCCTTTGAATATGTGTGCGCGCGTGTTCGCGCGGATACCTGCATCCATTGCCTCTCCGCTCGTCTACCTCTCCGCCTTCCTCCTTCCTTCTCTTCCCACCAGCAGTTGCCGGCCCGCGGCCAGGCCGCGGGCCAGCCCTTGCGGTGACCTCCCCGTGAACGGGGAGAAGAACCTCAGCTCGATGAGGTCACACGACGCCCGTCCCGGCCCGGGGCCGCACGTGCCGGGTGGCCCCGGCCCGGCCGCGTGGCCGGTCAGAGGGACGCGTAGGGCCCCGGTGCCGCCCGTGGGGCGGTCACCGGGGCCCGTTGGATGCCGGGGCCGGGCTATGCGGTGGCGGGCGTGTCGGCGCTGTCAGGCGCGCCCGTGCCGTCCGCACCATCCGTGCCGTCCGCGTCGTCCGTGGTGTCGGGCGTGTTGGGGGTGGGTGGGTGGATGGCGAGGTGTGCGGCGATCAGTTCGGCCACTTCGGTGGGCTGGGTTTCGGCGGGGAGGTCAGTGGTCGGGTAGGTACCGCCGGGGGCGGTGTGGCCGAGGTAGGTCCATCTGATGGTGAGGGGCGGCGCGCCGGTGTCGGCGGGGGTGGGGGTGGGGTTGATCGGGATGATCACCTCGACCAGGTGGCCTTCAGGCGAACGGTAGTCCAGACCGTAGGCGTCATGGTGCGCGGTCCGGGTGTGGTCGGCGTTGTAGCGGTGGCCCTGTGTGTGCCGGTGGTAGCCGTGAGCGCGTAGGGCGCGGGTGTAGGGCAGGGTGCCGGGCATGCAGTACGCGATGTCGTCGATGCTGAGGTGGTAGTCGCCGAGGAGGTCGCTCATGTTGCGGGCGATGCCGTCGAAGTCGGGCTGTCCGGACATGCACGTGTCGCAGGTGCGGGCGTCGTCGCAGGTGTCGCACGGGCTGAGGGTATACATCTCCTCGTAGCGGCAGATTTCCAGGAGGGTGCCATCGTCGCCGCGTTCGGGGCAGGCGATGACGGGGTGGCCGTGGTCGTTGTTCCACATGATCGCCCAACCGGGGCCGTGGGCGGCGAGGGCGCGGGCGTAGGCGGGGGTGACCTTGAGTTGCTTCGGGGTGTGGGGGAATCCGGTGTCGTTGGGGTGGCGGTAGAGGTCGGTGGTGTGGGGGGTGAGTCCGGCGGCGGTGGCGATCAGCGCGGCGACGGCGGCGGGCGGGGTCCGGCGCGGCACGGTCGCGGTGTAGACGGGAGCCGGATCGGCCCCGGAGTCGGCCTCGGCCTCGGCCTCGGCAATGGTGATGGTGATCGAGGCCCGGGTGTCGCGGAGGTAGGGCGTGGCGAGGGTGGCGGTGGCCCCGTCGGGCGTCCGATAACGGGTGATGATGTCGCCGGTGGCGGGGTCGAGGTGGCTGAGCTGGTCGCGGTGGATGCCGTAGGGGCGTAGCGCGGCGCTGTAGGGGCCGCTGACAGCCATGAGCGACCTGACGTGCCGCTGGCCTTCGAGGCGTAGGCGGGCGGTCGCGGTGACGTTGTCGGCGATGCTGCCCGGCGGGGGCGGCGCGCCGGGGGCGTCGTTGGCCAGGGTGGCGGCGATCTCTTCCTGGGTGGTGATCTCCAGCAGGGTGCCGTGGTCGGCCATCGCGGCGGGCCCGATCAACACATCCCGTCCGTCCCACATCAGGACGTGGCCGGGGCCGGTGTCGACCAGCCCGCGTAGGTGGGCGGGTTCCACCGTGATGCTGTCGGCGGCGGCGGTGTCGGCGGCGTTGGTGTTCGACGTCATGTAGGTGTGCCCTTTCGTGATGGCCCCGGAATGGCGCGGCGTGTTGATTCCGGTGCGGTGTTCCGGCGGTGTTTTCCGCCTAATTCCATGGACGCTCGACCCGCGTATTGATGTCAACCCGAATGCGTATTCACCTCGAAGATTCTTCACTATGCTATTCGGGCAATTGGGTATCGTCCGCCGTCGTCTTCTCATGGGGTGAAGAGTCGGGCCGGCCCGGGATGTCAAGTCGAAGCCGTTGCCTTCTTGCGAGATGTTTTCGCAGGTCGGAGGTTGTTTTGTTAGGTTAGCCTCTCCAGCCGTTGGGGTGACATTATTTGTGGCCGGGTCGGCTTGCCAGCCGGGTTAGTGGCGAGGGATGGTCGTGACGCAAACGAAAAACACCGGCCCGGACCTGGGTCGGGAATTCGATCGGAAAGGGCGTCACGCAATGGCTATTCACACCCCGGAAATGACCGCCATCGAAACCGTGTCCGCAGATGCGGAAATCGGCGTTACCGGCCCGGCTGACGCCGCGCCCCTGACGGCCCCTGACAGCCCCGATGCCGCCGCCCTGGTCACTGACCCGGCGACGGATGGGGATGGGCGTGTGGGGGCGGTGTGGGCGGCGCTGAGGGCTGAGCCCGGCGGGTCGGCCACGATGATCGGGGCGGCGGCCGACCTGAACCGCGCGGTCGCGGGGAAGGTCCTCGGCCAGCTCGAAGCCGACGGGCACGCCCGGCGTGAGCTCGGTGTGAACGACGGCGGGCGCGGGCGGGCGGCTGACCGGTGGTTCCCGATCATCCCCACCCCCAACCCCAATCCCGCCACGGCGGACGCCGCCGCGCCGACCGGCACCGCCGACGTGCCCGCACCGGCCCCCGAAACACCGGACGCCGCACCCGACGCGACCCCCACGCCCGACACGGACGCCCCAGACGCTGACACGCCTCCCGCACCGGAAGGGGAGGTTCCCCCGTCCGCCGCCGTTGCGGCCGACCCCGCCCCGGCCGATGAGCCGACCGACGACGAGGGGGCGACGGGTCAAGGCTCAGCCGGGATCGACGACGAACTCGACTCGATTGCCGACGCCGACGCCGACGCCGACGCCGATGAGCTGGAGTCTGAGCCGGTGGCGGATGATCCGGCGTGGGCGCGCGCTCACACCGAACTGACCGAGCTCGCCAATCTCTTCGGTGGGGTGCTCACGGCGAAGGAGGAAGGCAACGCCGTGATGGCGTTGGGGTGCCTGGAAATGGCCATGACGAAAGTCGTCTCGGCGCACCGCAGCGCGCGGGCGGCGCTGACCGGCACCGCCACCCCCGCCCACCCGGCATCAGGGGCCCGTCCGGGGACCGGTGGCGGCGCGGGCGCAGGTGCGGGTGGCAGCACGCGGCCGGGTGCGTTGCGGGAGGAGATCTACGCGCACCTGACCGAGTTCCCCGGCAAGGAATTCAGCCCGCACGACATGGCCAAGGCGTTGGGCGGGCGTTCGTCCGGCGCGGTGGCCAACGCCCTGGACCGGCTGGTCCAGCTCGGCGACGCGGTGCTGACCACGGAACGACCCCGCCGCTTCGCCCTCGCCCCCACCATCAACCACGCCCCGGCCACCGCCCCCACCGTGGCCCCCGCCAACCCCGCCGACGCTATCGCCGGGGACGGCGCGGCGGCTGACACCTACGGCAACTGAGCCGGGGGCGCGGGCGGGCTGGGCTGACCGGCCCGCCCCCGGCCCGGTGGCGGGCGGGACACCCCAACAGCCCCGCCCGCACCCATAGCCCGGACGCGCCACCCAACCCGCCCCGCACGGCCCCGCCGTCAGGGCACCCGGCCACACCCCGGACGGGCACCCGCGCTGATCACCGGCCCACCGGCCACCGGCCCGCACCGTGCCGGGCCGGGCCGGGATCGGACCCACCACCAACACCCTTCGCGGCATCGCGTCTGTTCCGCATGCCCGCACACCACCACGCCGCACATCAGCACCTCAGAAGGGAACACCGTCATGGCTCACGAAATCGAAGTTTTCGCCAACGGTTCGGTCGGGTTCGCCGCCGCCGGGAAGCCCGGCTGGCACGGCCTCGGCTACACCGCGCCCGGCCCGATGACCGCCGAGGAACTCCTGACCAACGCCCAGCTCGCCGGATGGAACGTCCGCAAGCTGCCGGTCGGCCCGGTGACCGACCCCGTCACCGGCCAGCCGGTCGTCACGGACGAGGACTTCCTGGTCGTGCGCACCAACCCGGTCACCGGCCAACCCGAACGCCTCGGCCGGGTCGGACGCGACTACCAGGTCCTGCAAAACGAAGACGTCACCGGATTCCTCCAGACCCTCGTCGACGAGTCGGGAGCGATCTTCGACACCGGCGGCTCGCTGAACCACGGACGGCGCGTGTTCATCACCATGCGCCTGCCCGAACCCCTCATGGTCGGCGGGTTCGACCAGATCGACCTCTACCTGGCCGCCTTCTCCCGGCATGACGGATGGGGTTCGTTCACCACGGTCGCCACCCCGGTCCGGGTCGTGTGCGCCAACACCGAACGCGCGGCGCTGGCCAACCACGCCTCCAGGTTCACCGTCCGGCATACCGGCAACGTCGCCGGGCGCATCGCCGAAGCGCGTGAGGC
>NZ_JBHYIO010000069.1:0-32398 GCF_042740095.1 Nonomuraea sp. NPDC059023 | reverse complement strand
GGCCCACAGATGCCGTCCCGCTCGATCCCGGCCGCCTCCTGGATGCCGAGGATGCCGTTGCGGTGCGCTTCGGTGAAGACGGTGTCGTCCACGCCGTCGAGTCCGCCGTAGTCGCGGGCGAGCAGCAGGTAGTGCATGGTCTTCACGTGCCAGCCGCGGTCGCCCTTACGGAGCATCGGGAGCTTTTTCACCATGACCTCCGTAGGGTTCGGCGCTGGCTTGGGTGCGGGCTTCGCATCGGCCTCGTAGGGCGGGTTCCAGAAGCCGGCGATGACGCCGGCGCTGCGGACGCGTCTCTTGCACGCGTCGGCGGTGTTGCCTTCGATGGTCTGGACTCTGCCGTCGGACAGGACCTTCTCGATGATCCCGACGTGGTCGATCTTGGCGATGGTGTTGGTGCCGTCCCAGTCGAAGAACACGATCGCGCCTAGTTCAGCGAAACGGCGGATGCTCTCAACCGTGCCAGCGTGCCAGCGGCCCAGGTCTCGGCCGTCCTCGGCGTGCCACACCGTGTAAGCCCTGTCTCCGTCCGGCAGGACCGCGGCGCCGTTACCGGACTCGCGGGCAGCCTCGGTGATCGCGATATTGCACCACGGAGCTCTCAAAAACTCATCGCCATGTCTGGCCGCGTACCGGCGGGTGAGGACGTTCGGCCGGCCCGCCGTACCCAGATAGGAGCGCATCGCGGCCAGCATGCTCTTGGCGCTCACGAGGCTCCCTCGCCGCGGTAGACGCCACCTGCGTCAGGCGGGCCGTACAGGGCGCGGAGGACGGCCTCCTCGTCGTCCTCGCTCGCCTCCCACAGGCGGGTATCCACGCCCTCGGCCGTCAGGTCAGCTTCGCTCATCTCACTCATCGCTCGCCTCCTTGTTCTTGTCCATGGCGTCGAGGTAGGCGGCCTTGAACCGGCTGAACTTCACCAGCAGCGCGATGACCATGGCGTCCACGAGGATCAGCGGCAGGATCGACGCCGCGGCGTCCGCTATCCCGTCCATGCGCGGCACCCAGCCGCGGATCGCGAGGACAGCGGCCACGCGCACGTAGGCGATCCAGATGGCCAGCACCAGCCCAGAGATCAGATAGGCGGGTGACCGGATCGGCCACGCCGGCCGGAACTTGATCAGGAACCAACTCATGGGCACGATCCCGCCGAGGAGTCCTCCCCATAGCAGGATCGTGTTCACCCAGGTCATGCCTGACCTCCCGCCGCATCCCGGAAAAGCCAGCGCGAGAAATGGTTGGCGGCGTTCAATGCGCGGATGCGGCGTGCGCGAGCCTCGCCCGTTTTCCGAACCTGGACTCCCTCCGCGGCATCCCTCCTGGCCCGGGAAGCGGACTCTTCTACCGCCGCCTCAGCAGCAGCGAGCTGCTCGGGTGTGGGCCTAGCCATTTCCGCCCCCGGGCTGCAACTCGATGAGGATCTTCTCGGTCGTCTCGGCGACGGCCAAGGCTGGGGCGGTCACTCCGAGCGCCTGGTCCAGCAGCGCCTTCCGCGTTAGGGCGTGGGCGGCCTGTTCCTTCTCGTAAAGCCCCCAGGCGCGTTCGGTGTCTCGCTCGGCGTCCGCGATGCGTTCGTCGCGGTCCTTCTCCGCCTGGGCGATTCGTGCGTCACGGTCGGCGCGCACGTCCTCCAAAGTGGAGCGCGGTACCAGCGTGGAAGGAACAAGCTTCCCCGTGAACACCAGACGCAGCAAGATCCCGACGAACGCGAGGATGGCCCCGAGGGCGCCAAGCTGTCCAGGCAGCGACGTGAGGGGTGCCCATTCCACTGGCCGTTCCCTTCATGGGGTTTGGGGTGTCGCCCGCCGGGAGCATCCGCACCGGCGGGCGACACGATCAAAGGGGGTGGCCGTCCGCTCTCCCGATACCGACGCATCGCAGCACCCTCATAGAGCCCCGATGGCGATAGCACGGACGGCCACGATCAAGGGGTGAGCAGCCGCCCTCAGATGTCCATGAGCCCTGCGTTGCGGAGCACGGTCTGAATCTCGAAGATCTTCGCCCGGGTCGCTACCAGGTCAGTACGCACCCGCTGCCCCCACGTTTGGGAGTAGGAGCCGGGAGCCGTGACATCCGTTTCCAGCGGGTCTTGGTTGGCGACGGCGTCGGCCCGCTTGTCGATGAGGGTCACGTCGTCGAGCGTGGACCGTGCCCGTAGCCTGCCGGAGTCCGCGTAGATGTGGACGTCGCCTGGCGTTGGGATGGGCGGGGTTGCCTGATCGTTGAGGATCAGCCCGTTGGAGGCGTGCGAGTAGCCGGACCGGTTCTGTGAGGAGGAGAACTGCTGCTGCGGCTGGTGCTCCAGAGACTCGAAGCGATCTTCGAACTCCTCAGGGTAGGGCAGACTCAAAGTCGTTCTCCTCTTCGAAGGTCAGCGTGGCGGTCTCCAGTGCTGAGCGGTCGGTGGGCTTGATCGAGATGCCGATGATGCGCCAGCGCTCGTCGAAGGTCGGCAGGCCGTTCTCGCGCGGCCACCAGTCGTTGATGATGATCAGCCGGGCGGTGTCGCCGAGGTCCTCCGGCGTGAACGAGTCTCCGTCCAGGCGGACGGTCACCTGGTGGACGCGGACTGGCTGTAGCGAATTGCGTCCGGATCCGGACAAGCGCGATTCGTCAATGAGCCCGCGCCAGTTGTCTGCTGCCGGCTATTTGGACGCCCACCTGGCTTCGAACCGACTGTAAAGCGACGCAACGGCCTGTGCGGATGCTGAAAACCTAATCACTGACACAACCGTGTAATCGCCGACACCGAGAAAGATGGCCGCCTGCCCATTCATTGTGGAATCGCTGCCATTTCGCCGGTCAACCTGTACGTCGGAAGGCGATGTAGTGCTCGCAAAGCTCAGCACCCGGTCCGTTGCTGCAACGTCCCAGCCGATAACGGTGCTGAAGTTGTACCACCCTGCTGTTTGGGAGGTATATCGCGAGGTGTTCGATACGGTGCTGTGGCCGCCATCACGGTCGATGTCCTCTACGTCCCACGTGACCTCAGTGGACGCGCTTTGCGGAATCGATTGGTTGCCGGATTTCCGTAGGACCGCCAGGGGTGGCGAGAGAAGGAAGTTCAGGCCATCCCTCAAGTCAAGATTGAGCTTTGCCGCTGTCAGCAGTTCGCCCACGGTCCACGTGCGGGGCGACGGCAGGGTGGCCATCTACACCGCCTCGCCTTGCATGCCACGGCAGGTGTCGCAGAGCTGGCTCCCCGCAGCCAGCCGCGGAGCGCAACCGGTGCACGGCCAGTACTGGAGCATTACGGGCAGCGACTCCAGGTTCCCGGCGAGCTTTACCAATGCGGCAGGCCAGGTGAGAGCAGCGGTCAGCCCCCAGCCGCCGCCGGCGCATTCGGTGCACCACATCCAGGAGGCGTTCTCGGGAAGGTTGAAGGCAGATCCGCAACCCCATGGACAATCAGCGATCCAGCGGCCATCATCAACACGCGCATACGCGTGCTTGTCTGGATTATGGCCGTTGGGGCGGGGCACCAGCGGCTTGCCCAGCGCAGCGCGTTGAGAGTCGAGGTAGTCCCAGAAATGGATCCATTCCCGGATCGGATTCGGCGCCGGAAATACGTCGTGAGCGAAACGAAGCCTCGCGCGAATCATAGGGCAGGCCCCTCAGTAGCCGAGAGCATTGTTGTCCAGTAGCCCCAGTACGGGATTGTCCAGGGTGAAGAAGGACCCGTACTTCGTGGCGCTTTGAAGCGTCCACGTTGTAATCCAGGTGGCGCCGGTCGTCTCGTGCGCGATACCGCGGATGAACACATCACGCTCGATAGGGGCGCCGCCACCTGATGGCCGCCGCACGATGCGGATGCGGTCGCCAATCTCGCGCGCGAGCACGATCGGGAAGAGCGTGTCCGGATCAGCGTGCGCGTGGATCTCGACCGTGGAGAAGCGCACCTCAGGGTCTTTGGATACATACAGGATCCAGCCGGCATACGCCTCGACCTCCGTGTCGGTCTGGATCAGCAGCTCTGGCGGTTGAAACGTGCGCACCTGATACTCGACCTGGCTCGCCTCGTCGCCGATGAGCAGTTCTGTGCCACCGGTTCGCTTGACCTTGATCTCGTTCCACATGGTGGCGTCGTCAGTGACCACCTTGGCCTGAACGGGTGCAGGGACTCCGACGGTCTGTCCGAACGTGGCTTGGACGGTGTTGGACCGCGTCTCCATGAGTGCGGCTTGGCGATTGCGGAACACGACCCGGCCGCTGGCGTCGATGTAGAGTTCGCCGATCTCCGACTCGGTGGCCGTCTGCAGCTCGTCGAGCGCAACGCCTTCCAAGTCGGTGGCTTGCAGAGTGCTGTTGCCCGTGGCGATCAAACGGTCCGCTGCTGGCCAGCCCGCGCTGTTAAGGATGCGGGTGATCCGCGCGCCGGTATTCTCGCCCGCGCCAACCGGCGTGACCGCCGGGCGCCGGCGGTTGCGGAGGATCTTGAAGCCGTCCGTAGCCAGAACCCTGACCTCGGAATAGACGTCGGCGACGTGGATCACGTCCCACTGGTCCACGAACCCGCGGAAGACGTCGTACGTCACCGAGTTCCAGGTCGCCCGGAACCGGATCGGCTTCATCGGCGTGACCTGGGACCGACCGCCGCTGACGTACGGTCCTGACAGATGCGTGGGGTCGAACCGGCGGTCGGTGTTGTTCAGCCAGGCGCTCGCCGTGCCGGCCTCGTAGCGGATGATCGGGCTCTCGATGCGCGAAGAGCCGCGGCGGGTGGAGATCCCGCGCTTGCCGTACGCTGTCAAGGTAGTCCAGGTACCGGCTGGGCCGATCTTGTTGGCGGCGACGGCGATGAGGTCGGTGTGCCAGTAGCCGCCGGCGTCGCGCTGCAGATGCCATTCGGCTCCGCCGGGCTTGCCGTTGGGCCAGGCCACGACGCTGGAGATGGCGTAGTCGGTGTGGGTAGTGCTGTTCGGGTTGGTGTACAGCCAGATTTCGCCGGTGCCGTTGCCGCTGACGTCGATCGTCCAGCGCATCTCGACCCGTACCCACTGCCCAATTGGGACGGGTGTGGTCAGCTGGGCCACAACCGCGGTGGAGAATCCGGTGTAGAGCCGGAGTGTGCGGTTGTTGAAGATCCACACTGCGGACGTCACGCCGCTCGCGCCGATCAGGACGAACACCCGCTGCGTGCCGGACGTGGCGGACACGAGGTACATGTAGAAGCGGGCGCAGAAGGTGTTCCCCGGCTGAGTGACGCCAGACCAGTCCATGTGGCAGTCGGCACCCGAGGTGGGGTTGAACGCTGACAAGCCGCTACCCCCGAACACCTGGGCGTTCGAGAACCGCGGCGACCCTGTGATGGCGTCGAAGGCGTTCCCCGACGCGCCACCACTGTTGCTCGTCGAGATCGTGGCCGCGTTCGTGCCCGCGTCGAGGCTGTTCGCCCTCTGAACGCCGATCAGCGCAACGCTGTCGAACATCACCTCGATACCGACCGTGGGCAGGCTCAAGCCGACCGCCGCCATGCAGCGCCGGAGCCCTGCTCGTACGCCTGGATGGACGCCACGACCCGGGCACCGATCTCCGCGCCACTGTCCAGCCCACCGTTGACGGTGATGTTGTAGACCGGCGCCGGACGGTACATGCCGCCTCCGCCGGCGGACACGCTGCCCCGCGACACCGGCAGGGTCTTGTAGAAGCGTCCGCCGAACCGCTCGGCCACCTCCGACAGAATCTCCTCGGAGCGGCCCCGCTTGGACATTGCCAACGGTATGTACGCCTCTCCGCCGGTCTCGGGCTCCGCCCACACCCGAGTGATGCCGGGCCCGGCGATCTGGGCGACGTGGTTCTCGGCGCCACCGGCGAAGTACGCGATACCGCCATCGGCATAGTGCTGGCTGATGTGGGCGCTGTACTTGAGCAGCCAGGCGTTCATGGTGGCGTCAGCCTCGCTGGTGTCCACGGTGATCTTCACCTGGCGGTCCGTCCCGACGCCCTGGCTGATCGTCAGACCGACCCGGCGTGCCGCGTCGTACACGCTGAGACGCCCGCCGTCCATCCCCTCCCGGACCTTGTCGGCCACCTCCTCGCCACGCTGGCGGGCGATCTCCCGCAGCACTGGTGCAGCATCGTCGAGGTTGCGCGCGAACGTCGCGCCGGCCTCCTTGCCGGACCGGCCATGAAGGTCAATGAACTTCCGCAGCTCGGCGTCGCTCATGTCCGCCGCGGCGGCGACGACGCCAGCCGCACCTGGGCCGAGAGTTGCCAGCTCTTCGAGCATCGCGTCCGGCACCCGCCCAGCCAGCGAGATCAAATTGCTGGCCCACTGCTCTTGATCGCGGACCTGCTTCTCCAGCTCGGCCAGCAGCTCCTGGCTGGTGAGCTTGGCGTCGCCGCGCAGGCGCCCGTACGACTCGATCACCGACTCGTTGGCGTTGCGGGTGTCTCGGGCCGCTTCCTGCCTGGCCTCTCGGACCTCCCGCTCGGCCTCCAGCACATCACGGGACGCGTCCCGCACAGCGCGGGCAGCCTCCGCCTGGGCCTCAGCCACAGTGCGTGCGGAGTCCTTGGCGACCTGGGCGGCGTCCGCCTGCGCGTCTGCGACCTCCTTCTGCGCGTCCCGGACCGACCGGGCCGACTCAGCGCGCGCCCGGTCCAGCTCGGCCTCGGCATCGGCGAGCGCCCGCGACGCGTCCGCCTGCTGCCGCGCCGCATCCGCGTGCGCGTCCGCCAAAGCGCGCTCAGCGTCGGCGATCGTGCGCGCCGACTCCTCCCGCTGCCGTGCCGCCGCCTCTGCCGCCTCGCCCTCTGCACGGCGCGCGTCCTCGACTCGGCCGATCGCATCCACAACCTCCGCAGAGCCTTCGATCCCGCGCGCCCGCGCATCCGCGAGCTCCTGCCGCAGGTCCTCGTTGCGCCGCCGTACCTCGTTGAGACGTTCGATCGCCTGCCGGTAGGCGAGTTCGGCCTCCCGCCGGTCGAGATCGTCCGACTCGGAGTCGTCATTGATCTCCTGCATGCGCTGCCGGGCCCGCTCGATCGCGAGAGCCGCGCCTTCCTCGTCGAGGGCGGCACCGGACTCTGCAGCGATCAGGTCCTCAAGCCGCTCCTGTGCCCGAGCTCGGGCAGCGGTCAGGTCCTCGACCGCGTCCTCCGTACGCCGGTGGGCATCCTGCACTCGCCGTTCGGCGTCCACCTGGCGGGCCGCCGCATCCGCCGAAGCGTCGGCCAGCCGCCGCTCGGCGTCCTCGATCCGGCGGCTCGACTCCTCGGCTGCCTGCGCCACCCGTTCGCGTGCGTCCTCCACACGCTGCTGGGCTTCCGCGACCCGGCGGGCCCCTTCTTCCTCCGCCGCGGTGACGGCCTCTTGCGCGTCGCGGATCCGTTCCTGGGCGTCCTCCGCAGCCTGGGCCGCTGCCCGCCGAGCGTCCTTCACCCGCTGCTTGGCCGCGGCGATCCGTTCCGCGCTCTGCTCCTGGACGTCGGCCAGTTCCCGCTCGGCGCGCGCGATCCGCTCGGCGCCCTGCCGCTGCACCTCAGCCGCACGCTCCTGCGCCTGAGCGAAACTGTTCGTCGAGGAAGCCCGCTGCTGAACGGACGACATGACCTGGCCGAGCTGCACGAACGAGGCGTAGGCGGATGTCCAGCCCTCGCGCATCTTCGCCGACGCCTCGTCAGCGGACTCGGAGATGACCGTGAACCCGTCCGCGACCGGGCCGGCGGACTTGGCCATGGTGTCGTTCGCCCGCCCGGCCTGCGCCGCGCCCTCCGCCCACTCCGCCAGCCCCAGGCTCGCAGGATTGAGCACCGCCATCAGCGCCTTGATCACGCCGGTGTTCTCGCGAATCCAGATCGCAAACCGGGACAAGCTCGCAACCGCGTTACCCGTCCACTCCGCGATCCGGGCCATGTTGACCGCCACATCGGCCAGCAGCTCCGGATTCTCCTCCACCGCGTCCGTGACCGCGCTGATCGCAGCGGCCAAATGCTGCATGATCTGCGGCATGCGCGGTCCGAGCTGCTGCAACACCGCCGAGAAGGCGCGCTCGATCCCGTCGATCGCCGGCTCAAGCTCGCCCAGGCTGTCGCCAGTGTCCTCGACGAAGTCCTGGACGTCGGGAGCCAGGTTGTCAAGCGCGCGGCGGACGATGGGCGACAGCTTGACCAGTTCCCGCTCCGCGACCTGCGCGATCGTCGTCCAGACGCGTTCGAACGGCTGGCCCATGACCGCCGATTCGCGTTTGACGGCCTCCTTGAGCTGGCCGATCGCGTCCTGCGCCGCGTCGCTGCCGTGCGAGGCTGCCAGACCGAGCCCGGCCAGGGCGCCACCCAATCCCACCGTGATCGCGTTCGCCGCCAGCGCAGACGCCGCCGGGAGCGCTATGAGCGCGGCACCCACCGCAATGCCCGCAGCCGGACCCGACGAGCGGACCATGGCGAGCGCGTTCTGGATCAGCCCGATAGCCGTGGCCGACGCAGAAGCGCCGGACACGTTGACATCGACCGTCACATCGCGGCCGGCGAGGTTACGCGCCTCCCGCTCCACCTTCTCCAGGTCTCGCAGCGCCCGTTCGACGTTCGCATCGACGAAGATCTCCGGGTTCATCGCGGCGAGCTGCGTCAGGTCGCGGCGCAGACGCTCGGTCTCCGCCGCGGCATCGGACGCGTCGATGTCGATCCCGATCCGCTGGCTGCGCAGCTCACGCAGGCGCCGGACCACGTCCGCCACCCGCCTTTCCGCGTTGCTGCTGTCCGCCGTGATCTCGATCTCCGGCAGGCGCTTGGTGGCGTCCTCCAGCAGCTTCCTCGTGCGGATGGCGGTGCGGCCGACATCCTCCAGGTGCTGCCCGAAGCGGTCCGTCGCAGCTGCGTTCTGCGTCATCGCCGCGGCCTGCTGCCGGGCCTGCTTCTCCATCCGCTCCAGCTCGCGCGCCAGGGCCCGCGATGAGTCCTCGGTCTTCTTCAGTCCTTTGTCGGCAGCGTTGGTGCCAGAGCCGTCCCACTGGGATTTGAGCGCGATGACCAGGTCACGAGTCGGCATGGGGCACCTCCTCGTTACGCAGCAGCACGATGTGGACTCCGCGGCCGTCCTCGGCTGTCACCGTCTCCTTGGCCGCTTCCTTGACCTCACAGCCGCGGCACCGGCGCGGCTCGGCAACGTATGCGTAGCGGTAGCCGCCGCGGGTCTCGTCCCACTCCTCTTCGCGGGTGCCGCAGTTCTGGCACGTCTCACGCTGGCGGATCCAGTACCAGAGTGCCTTGTCGCGGTCGTCGGCATCCCATCGGAGGAGATCGCTGTGGCGGATCCGGTAGTGGTGGCAGACCGCCAGCTCTAGAGCGAGGGTTCGATCTGCGCCCAGCCTTTTGGGAGCGACTCATCCGGCGTTCTGGCGTTGACCCGGATGGCCGTGTTGCACAGCTCGGTCCGCTCGGGCTTGGACAGGACACGCTTCCAGATGTGGTCCCAGTCGGCCTCCGACCTGCCGCTTTCATCGCAGGCCAGCAGGCATGCGCGCGGGAACGTCTCCCGATTGAAGAGAGTGTCGTCAGTTTCTGGGCGTGGCTTGTGCTTGCCCATCAGCGCTTCGAACTCGTCTGCTTCCATCGCTCGCAGCGGGATCCACTCGTAGCAGGCCCGCAGCGTACTCCGGGCCTGGATGAGTGCTTCCTGAGCCTGCTTGAGAGCCGTCTCGTCGGCGTCGCCTTGTGCGCGCAGAAGATTCAGCACGAGCCTCGCCTGCTCAACCTCTTGACGCGCTTCTGTGTCGTCGTCGATCCGGATCGGATGCTCGGCGAACAGGCGCTCCCGGTTGAGCAGGCGGTCCTCGGTCGTCATGCCGGGATGGTCACGTTCTCTGCGGGCTCGGACGTGACGGCATACTGGATGGCGAGGCGCGCGGCCTCGGCGCCCATGGACCGCACCTTGCCGACGGACAGGACGCGGACGGGGAAGACGTCGCACTTGCGGCCCGCCACGTCGCCGCCGTCGAACCAGACGATGTAGCCGTCCGTGTCGCGGGGCATCAGCGTGCGGACGTCCGAGCCGGTGACGCCCTGGTAGAAGGTGATCGCGCTCTCGTCGGCGCTGGTCAAGCCAGGGATGTTCGACACGAAGCGGCTGTTCAGGTCCGGGGTATCGATCTTCTGTCCGGAGACCATCCAGCCGGAGATGTCAGCGACGTCCTTCGACAGGTCCGACCCGGCGTTGATCTCAGCACGGGTGATCGCCGCGATGTTCGCCACCGAGACGGTCCACACGCACTTCGTGATGCCAGGCCGGAAGAATCGCGTGGCCGGAGTGATCGGCGTTGCAGGCATTACTCATCCCCCTTGGAGCGCCGACCCTTCGGCGAACTGGTTTCGGGCAAAGAAGAAGCCCCGGCGGTTTCTGCCGGGGCTTGATCGGTGATCTCTTCGGTTGGCTGGCCTGGCTCCTCGTCCGGGAGCGGCGGCGGAGGGTCGGTCTCCTCCCAGCCCGCCCGCTGGTGATGCGGGAGACTCTCCCGAGGTACGGGGACCTTCCGGTCCGGCAGGTTCGGGTGGGCGATCCACACAGTGTCCATGCGGCCCCCTACGCGTTCGCGCCGACGATGACGACGTCACACGTCACGCTGGTGCCGCCCGCCGAGTTGACCAGGTCCAGCAGATCGCCCGTGCCAGCGGTGACCACGACTCCCGCAGCAGACGGGGCGTACCAGACGAACAGACCGCCAGGGTGCACAGGGATGTTCGCCGCGGCACTCAACAGCGGCACAGCATTGGACGCCGGCCGGGTGATCAGGACGTTGTTGGTGTTGCCCGCCGCCGCGGCGACGACCAGCATCTTGATGCGGGCGAAGGTCAGCGTGCCGCCAAGCGGCCCCACGAGGGATCCCGCCAGGTCGAGGCTGTCGGTCGCGGACGCGTTGATGGTTCGCGTATCCGACCAGATCATGTTCGCCTGGCCGGCGCCCGCTCCCTCGGCCAGGGCCAGTTGACGAGCCACTGCCAGGGCAGACGTGGGCGTTGTGAGGTCCAGAGGCGAGGTGATCTCGGCCTCCAGAGTGAAGAGTGATGTCAGCCTGAAGGCCATCCGTATCGCCTTTCTTTCATCGGAAGCCGTGCTCCCGCGCGACCTCGTCCACGACTCCGGCCGCCTTCGCGAGCACGGTGTCCGCCGCCGCCCGGACCGCGGGTTCCAGGTAGGGCCTGGTCTCCTCTGTCACCTCGCGGTCCCGGTGGCCGAACACGGGATGCACGAAATGCGAGGCGCCGGTGATCCCCTCGTAGGCGCGGCCATGCGGAGCCACCGACCGGCGCACTCTGATCAGCACGCCCGGATCACGGCTGAAACGAACACTCATAGAGATCGCTCTCGGGATCCGCGTCGACCAAGAAGCTCGCGCCCGCGCGTCTCGAACGACCGGTTCGGCAGCGGCCCGCAGAGCTGGACGCAACTTCTGGCGCAACTCCTTCGGGATGCCGCCGATCTCCGCTGCGAGCTGGCGGATCGCTTGCGACGGATCTGTGGAATCAGCCATCACGCCACCGAGAACGCGTCAACGTGCACCTGGAAGCGCGCCTCACAGACCGGCCCGGCCTTGGTCTGATGGAACATCACATCCATCGTCGACATGCGGGCCATCATCACCACGCCCCCCAGCTGCGGATCCCTGGCTAACTCGTCGCGGAGACCGGCTAGCAGTTGAAACACTCGATCACGGACGGTCTTCGAATCGGGTCGGCCGTCGTTGTGCGCGTCTCCGCGCCAGGCGGACGCCATGCACATGACGTCGTAGCGCTCCAGGTCCGGCTGCATGTCGAGTTGCTCGCGGGTCAGGATCGAACGGACGTCGGGCTCGGTGCTGCCGCTGTAGCCGATCGCGATCACGTCGTCGCACACCTCGACCGTGGGCCCACCATCCAGCACCTGAACGTCCGGGAGAGCACGCTCGGCAGCCGCGACGAGGGCGTCGAGAACAGCCGGAATGGTCGACATCAATGTCCTTTCAACCGACGAACAGTTCGTCGCGCTCCTGGTCCTTCTTCAAACCCAGGAGTTCCATGACGCGGTACGGCATCGCGAATGGGCGCACGCTGGCCGTGAGCACGTCGGACTCCCCCAGCCCTGGCCGCCCGCCTGCCTGGTTGTGCTGGCTGCCCCGCCATAGGTGGGTGATGAGTTCCAGTGCAGCCAGCCGGAAGTTCGGAGGGAGCGGTGTGCGTCCAGCCCGGTAGGTGACTCGCAGGCGCCTGTGCCAGCCGGTGACGGTCAGTACACCTTCGGGTGAATCCAGCGTCCACCCCTCGGTGCCCACCATCGGATCAGCTTGGGCCACCACCGCGCCGCCGGGCAGGTTCACCACCGAGTTGACCGCGATCACGGGTCTATGTGGAAGGATCGCTCTACCGTTCACGACGGGGCAGTCCGCGACCTCGGTCGTCGGCGAGACCCTCCCCATCCGGTCGGTGATCATCCGGCAGGCTGCTTCGACGTACTCGCGGACTTGCTCGTCTTCTGCCGGTGTCTTCTTCAGATGGGTGCGGGCATCCTGGAGGGACACAAACGCTCCACCGTCGGCAGGATCTACGTCGAAGGCGTCGCTGAACGCGCTCGCGTTTGTACCGGTCGCCAGCCAGCGGACGTTGTGCCGGCCAGCCTGGAGCGTGAGGTAGTCGTAGTCGTAGACACCCGCGCTCGTCGAACTGATCGCCCCGGACGAGACCGTGGTCCCGTCCGGCAAGGTGATCGTGACCGATACGGAGGTGGCGTCCGCTGGGATGCCGGCAGCGTCAGTGATCGTCACGGACAGCGGGACTGGGTCGCCAAGGTCGAAGGACAACTCCTACCCTCCCGTCATCGTCGAGGTAGAGCGCGGCGACGAAGAGACGCTTGGAGCGCCTCGACTGGCCCCTGCCATGGCGGGGGCAGGTCGAGTGTTTGGGTGCATGCGGCCAGACCTCGTCGGGACCGCGGGATCCATGGCCATGGCGACGATCAGGGCCGCCTCGGCGAGCACGGCGACCGCCGCCGCAGGAGCCAACGCGTCAGCCGATGCGGTCGCTACCTGCGCGAACGCGTGGCTCGCCGTATCGGTGGTAACCGTCGCATCCAGCGCTTCAGCAATAGCCAGCGCTTCCGGAGCCTCGGCCGCGATGGTGGCTGAAGAGTCGAGGCCGAGCGCCGAGACTGTGGCTGCATCGGGTTCGGCTGCCAATACGGCGGACGCGTCGGTCGCTTGCCCCGTGATCAGCGCGTGTTGAGCTGCGACTGTGATCGCGACGCTCGCGTCGTTGGCGTCGGCACCGGCAGCGGCTGCTTCGGCTGGTGCTGTTCCGCCGCCTGAGGTGGTGGCGGATGCGTCCAGCGCGTGGGCGGTGGCGATGGCTTCAACTGCGGAGCTCAACAGGGAGGTGCTCTGCTGCTCTGCTGTGGCGCCGGCTTGCGCGGAGTCTGCGGCTGGTGCGAGAGACGGTGAAGGGTCGGCTGCTGTCGCCGTCACCGTCGAGGCTCCGGCCGCCGCGAGGACCGCGGTGGCACCTGCCGCATCGGTTCCCAGAGCGGTCGAGCTGGCCGTCTCCGCAGTGAGCGCTAGGGAGGTCGCGGGCGGCTCCGCGGCGATGGCGGTGGTGGCGATGTCTGGCGTGGCGGACACGGAGGCGGATGCATCTTGGCCTTGCCCGCCTCCGGAAGCGACATCTGCGCCGACGGCCACGGCTGTCGAGGCATCGGCAGGAGCCGCGACAGCTTGTGCGACGTCTGCGAGTGCCAGGGTCCCCACGACGGCTGAGGCGTCTTGGGCTGTCGCGGTAGAGGCAGCCGGGTCGCTGCTAACCGTGATGCTTGCCGAAGGTGCTTGGCCATCAGCCGAACCCGCCGCAACGTCGACTAAAGCTGCGACCTGCACGGTCGTGTCGATCGCCGCGGCCGTCGCCGCGGCCACATCAGCCGACGCTGCTACACCTGCTGATGGCGTCTCCGCCTGGCCAACCGCCCCTGCGCCCTCGGCCACGGAGGTAACCGCCGTAGCTGCGGATTCCGCACTACCGGCCGCAGTCGCGGCTTCGGCGTTCGCAGTCGTGCCTGCTGACGCCGCAGGCAGGATCAGCTGCAGTGGAGGTCCGCCCCATAGGATCGGTGGCCCGTCGTCCACCGCAGTCCCGGAGCCGCCGGATAGCGTACGCGCGTTGCCGCTGTAGTCAGACGTCTCCGGCGCCAACAATGGATACCAGGCCACCAAGTCAGTAACGCGGTTCGGCCGGTACTGGCTACCTTCCGACTCTAGATCGGCGAGAGGGACGTTGCCGCTCCACAGCTTGACGTTGCAGACACTTCCGTTGAACCATTCGCCGGTCCACGGGGACTCGCCCAAACGCAGCGTGTTCGCGACAAGAGTGGAGCCTGCTCCTGTGTTCCAGGTGGCTGCGCTGTAGGTGGTGGCGCCAGCTGCCCGCATGCGCCATTCACCTGCGGTGCCATTGCGGATGAGGACGATGTGGTACCAGGTGTCTACGGTGAGGGACTGCTGCGCGCCGAGATCGACGGCCTGGTCGAAAACGCGCATATTGTTGCCCGCCGGCGCCTGCATGCACAACACGCTGCCGGTGCCGTTATCGAGCGAGAAAATAGTCGTCCAAGTGCCCCGGTTGACCCTGACGTTGGCCCAGAGCGAGATCGAGAATTGAGTGATCGATCCCAGGCTCACGCTGGAGGTGTAGTCCTCGCCGTCGGCGTCGAAGCGGACACTCACCCGAGCCTCCTACGTGTCGCTGTAGGAGAGTTCGGCCTCGGTGAGGATCGCATCGCCGGTCATGGTGTCGTTCGCGTGACCGCCCAGCCGCTGCAGGCGAATCCAGGCAACGTCACCCGCAGCAGCGGAGTCCAGGTTACTGATGACGATGTCGTGGCCATGCACCCGCTGCCCCGTGGTACCGAGGTGGGTGTCATCGGTGTCCGTCGCGGTGGCGAAGCTCTTGGTCTCCGGATCTTGCGAGTCGGTGTTCGGGGTGATGCATGCGATGGCCGCCGACCAGCGGACCACACCCGACGAGGCGGTGTCGGCATACCAAGTGATATTGAGCGTGATGTTGCCGCTGCCATAATTGGCCAGGCGCCGCTTGAAATACACCGACTCCGTGCTGGAGGCGTCGAACGCCAGCCCAGACACGGGATAGTTCGTGCCGTTCGCCTTCACCGGCTGAGGAAAGCCCGAGGAGGCGATCTGGGGCTCTTCCGGGCTGAGAGGCAGCTTGACCGTGGCCACTAGTCCTCCTCAGCCCGATGGCGGCCCACCCGCCGCATCAGCACCTCGCAGAACAGATCCGCCTTCTGTGTCGTGGTCGCCAGCGACCGGTACGGCTGGGGAAGGAAACTGTTGAAGCTGGCTTGGTTGTCTTCGATCCACTGGTCGATCGCGGCCACAGCCGCCGCCAGATCCGGCTTGGTAAACGCACACACGCTGCGGTTCTGACGCATCCATTGGGCAGCGACTCGGGCACGGCCCGTGGCGTCGAGAAGAGCCACTTCGCCCCCTTCGGGACATGAAGAAGCCCCGGAAGGCGAGTTCCGGGGCTTGGTTTGCGCGGACTAGCGAGCAGCGTTGGTCAGGTAGGCGATCGCAGCTTCCAAGATCTCGACACGGTCCCTAAACCGCCCTAGTCCTTGGTTGCAGTTGGTGCAGAGAATGCCCCGAACGTTGCCCGTCTTATGGCAGTGATCAACGTGCGGCCGATTGTGCTTGCCCGGCCATTCGGTCGTGCCACAGATCGCACACTTGCCGCTCTGAGCGGTGAAGATCTCGTCGAACTCTTCCGTCGTGATGCCGTAGTGGTAGCGACGGTTAAGGTCTCGCGCTCGATCGCTGTCATAGTTCCTCGCTCGTACGTGCTTGCTCATGCATTCTCGCGAGCAGTACAGAGCGTGCGACCGGACGGAGTCCGGAATCCGACCGCCGCAGTTGCGGCATGGCTGCCGTTTGGCCAGGTTCGCCGCCTTCGTAGCGGCCGTCCTTTTGTCATTCTGGTTCTTGGTCGAACACGCTGCCGAGCAGAACACCGCCTTGGCCTTCTTGGCGTGGTCGACCGGATTGCCGCATTGGCGACAGAGTCGACCACGAAGGGCCGCCTTCGTAGCCGCTTGCCGCGCTGCCGTTCGAGCTGACTCCTTGCAAGCAGGCGAGCAGAACTTGGCTCGCGCGCTTACTCGTCTGGTCATTAGCTCGCCGCAGAATTCGCAAGCCCTGCGTACCGCCTCGGACGGTGGGGTGGAACCTTGCGCGCGGGCCTTCTGATAGTGGCGCGAGCACAGAGTCCTCGCGTACACGGGGCGCGAGCACTCCGCCAAGGAGCATGTTTCCGTCACAATCGGAGCATATTTTACGGCGGCATGATCACAATGTCATACGCCAGATTCCGTTGCTGTGCCAGACGATCGTGAAGGTGCCGTTTACCACACTATTCGCGCCTCCGAAGTAGTTGTAGGAGATTCCCTGGTCGGCCACCGGTGTGGTCAAAGTGTCGTCATAGACCAGGCATCCATAGACGTTCGCCAGGTCGGCCGCCGAGCCCGAGGCAGTGTCTGCTGCATCCCAGAACACGACGTCGGCGGTGCCCACGTTGATGGTCGGGGAGGTGAGAGCGACACCGCCCGACGCCCACTGCCCGGATTCGCTGACCTCGTTGGCAGTAGCCCACTGGCCCACGTTGAAGGCCGAGTTGGCTGCCGTGACGTCGTTGTCCGGGGTGATCGAGTTGTTGTACAGCGCAGCCTTAAAGGTGTCGCTGTCGAGGTCGAATGCGGCGACGTTGAGGACCGCATCGGCCAGGAACTGCCGGAAAATCTTGCTGTTTGTCCAGGCCACAGCCCTCTACTCCTTCTCACCTTGCGCCGTCGGCGCGTACACGGTGCAGTCCTGGCCGTCGTCGCGGGTCGTGACGACCGCCATCACAGGCCGACCTTCCGCGTCCGTCTGAACAAGTTCCTCGCCGACCCAGTCGCCACGCTCCACGGCCTCGACCTTGCAGCGGGTGCCTTCTGGGACTAGCGGGATCATGAGCCCTTTGACGCCGCGGCATGGGTGCATCGGCGTCTTGCCGTCGCGGGTGACCGCTTTGGACGGGCACTTGGGGCAGTCCCAGCGGCGTTCCAGAAGCAGGACTGTCACGCTGGCTCCTTCGTCAGGGCGAGAGCACGGCACACGCCCTCAGCTAGCGACACCCGAGGCTGGTAGATGGACAGGAGCCTCGCCGGATCCCCCACCCGGTAGGCCACGCCCGCCGGAGCGTCTCCGCGCAGCTCGAACGCAGGCTTGTATCCGGCCTCGGCGCACATCAGCTCCGCGAGTTCCCGCATGCTGGTGCCGACGCCAGTGCACAGGTTGACCGGCTCCCGGACGTCGGCGTCGACCACGGCCAGGGCGCCGGCCACGACATCGGAGATGTGGATCCAGTCCCGGACCTGGGTGCCATCGCCCCAGATCGTGAACGGGTTCTCGCGGCGCTCAGCCCGCGAGGCGAACGCGCCGAACGGCCACTGCTCGCCCTGGTCCTCGCCGTATCCGCTGAACGGCCTGACGATATGGACCGCGAGCCCGGCGTGGGCCGCAGCGGCGGCCATGCGCTCGCCCGTGAGTTTGGTCCAGCCGTAGGCAGCGTCGGGCGTGCCGATGTTGTACCGGTCGAACCGGATCATGTCCTCCGTGAGCGGCTTCGCGGCTGCAAAGTCGTCCTGGTAGTCGATCGGATATGCCGCACTGCTCGACAGGTACAGCACGCGCCGCTGGCCGGTGCGTACCGCCCACTCGAACATGGCCGCGTCCAGAGCGAGGTCGAGTGCAAGGTTCATGGGCTGCGAGTCAATGGCCTGCCGATGGGGCGCCGTCGCTGCAGCGTGCACCACCAGGTCATATTGCTCGATGCTCGCGCGGAAGATGTCATGGGCATCGATGCCGCCCGCGTAGTCGTCGATGTCGCACACGCAGACCGACCAGCCGCGACGCAGCAGCTCAGCCTCCATGTGGCGTCCGACGAACCCAGCCGAGCCGGTGACCAGGGCTCTCAACGCACACCCCAGATGCCGAAGCAGTACGGCAGACCCATGTCTCGGAAGTCAGCGGTCCCGTAGAAGTGGAGCCGCCAGCCCGCCGCCTGGAGCATGTCCTCGACGTCCTCCCGCGACCACGCCCAATAGTGCTCAGAGTTGGTGTCATTCCAGGCGTCTACCGGCGTCGACAGCACCAGCATTCGGGCCCGGTCACGGACCTGTCGGAGCACGGCGTCGGGGTCGTCCAGGTGCTCGATCGTCTCGCTGCAGATGAACAGGTCGACGTTGGGCAACTCGTTGATCGTCTGCTCAATCGGGCCGCGGAACTCGTATCCGGGTGCGAAGTCCCCGAAGTGCCTTGTGGCGGCAGGGACCGCCGACAGTATTGTGCCGTTCCCGCACGACAAATCCGCCGCACTGGCCAAGCCGTCGCTGGCCATCCAGCGGGCCACCGCGATGGTCGCGTCCACCCGCAGATGGTGATCCCGCCACCGGCGGTGGTCGTGTGGCGTCCTGTACAGCGCCTTGAGCTCGTCCTCGGTATGGGCCGGACGCAGCCGCTTCCGCGTCATCGCGCCACCGCCACGCACGACTCGCGCACGGCCAGGACCTCGCGTTGCCCATGCTCGGCCATGTACGCCTGGAACGCGGCACGATCGCGCGCGTACATCTCAGGCGCGTTCACCCTCAGGTACCCGTCATCGACCGGAGCCGTTCCAGCGACCGGATGAAGGTGCTCGACCACAACGTCCGGCAGGTAGGTGATACAGCCCGCCGCCTGGCCGAGATGCCGCCAGTAATTGTCCACGTACAGGTGGGTCAAGCATCCCGGCGCCATATGTCCAAGAGCCGCGACCACGCTGGTGCTGATCGCAATCTGCGTGGGGAGGTTGGCGCGCTGCACGAGGTCGTTGCCGTACACGAACCCGGGGCGTTCAGCCAGAACCGCCAGGTAGGCAGCATCCCAGCCGACGCTCCTGGGCCGGTGATCGTCACCCATGAACCCGATCGCTGTCGGACGGAGGTCTTCTTCGAGGTTCGCGTACCCAGCAGCCCGACGGTTGAGCGCGTCCACCATGGACGTGTGATCAGCCACGATGACCGAGCCGAGACCCTGCCGGACAACCTCCTGGTAGTCCTCCGCGGTCGGGTCGTCGGCGTCGACTGCGAACACGGGGCGAGTGTTCAGCGCGCAGGTCGCTTGGAAGGTCCCGGCGAGTTCCAGTGCTGCAGTTGGGCGTCCGCGCGAGGGCACGATGACGACCAAGCCCTCACTCTGAGAGGTCATGCTCCCACCGCCGCAGGAGTTGCTCCTGACGCGCAGGAGCGGCGGTCCTCGACAAGCCGGACTAGCAGCGCCTTGTTCTCGAAGCTGTAGCCAGTGACCTGGTAGACGACCTGGTCGGCGATCGTGATCCGGTCGTCCTCGACCCGTATGAAATGTGAGCAGGTTTGAGCCAGCACAACCAGGCTGATCGCTGACGTCTCGTCGGCTCGATCGACTCGGACGCCGCCAGGAACGTCTGTGAGGACGATATCTCCCCAGTTCATCGCGCCACCTCCGGCGCGAAGGCGTCCTCTCCCACCCAGATCTGCTTGAGGTGGGTGGTCTTGATTCGCGTGTCCACGAACACCGGGAAGCCGCAAGCAGCAGCCCGACCACAGAACGCCAGGTCTTCGCTGATCATCTGGCTCGTGGTCGGGTTCACCATGCGGGAGTACCAGTTCGGCCCGTGCTGCTCGGCAATCTTCGTGAGCACATCGCGGTGGATGACGATGCACGCCGAACCGGTCGCGGCCACCTCGACGAGCTGCTCGCGCGGGTAGTCCAGCCATGCGGTGAAGCCGGAACGGCCATCGCCGACCTGCGCCCACCTGTACAAGGTCGGGCAAGGCCGGGTGCGGTGACCGCCCAGCCCATCGAGTTCATACTCCTGCAGCGCGAAGCACAACGCTCCGACGATCGGACGCTCCACCGGGTGCGCGCTCTCGATCAGCCGGTCGAGGGCGTCCGGGGCGAACCCCATGTCAGTGTCTGTCCAGAACAGCCACTCGCCGCCGCCAGAGAGAAACTCCTGCACCGTCGCGTTGCGCGCGTCCACGATGCCGCCCGTGCCGTACCGCATCCCCAGGTAGCCGCCGCGAAGAACACGCTGCTGACCGGCCAGGTCGTGGCCGAGAAGGCCGACGACGCTCTGATGCCACGAGTAGGCAACCTCATGGCCGTGCACGTAGGCGAGGCAGACGCTGCCGTCCACAACGTGGTGTTCCGCCTCCGGTGCGGCCATGGTGGTGGGCGCGCTCACTTGCCGGGCCGAGGCCGACGCGCAGCGCTCTTCTCGCCGGGCGCCGCCGTCGCACGCTCGACAGGCTGCTCGGCGGCTTCCTCGCGCGGCACGGTCCGGTTCACGAACCGGTCGTCCGCGGTGAACAGGCCCGGATTCGCCTTGACCATCGGGTCGGAGGCGTCCCAGGCGCTGCCGCGAGGGATGTGCAACCGCTGGCCTTGCCAGGTGACGTTGACGGTGTCGGTCGCGATGACGACATCCATGATCTACCTCCTGGAAGGGTGGTGGCGGGTGGTTGAGTTCCCGCCAGCCGACCACCCAGACGGCCGGCGGGAAGTTGGTTGATGTGTTCTTAAGCGTTCTGGAGGAGGCGGAAGCCCAGGTCATTGACCGAGTTGCCGCCGTTGCGGGCCACGGCGAACCAGCCGCGCTGACCGGTTGGGCGGTTCGACGTCACGTCGAACAGGTGCGGGACGAGCTCGACGGTCATGCCAGCCCGGTCGGCGATCAGGTAGTTGCGCCAGTCGCCCACCACGAGGATGTTGCTGGCGCCCGTGGTGCCGGTGAAGTCCGGGAAGTAGCTGGCGAACTCGACCGGACGCTGCCGGATCGTCTCGATCACGCCAGTCAGGTCGACCGTAAGGAACGACAGGTTGTTGCCGTTGCCGAAGCTGGCGATCTCGTTGCCGACGTCGTGGTTCATCACCCAGGTGGCGTTCTGCTTCCACCGGTCCGGCAGGGCACCCCACACCTTGTTGATGTCGACACCGCCGAAGGCGCCATCCGTGGTGACCACTACCTCCACGTTGGTGTTGGCGTCGAGAGCGGTGATGATGCCGCGAGGCTCACCCGAACCGGAGCCGATCGCGAACGCGCGCGCCTGCAGTTCGTCGTAGCCCTCCATCAGGAGACGGGACATCTCCTCCGCGAACCCGGGGTAGTCCATCCCGACTTCGATCGAGTAGGGGATGAAGCCGCGGGCCGTGTTCACAGGCACGGTCGGCTGCGCCAGAGTCGGCGAGTCGTCCGACACGGCGGAGCCCTCAGCGTCGTAAGACCAGGTGACGCCCGCCGAGGAGACACCCTTCCACTCGTCCGTGGTGATCGTGACCTGCCGGGCCAGGCGCCGGAACGGGTTCAGGGAGCCCTGCGCCGTCAGGATGATCGTCGGGTCGATGAGGACGGGAACGCCGTAGCCGCCCGCAGCGTCGGTGCCGCCGGCCATGGCGCGGAACTCGTCGATCGCGCGGGCCTCTTCGTCGGTGAAGGCGGGCTGCGCGTGGTGCATGGCCTTCATGAACGCGCTGCGGTAAGCCTCGGACTCCGAGGCGAGCAGCATGCGCCCGATCTTGCCGCCGTCGGTGTCGTCGTTGCGGGTGCGCAGCAGCTTCTCGACCTTGTCGACTTGGCCGGTGCCCAGGTGACGGACGTTCTCGCGCGCCTCCAGCACCTTCATCGACCTGTCGCGGACTTCTGCCCGCGACAGCGTGCGAAGTTCGGTGCCGTCCCACGGGTCCACGCGGCGCATGTGCTCGGGGGCGCGAGGTGCTCCATCCTCCACACGCGACGTCGACCGGGTACCCAGGTCGCGGACGAAGTCGCGGCGCCTCTGAAGCTCATCCTGAGCGCGCTGCTCCTCCGCCTCAGCCTCGTCGCGCTGCCGCGCAACCTCGGTGTGCTCTGTCTCCAGCTCGCTCCAGCGAGTCTGCTGGTCCTCGTCGAAAGCCGCTTCACCGGCGGCCTCGTGAATGCCGCGCATGTCTGCCTCGATCTCGGCAATGCGCACGCGAAGCTCCTCGATGGTCATGAGGAGGCTCCTTCCATGGTCAGGAACGGGTACAGACGCAGGCGCCGTTGCGCAGGCGTCAGTCCGTCCGAGTGGCGCGTGGCCGGCTCGTCGGCGTCAGGTGCGGCTCCCTCATCCGAAGTGCCGACGGCGGCGGCTTCGACGATGGGAGTGCGGAGTGCTCTGGCGCGCTCCATCAGCTCCTCGACCCGGTGCGGGTCCCGGCTGCGGAGGCGCTCGTAGTAGGCGTCGGTCAGGCATCGAACCCCGGCTGTGGAGTCCGGGTTGGCCGGGAAGGTGACAGGCCCGAACTCGAACAGGCGGACCTCTTTGATCGTCCGCTCGGGGATGCCATCGGGGTTGGACTCAGACCGGCCGGGCTCGTCGTTCCACTCGTCCTTGATGACGCGGAACCGGAAGCTGGAGCCGTACACACCGGCTTCCAGGCCGGGCAGCAGGTCACGGTTGTAGGAGGTGTCGAACAGCGGCACATCCCCGACCGGGGAGTCGTCCTCCTCGCGGAGGTTGTCGATCGGCCCCAGGACCTTGTTGCCGATCTGCATGTCGTAGCCGTGGTCGAACAGCACCTTGATGTTCTGCCGGTTCTCGTTGATCGTCTTCTTGAAGGCGCCACGAACGGTGCGCTCCAGGAAGCGGCCTTCGAAGTAGCTGTCGATCTCATACCAGGCGTCGAATCGCGAGAAGCGGACGACCATCGTCGGCATGCCGCCCTCTTCGGTGGCGCGGATTTCACCTGCGCGCCCTGGCGTCACCGCGCGCACGATGTCGAGCTCGCGCAGGGTTTCCATCATTCGTCCCCTTGATCGTTGTCTGCCTCCGGGGCAGGATCGGCCTCGTCCGGAGTGGGTGCCGCGGTTCCTGGCGCTTGGAGTTGCACGCTGAAGAGTCCGCTGTGCTCCAGGAGGTCCCAGTCCTGCGCGGTCACCGCAGCCACGACCGACTTGGGCTTGTAGCCGGCGTCGTTGAGTTGGCGGATCGTCGATGCTTCGAGGCCCTGAATCTCCGCGATGTCCTTGGCGTCCTCGCGCAGGAATGGCACGTCTCGCGCGTCGTACCAGAGCCGCTTGCCGCGGGGTGCTGGAATGATCTGCTGGAGGCTGCCCGCGATGTTCCTCCAGAGTGGGTGCATGGTCCCGTCCGCGAACCTTCTCCGAGCCTGCCCGTAGTTCCCTGCGTTGAGGGAGCTCCCTTGCAGTCCTTCGCTGAAGCCCACCACCGTGACAGGCACACCAGCCGCGGCGGCCAGGCGTGTCTCGCCGCGGCCTTGAACGGCGGTGAAGGACATCTGCTGGAAGTCCGCCCCCACCACCGTCACATCGGCGCCGCCACCTAGGAACAAGGTCTTGTAGGCGTTCTCAGCGCTTCGGTGTTCGAGGTTGAAGCTCTCCTTGAAGCGCTTGAACATGTCAAAATCCACCGCGGCGTTCAGACGGACGACCATGTTCGGGGTCGCGCCATTCTGGAAGAACGCCGTCTGATGGCGACCCATCATCTTGTCGTTGATGATCTCCCGGATCACCGGGGTCAGCCACGACATGCCGCGGTAGGTGGCCAGCGGATCCGGCTCCGCAGCGAAGTGGCATACCTCCTCCGGCAGGAGGGCCACGACCTTGCTCTCGTCGCCCAACTGGCCGCCCTCGGCGTACAGGTAGCCCACCCGCCGGTAGCCCAGCGTGCCGCCCGCGAAGGTCCGCGGTTCCAGCACGATCCGCACCCAATCCGGTCGGAGCAGAACCACCTCATCGTCGGCCCGCACGGCGTAGGCGTTGCCCGCAAGGTCGCGGTTGAGGAGCATCCGAACGAGCAAGTCCTGTGTGGTGCCGCCCGCCCATGGACGGTCCAGAAGCGCCAAACCGCGGCCGGAGCCAAGACGGCCAGGCCGGTCTCCCGTCATCTCCTGGAAGGCGAAGCGAATCGACGAGAAGACCGCCATTCGGACCGCGAGAAGTGCGAAGACGGGCCCGTTCGCCGCATACGCCTGCTGTGCATAGCCGACCAGGTCCGTGCCGGCGGTCTCCACTGGTTGACCAGCCAACGTCTGCTGGACCGGGTAAGCGAACCCAGAGCCGTACGCGTACGACTGAAGCGCGCTGATGTACTCCTCAAGGGTCATCGAAGAGCGCGCCGGACTCCGGCTCCCACGCGCATCAGCGATCCGCTCCAACAGGCCCAAGGTCAGCGCCTCAAGTCCTTGCGAGCCTCAACCCAGCCGACCTTCACCGCAGTCGCAGTCCACGCCATCGCGAACCAGGCACCGGAGAAAATCTTCGCGACACACCAGCCGAGACCGAACAGCACACCAGCCAGAACCGTCAGCATCGTGCGGCCAAACCGGACATGCCTCGCCTCAGCGGTGATCCGGTCAAGCGGGACTGTCAACGCCACGTGATCCTCCTACGCGTAGACCGCGAACGGCATGACCGGCGGCGCTTCCTCGATGTGGCCCTTCGTGGCGAAACCCCAGAGCGCGTGCGTCGCGGCTACCAGCGGGCAAATGTCCACAGCAGCGGCCTTGCTGTCCCACGCCTTGCTATCTCCGAGCTTCCTGGTCGCTGCGCCAGCCACCGCCACGTCCAGCGCAGGGTGCGGCAGATAGCGGAGTGTGGGTTCACCCTGCTCCGGCATGACCGCGTCCATGAACTGGCCCCAGCCGTGGCCTACCTGCTGCATCGTCGGTTTCGTGATCTCCAGCCGTCCCGGCTTGCCGTCCGGCAGATCGACGTCAACCGCGTCCAGATCCGCGATCAACGACCCCGCCGGGCTGCCTGCATCGACCACCCACGCGCACGGGCGCCACCGCTCCTCCAACTGCTTGGCGCGAGCCGCCACCCACTGAGTGCCAGGACGGTAGTCCACAACCTCCACGTGGTACAGGCCGTCCGCGCGCCGCCCCACAGTGGCTATGGCGGCCGAACTCCGGTCCGGGCTGACGTGGATCCCGAACGCCACCCTGCCGACTGCCTCAGACCCGTGGTGGATCACTTCGCCGGCCGCGTCGCGAACCTCATCGTCGGCCAGAGCCCGCCATGTCGGCTCGGGGATGACCTCCCACTGAGTCTCTTCGCTCAGCGGCCAGTTACCTACACCCAGCCGCTCGCGCAGATACCCCTTCACACCCATCGAGGCCCGCTCGCGCATCACGTGCTCCAGCGAGATCCTGATGCCCAGCGCGGGGTTGGCCTTGGCCACGCTCTCCGGGGCGTCCGGGTTGTCGTGATCGGTGCAAGTGACCATCCCGTCGCCGTCGCGAGCGCATTCCTTCGTGTGCGGATCGATCGACCACTCCGCGTAGAACAAGCTCGGGTCGTCGCCCTTGATACCCCGCTGACGCACCCTGGCCAACTGCTCACACGGAGCGATCGCCTTGTCCGCCGCGCTGGAGCCGTACCAGAGCTGCGGATTGTCGCGGGCCGACATAGTCGGCATCAGGGCGTCCACCGAGGTCTCCGCCAGGTTGAACGCCTCGTCCATGATGTTCACGTCGCCCGAGAAGCCGCGGCCCGAGCCCGTACTCCTGGCCACAAACCTCAGGCGCCGGCCGTCGAGAAGCTCGATGCCCTCGTCGCCATGGCTCGTCCGGATGCGCTTGACCCGCTTACGGAACGCGTCGGTGTTGTCCACCAGCGCCTTCATGCGCAGGAACATCTCGGTCGCGGTCTTGAACTCGTGCGCGCTGTAGAGAATCAGCTTCTCGCCGAACAGGAACAACCCCGCGAGACACCTGGCCTCGAAGATGCCGCCCTTGCCGTTTTGACGGGACACGACGATGCCGCACTCGAACGCCGCCCACCGGCCGTCCGCCCGCTCCCCCAGCCCGTTGATCAGGCAGTACTTCTGCCACGGGTCCAGCACCAGCCCCGCCTGAGCTGCCAGGTCGATCGCTTCCTGACCGGCCGAAGAGACGTACTCCGGGATCAGGCCGATGCGCGGCGTCTGGACCCCGAGGAGAGTCACGCGCCCTGCCGGCGGGCCTCGCGCCGCTTCTGCAGCTCGTCCAGCGGATCATTCGCCGCTTCGGGCTTCGCCATCTTCGCCAGCTCGGTGAGCGTCGCGCGCAATTGAGCGTGGAGCATGCTCGCAGCCGCTGGCCTGATGTCCGGCTCGCTTAACCGGTTCGCGAGGTCCAGGGCGCTGGCAGCGAGAGCGCTTCTCGCATCGATGGCCCACCGCTTCAAGTCTTCCTCGACCGCAGCCACGAGCGGCTGCGAGGGTCCACTACTCTGAGTCATCACATCCCCCTCACGCACCGTTACCTAGGGGCGGGTCACATGGGGTGACGATCTTGGGGTGATTACTTTTTGTAGCGGGGAGAGAAAACGGCGATCGGGCGCGGATCTCCCACTTGATCTTCATGTTGCGTGATGGGGGTGCCCCCTACCCCATCTGACCTGCGCTAACGTTCTGATGTCCCGTTCTGTCCGACTTCACGTAACGTAGTGAATGTGATCGCAGCTACGTTGCGTAATCATCGTGGTGATAGCGCTAAGTCACCACTGACGGGAGGGTCTGGGTGGTGGGGTGTACTGGGGGTGATGGGGGTGGGCGTTGCCACCCTTGGGGATACCACCCCTGACCTGCACTCTGGTCCCGTTGTTCGTCTGGTTGTACCAGCGTGCGGCTACGGCTCGGGCTGTGGCTGGTCGTTCGGCTGCGATGCGCTGCATGACCACGTCTCTGCCTGGGTCGATGGTGACGATCTCTGCACCGTGTTCGGCGTAGATGGCCAGCCACTCGGGCTTGGGCATGGAGTGGATGACGTAGACGTCGACCTTGTCCGTATGCCGTAGCGCCTCGCGGATGGCTGCGGTACGGGCTCGGTAGGCGACCTGGCGTACCGCCTCGGGGTGCCCGTGGGTTTCGCCCTGGCGTGGCCCCGATAGAGCCCCTGCGAGGAGGTCGTAGTCCACGACCACGTCCCCTGGTTTTGCTCTCCCCCGGACCCATGTTGACTTGCCCCCTGCTGGTGGGCCGGTCACCACGTACAGCACCCTGATCTCCGAGGGGACTGGGGATTATCCGAAGTCTTCGAGAAGCTGATCGAGTGGATCCCGCTTCGAATCCGCCTTCAGCCACTCTGGCAGCTGGGCGTACGTCTGGTGCTGCGCGTTGTAGACGTCGTCGGCGTCGTCGACGCACAGGTCGATCCAGTCGCCCGGCTTCATGTCCTGCCCGGCGAACCGTCCGCGCTCGCGGGCGATGAACGCAGTCTGGGCGCGCTTGCCGCAACTAGGGCGGATGCAATCGTGGACCTCGTCATGAACGCGATGGTCGATCATCTGCGCCTCGTTCATCGTTCCATTGTCGCAGTCTTGAGACTCCGGTCAGAGGCAGATCGCGAGGATGTGCGCTTCACCAGGCACGGGATGAGCGAGGGGCGGGGGGTAGTTCCTTGTCCCCCTTGGATTGATTGCAGGCCCGGTTGCAGACGGGGCAGCGGTACCAGGTGCCGTGTGCCCGGCGCAGGAATCTGGGGTCGCACGGGTCGAGCCCGAGGAGTTCCAGTCTGGCGAGCGGTGGGTCGTGGTCTGCTTCGTTCGCGCCGCCTGAGTGGCCGCAGATCCAGCACACGTCCGGGGCTTCGAGCATCAGGGTGGCGCGGGCCTTGCGCCAGCGGTAGCCGGTACGTCCGTGGCTGCGGGGCATGGCGCGTTCCGAATCGTGATGGCGGCTGTGTCTGCTGGGTCTGGTACACGCCTGTGAGAGGTAGGACGATGCCCGCGTGAAGGGTCTCTTGGCTGTAGCCGCCGTATTGGTGGCTGTCGGCGCGGTGGCGGTCGTGTCTGTTCTCGTTCTCTCACCGGGCACCACGGCTGTTCCGTCCTCGGCGCCGGTTCCGGTCTCGTCGCTTTCAGCGGAGCCGGTGGTGGTGAAGGGGAACCTAGTCGTGCGGACTACGTTCGACACGGTGGAGATCAGCGAGAATCTGCGGTGCACCGGTATCGGCACGTACGCCGACGTGGTTGAGGGTGCTCAGGTTGTGGTGTCAGATGCAACTGGCCGCACGATCGGTGTTGGCCGACTTCAGTTCGGGCTACTCGCAGAGGCCGGCTGTACGTTCCCGTTCGAGGTTGCAGGGGTCCCGGGCGACGAGCCGTTCTACGGGGTTCAGATCGCCAATCGAGGGCGACTGCAGTACACGGCGGCGCAGATGAGCGCTCCGATTGAGATGATCATCGGAGACTAGGCGCCGCGGTCTTCGTACTCCTTTGGTGCCACGTTTCTGCAGGTGGCACTTATGCGACCTGCGGAAACGTGGCACTGATGAGCTCCGCACGGAATGTGGGGCTCCACGGTCACGGGGGCGATCCGCGGAGCCCGGCGCGCTCTCGGGGAAGGAAGCGCGCGTCTTCGGGAATCTAGAGGTGTCTAGGCTGCCTGGTGCTGGGCGCGGTGGGCGTCTCTCAGTTCGGGCGTTGCGGGGGGCGTCTCGCCTCTGTGCAGGTGGCTCTCGATCGTGGCCAGGTCTGCGAGGTCGTAGTAGACGGGGCGCTCGCCAAGGATGCCGGGGACGCGCAGCTTGCGGGCGTTGTAGCGTTTCGGCCAGTCGCGGATGGACGACCAGGGGCGTCGGAGGATCACGGACGCCTGCTTGAGTGTGACTGGGTCGGCCCGCATGTTTGCCCCCTGACATGCAAAAACGCCCTGGCCACTAGTTGGGCTCAGGGCGCAAAATGCCACTCTGATTACGTAGTGTCGCAGCAGGTCAGGGCATGGTCAAGTTGGGCGCGCGGTGGATTGTGTCACGTGTCGCTGACAGTTTCGGTCTCGGGAATCGTGACGTGGCGGCGACATCCGGGGCAGACGCCCTGAGAGCCCACTACGTCAACGCCGTCGTGCCCGCACTCGCACACCCAGTACATGCGGACGCCGCCGACGCTGTCGGCGGACACCGCCTCGACCCAGGAGGCGTGGATGATGCGGGCTCGCGGCCGGACAGGTGGTGAGATCAGGCTCACGGCTTCCACTCCGCCTTGTAGTCGGCGTCGTAGGAGTACGGCAGGGCGAGCAGGCGAACGACGAGGCAGGGCGGCCCCGGATATTCCACCCACCAGTCGTTGGCGTAGATCATCGTCCCGGGTGCCGAGTCGCCACCAGCGCGCACATGTTCAACACACGCGTGGTCACGAGCATGCAGGTCAAGCATGCGCCGCTTAGCCTCGACCTCACGGAGTACGCGGGCCGGGTCGTGGCGTGCGATGTGCGCCGCATCCTCGAAATACTTCGTCTGCGCCACTGGCCCGTCCTCGCACGACACCCAGATGGACGGTCTCTCAGACTTCCGCCATACGTCCGCGCTGGCATCGCGCGCCGCCTGCTCGTCTTCGTCGAGCCGCGCTCTGAGGAAGGTGATCAGGTCATCCATCGCAAGTCCTCCGCTATCGCCATCTGCTCTGCGGTCACAACCGAGTAGTGGGCATCCGACCACGATGTGGTGGGCGTGGCGGCGAAGCTGGCCACACGGTCGTGCTCTATCAGGACGATGACGTGTTCTCGGCTGCCGCCGTTCGGTCGTACGTCACGGCAGCCATTGCAGTAGCCATCGTTTTCTGTGGATTGGCGTACGCACTGATCGAAGCGGGTTTCGCAGCGACAGCGCAGCTCTGGCGGGTAGCCGAGCACCTCGGAGATCATCTCCCGCATCGCGGACACTTCCCCGCAGTTGACGCAGCGGTCCGGGGCAGGCAACGGTTCGATGATCATGCTTCTGGCACCTTCAGGGTCTGCGGGCACAGGTTCTGGCGGCCACTCGACGCCTGGTAAAGCTCCGCCGTTCCAGCTGCTCTTCGACTTCACGATGCCTCCAGTCTCAGCCATTCGCGGACGGTCAGGTCTTGGTCTTCGGGTTCGATCTCTACGGGGAGTACGTCCGGCACCCACAGAATGACACCGTCCTGGCGTCGGTAGAGAGTGCCGAGATTTGGAGGGGATACGATCACTCGGCCTCGTTCCAGAGCCGGAGGAAAGCGCAGGTCAGAAGGAGGATTTTCGCCCGCGGGAAGGCTTACATTCTACCGGTTGCCACGTCGTCAGGGCAGCACGTGCTTCGTCTCGCTGTCGGACAATCCCCAGCATGATGCACATCAGGACCACCGACACCAGGGTCGAACCAGTGAGGGTCGGCCAACCCTCACGGGCAAGCATCCGGTAGACGAAGCCCGCCATCTCAACCGGGATCAACCCCTTGAGGACGAGCGCCGCCGGGCTGGATGACGGGTCGGTGTACACGCGCCAGATACGGCTGATCACGATGCGGCTTCCAGCTCGACGCCCTGGTCATGACGCTGCTGCCGCTCGGTCGCGTCAGACAGGATGGTGGAGCAGGCTCCGCACTGCCAGTAGCCCTCCCGGTGGCGGACCACACGGCCCAGCTCGGAGCAGCCAGGACGCGGGCAGCGGATCGGAGACCGCGTCCCCACAGGGTCCTCTTTGAGCTTCGCCCGGAGGACGACCTCCCAGTTGAGGACGCCCCTTCCAAATGCGACGTACTCCTCGCGGCGGAGCATGCCTTCAAGTTGTCCTGACAACCAGGCGATACGGCGAGAACGCGGCGAGGCTCCGCGGTGAAGGCGGTCCGTGCGGGGATCGAATCCCCACGTGTCCCGCCATTCGTCCTCTGCGTCGGCGAGGAAGCCGTACAGCGCGTCGAGCAGCTCGGCGATAGAGGAGGGCGTTGCAGATCCCCGCGTGCCGGACACGCGCCCCTCGGGAAGGCTGCCGCGGTGACCGTCGGAGAGGGCAGCGAGTTCCGCGGCGAGGTAGTCCAGGTCTGCCAGGGCAACCTTGATGAGCGACTTGGCCTTTGAGCAGAACAGCGGATCGCCGAGACACGGGGTGATGGTCGGCTCTTCGGGTTCGGCCGGCGGGTCGCCGTCTTCCCCGGCTGCGACCCAGGCGTCTACGGCGTCGGCGTGGTCCATGATGGCCTGCTCGTGGGCGGCCCAGGCTTTGCGGTAGGTGGTGGAGCAGGGACCGTTGCAGGTGTCTGGGTGTATGGGCACGCTGTCCTCCCCCGTTGGGCGTACGCTGGTGCGTGTTGAGGGGGGTCTGTTGGGGCCCAAGGGGTGAGTGGGGGCGGTCTTCTGGCGGAGGCCGCCCTTCCCTTTTGGGGCTAGCGTAGTGCCGCGTTTGTGCTGGTCGTATTCTCCGTGCGTGGAGTTGACGCACGTACGGCTGGACGAATGGCCTCACGATGGAGGGCCTGGCGGCTGGGTGGTACCGATCGATGACCGGTTGTCGCACTGGACGGTCACCGCGGTCCACGCCGTCTACGAGGCTCCCGACGGCATTCATCGCGGCCGGGATCCGTGGGGCAACCCGATCGCGTCCGAGACCCTGCGCGCCTACCTGGTGGATTTGGACGGCGGCTCCGACGTGATGCGCCTACCTCACCTGGAACGGGTGCTGCTGCACCGAATCCCTCGGAAGCCCCACTGGTGGATCAAGCAGGTGGATGACGTCTACCTGGAGGGGATTGAGAAGTACAAGGTCACTCGATGAGGGCGTGGGACTACAGACGGTCTGTCCCCAAAGTCCACAAGGGCCGATATCCGGGCTGGGTTCGGTAGGTGGCGGCGATCAATCGAACCGTGGGACACGGCCACGTGAAGACCTCGTTTGGCAACGTCTCGGTGGCGCATTGACGACACACGCCCATGCCGGACGGTGCATGCTCGTTGAGGATAGCCAGGTGGGCTCTCTGGTCGGCTCCCGTGATCGTGCTGCTGAGCTCCATCTGCCGGAGCAGCCAGGACATCATGCTTGCTGGCACGTCACCACCGATCGCCTCTGGAGCCATTGCGGCATGCTCATTGAGGCAGTGGCGGCAGTGAGGACAATGAGGGTGTCCGCTATCCCGGCAATCTCCTTGCGGATTCCAGCGGCACAGCTCGCAACGCGCGCAGCTGCTTCGAGGCTGGTACCAGGAGGTACGGTCCCGATGCTGGTTCGACGTCCCAGTCTCGATGCGGCGCTCCCAGACGACACGGCACTCGGGGCAGGTCCACGTCTCCGGGCTCGCCTCGGTGGGGTCCGCCATCGGGACGCAGAAGTGGCCGACGCTCATTGCGTTACGTCTCCTCCAGTAGGTCGCCTTGTCCTGGACAGTCTCCTCCCGGCCGTACCCGGGACAGCCGTAGACGGCGGCGCCGGGTGATGCCGAGACGCTCCCGGCAGTCCGGGCCGATCCCGTAGGCGAGGGACACAGGGTCGGCCAGTTTGTGGCGGCAGCAGCGGCAACGTCCAGTTGTGGGCGTCTCCCCCACAACTGCAGGGTCGAGGTCGAGGAGAGTCACCAGAGCCTCTTGACGTAGGTGCCTTCTCCGTTGACGGGCCAGT
>NZ_JBHYIO010000068.1:0-35451 GCF_042740095.1 Nonomuraea sp. NPDC059023 | reverse complement strand
GTCCGGGATGTCCGCAGCGGAGGCCGGAGCGGTGCCCAGGCCGAGACCCAGTAGGACGACGAACGAGATGAGCGCGCTCTTGAGAATGCGCATTTTGAGGATGCTCCTCTTGGAGGTGACTTTGAATCTCGGCTCCGAAATGCAAGCCGATGGGCAGCGGCTATGAATCCGCTGGTCAGTTGGCCTCATCCACGAGGCCTGGGATACGCCCGTCTCCGGGCTCGTCCTCCGCACGCTCGGGAAGCTGCGGGAGGAACGCTTGGTAGGGCCACTCGCCCATCCACTGAACGCCGTCGAGCGTCAGGTAGCTCAGGCTGTCCACGAGCTATCGGACCCGTAGCAGCACGGACCAGGTGTCTGGCCCACAGATGCCGTCCCGCTCGATCCCGGCCGCCTCCTGGATGCCGAGGATGCCGTTGCGGTGCGCTTCGGTGAAGACGGTGTCGTCCACGCCATCCAAGCCGCCGTAGTCGCGGGCGAGCAGCAGGTAGTGCATGGTCTTGACGTGCCAGCCGCGGTCGCCCTTACGGAGCATCGGGAGCTTCTTCACCATGACCTCCGTAGGGTTCGGCGCTGGCTTGGGTGCGGGCTTCGCATCGGCCTCGTAGGGCGGGTTCCAGAAGCCCGCGATGACGCCGGCGCTGCGGACGCGTCTCTTGCACGCGTCTGCGGTGTTGCCTTCGATGGTCTGGACTCTGCCGTCGGACAGGATCTTCTCGATGATCCCGACGTGGTCGATCTTGGCGATGGTGTTGGTGCCGTCCCAGTCGAAGAACACGATCGCGCCTGGTTCAGCGAAACGGCGGATACTCTCAACCGTGCCAGCGTGCCAGCGGCCCAAGTCTCGGCCGTCCTCGGCGTGCCACACCGTGTAAGCCCTGTCTCCGTCCGGCAGGACCGCGGCGCCGTTGCCTGACTCGCGGGCAGCCTCGGTGATCGCGATGTTGCACCACGGAGCTCGCAAAAACTCATCGCCATGTCTGGCCGCGTAACGGCGCGTGAGGACGTTCGGCCGGCCAGCCGTACCCAGATAGGAGCGCATCGCGGCCAGCATGGTCTTGGCGCTCACGAGGCGGCCTCGCCGCGGTAGACGCCATCGGGGTCAGGCTCGCCGTACAAGGCGCGGAGGACGGCCTCCTCGTCGTCCTCGCTCGCCTCCCAGGGGCGGGTATCCACGCCAGCGGCAGTCAGATCAGCTTCGCTCATCTCACTCATCGTTCGCCTCCTTGCTCTTGTCCATGGCGTCGAGGTAGGCGGCCTTGAACCGGCTGAACTTCACCAGCAGCGCGATGACCATGGCGTCCACGAGGATCAGCGGCAGGATCGACGCCGCGGCGTCCGCTATCCCGTCCATGCGAGGCACCCAGCCCCGGATCGCGAGGACAGCGGCCACGCGCACGTAGGCGATCCAGATGGCGAGCACCAGCCCAGAGATCAAGTAGGCGGGAGACCGGATCGGCCACGCCGGCCGGAACTTGACTAGGAACCAGGACATCGGCACGATCCCGCCGAGGAGTCCTCCCCACAGCAGGATCGTGTTCACCCAGGTCATGCCTGACCTCCCGCCGCGTCCCTGAAGAGCCAGCGAGCGAAATGGTTGGCGGCGTTGCGCTGGCGGATGCTGGAAGCCAGCTCTTCGCCGTAGCGGCGTACCTGCTGGCCTTCCGCGGCGTCCTGTACGGCGCGCGAAGCTGACTCCTCCACTGCTGCTTCTGCGGCTGCGAGCTGCTCGGGTGTGGGCTTAGCCATCGACACTCCCGGGGCTGAGCTCAGAGAGGATCTTCTCTGTGGTCTCGGCGACCGCCAACGCCGGCGCGGTCATGCCCAGCGCCTGATCCAACAGCGCCTTCCTCGTGAGCGCGTGGGAGGTCTGCTCCATCTCGTACAGGTGCCAGGCGCGTTCTGTGTCCTTTTCGGCGTCGGCGATGCGGGCGTCCCGGTCGGCTCGGACGTCGTCCAGCGTGGAGCGCGGCACCAACCGGCCGGTGAAGATGAGCCACAGCACCGCGAGCAGAACGACGACGGCGCCGCCCTGCATGATCGGCAGCTGGATGAAGTCCAACACTCACCCCTTCGTGGTCAAGGCTGGGTGGAAGAGGTGGAGTGCCGCCCGCCCCGCACCCTCGGAGGGCCTCCCAGCCCAAAAAGACGGGCGGCACGATCAAGGTGTCCGCATCCGGACAGGCGCGTTCGGTGAACCGGGAGGATGCTGGAGGCGTCCCACAGCGTCCTCTCAACCTCAGGAGTCGCACGATGGGCCGGAAGAACCGCATCCCGCAGCCGATGCCGCGCAAGGTGACTGCCGTGTCCAAGCAGCGCGGCCTGTCGGGGATGAGTCACGCCACGCATCTCACGCTGACGATCTTCACGTGCGGGATTTGGGGCCTGTGCGTGTGGTTGCCGTGGTGGATGTTCCGCATGATCTTCCGGAAGAAGACCAAGACCACCTACCGGTACAAGTAGGTCACGCGTCGGCGCGAAGCTTCTCCAACTCGGCGCTCGCTTGGTCGAGTTCGGCCTTGAGGTGGAGGGCGAGCGCCTTCATCTGTGCGGCGTCGTTGAGCGCGTTGTTGCGCTGCTCTTCGAGGACCTGCGTGTACGCCTCGACGGGGACAGAAAGCTGCTGGTCGTTCATCGCGCGGGCTCCTTTGGTCTTGCATAGCGGTACGGCCCTTGGCCGTAGACATTGACCTCGTCGCGGCGGGGTTCGACGCGCAGCGGCGGAATGTCCTTGCGGATGGCTTTGACGAGCCAGAACACCTCCTGCATCGGTGTTCCTCGAACGGCGAAGACGCCGTTCCTCGGGCGTGAGGCAATGAGCGGCTCGGAGCCGGGAGTGGCCGCCGTCAGGTGGACGGTTCGCCCGGCCGTCGCAGTCAGGGTCTCGAAGTAGGCGGGGAGTTCGACCTCGGCCCGCCCCCTGCCGTCGAGTACGACGTCGCCCCAGTATTCGACGCCGTTGTGAGGCGATTCCGTGCAGGCGTGGATCAGCCAGCGGCTCGGGTCGGTCGTGTGCGGGATGATGAATGATTTGACATCCACACCGTTGTAGAGCCAGTTCCCGTTGAGATTCCCGTTGCTTGCATTAATGCTGATACCGTGCCCGCTCCCGCCTGCCTGGTATACGAGGCTCGCACCATTCCTGCTCAAAAAAAGTGTGCTGTTGGTGCCGATGGGCGTGCAATCGACGAACAGCGTCGCTTGGTGTCCGGCAAGGAGCAGCCGCCCCTGGAAGAGGTTCCCGGACTGGTTGTAAGTTCCGGTGAGGAAGTCGAAGGTTCCCGATGATTGACCTCCGGCACTCGCGGGGCTTTTTAGTTCCGCATAATTCGTTCCGGTGTCAGGGTAGAAGCGAATTGTGGGATCTGAAGCGCCGAGAGGGTTGATGACGATCCGTTCGCCGGAGAACGCGGTCGCCAACTCGCCGACGACCGAGACGTTTCCGGTGGCGGAGGCGATGCTCACGGTCTGCTGCCCGCTGCCGTTGAAGGCTGAGAATCCGTTGCCGTCCAGGACCGTGCGTGCGCCTGAGGCGGCACTCCTCAGCTCGAACGCGCCGGTGACGTCCAGCCACGCAGTCCGCGTTCCGCCAGCGTTGTAAATCTGCAGGCCGGTGACGTTGGACAGGTCGATGCGCGCACCACTCGTTGCGCTGCGCATGAAGAACACGCCGTTGGCCTGCAGGCTGACGAGCAGCACGTTGCTGCCGTTGTACATTTGCAGCCCGGTCGTGTTGAGTTCGGCCCGTGCCCCGGTGTCGGCAGTCTTGATGCGGGCACCGACGATGATGTCAGCGCCGATCGTCCCGGCCGTGATCTTAGATGCGGTCAGGTCCGAGATGTGCGCCGAGTCGATCAGCAAAGCCGTTGCAGTCGCCGACGTGGAAGCGCTCGACCTATTGCCAGCCTGATCCACGGCGATGACCTTCACATGCCGGACGCTGGTCTCCTCCACCTCTACCGAGCCGACTGCCGGGATACCCGCCGCGATCATGCCTGCGTGGGCGCTGACCTTGCCCTTCAACGTCGTCGCGTCCGGCGTGAAGGCCGACGACGCGCCCACGTGAACTTCGAGATGGTCGAGGTCGAGTTCGAGGTTGTAGGTGCCGCCAGAAGCCTTGCCGAGCGTGTGCGTGATCTGGATCGCCAGCCGCGACCCCGCCACCGTGGGAGGAGCTGGAGTGGACGGCGCGATCGTGTCCGGGTTCGCCGTCGCCGTCTCCGTCGCCGACCACGCGCCCACATTGGGCGGGACGGCAGCATCAACCGCGCGGATCTGGAAGTCGTAGTCCACGCCAGGACTGAGGTCCAGAATCTGGGCCTGTAGATCTCCCCAGGGCGCGTAGGCGATCTGCCACTCGGTGGCCGGGCTCACGCCGTACCGGATCTCGTAGTGGTGCCCGTCCAAGATCGTGGACCCGTCCGAGTTGGTCGGCAGCAGCCAGTTCACCAGGATGCGCGCTCTGGTGTTGCCGAGCCCGTCCTGGTAGACGCCCGTCGTGAACGGCAAATCCCACGACACCACGCCAGGGATCGTCGAGTCCGGGATCGGCCTCGGACCGACAGGTTCGGTACCCGCGCCGGTGAGACTGCGACCAAGCGAACCCACCACGACCGTCGTCCCGCCCGACTCGGGAACGAAGTAGTCCGTGAGGTTGATCCAGGTCCCGTCCTGGTGCCGGTAGGCGACCGTCATCTCACGCGTGACCGGCCACGACGCCTCAACCGCCCGAAGCTTGATCGGGTTGATGCGCTGGCCCCTGAACGTCACCTCGTTGCTCGTATCGAACAAGCCCGAGTCGGGGTCGTACACCCACACGTAGTCGCCGACCTCGAACGACCCGTCGATCTCAATCTCGTGAGCCATCAACCGCAGCGCGTTCCGGGTGCCCGTGAACCGGTTGAGCTGCAATTGAGCCCTGGCTTCCGCGTTCCCCGTCGAGGTGCCCGACTCGCTGACCAGCCGCACCCGCTTGACCGGGTTCCCGCGAATGTCCAGGTAGGGGTTGGAGATGATGTCCGCGTCACCTGTCGCCGTCGCGTCCCCTTCGCCCTGCGCGAGCAACACGACTCGCGTCGTGAAGTCCTCGACGTCCCGGCTGAGCTGCATATCCCCAGCCAGGCCCGTCAAGGTCAGGTCTCTGCCTGCACCTTTGCGGACGATCACACAGTCTGGGGTGGTCTTGAACAGGTTCGCGATCGGGCCGGCGTCCAGGGTGGCGTTGCCGTTGACCCGCCACTCGGCGTTCATCGTGGAGCAGACGTAGTTGATGGCCTTGCCGCGCGACTGCCAAACGTGCGTACCCGAGTAGGCGCCCGCGACGCTGTACAGGGTGCCGACCACGACGGCCGTGGAGGAACCCATGAGTGTCGTGATCGTGTTCGCGAAGGTCTGCCCAGTGATGTTCACGGGCGACTCGAACACTTCGCCCTTGTCGTCCGAGTCCCCAAGCCACAACGCCATGCCCTGGCCAGCGAGACGCGTGACGTCGTCGGCGTCCCGCTTGGTGAGGACGCCGACGTAGCGGGCCATCGTCAGCAGCGTGTCGCCGTACTCCGCCGGGTTTACGCGGCCGGGGACGATCGCGACGTGGCCGAAGTAGCCGAGCCGGTCAAGGACCTCGCGCGGCGTCCGCTCATCGAGCGTGAGACCCCACGAGCCGAGCCCCATGAGCTGCTCGTTCACCGTCACGCCGCCACCCCCAGAAGAAACACCAGCTCAAATCATATTGTGTACACAGTTGGAACCATGTACTCTTCATGGTGTGAGCGAGAAAGAGATTGGCCTCCGAGAGGCCCGCGCCCAGCTCGGAGACCTGGTTGCCAAGGCGCAGTACAACCACAAGGCCACGATCATCACCCGCAACGGAAGGCCCGCCGCCATGATCACACCGGTTCCGCAGTACATCGCCCTTCGCGACATCGCCATCTCCGTCACCGACCAGGGCGACTGGCGCGACGACGCCGTGGACGAATGGCTCGAAGCCGCCGCCGGGCTCGGCTACGGGTTCATCATCCTGGCCGTATACCAGGAGGGCGACGTCCTGGCCGTCGTCGCGCGGGACGAGCTCGTCGGCGACGAGAACATGGCCGGTGAGCGCATGACCCTCCGCATCACCCGCTCTGGCCTCATCGAGGAGGGCGACGGCGAGGAGGTCGGCATCGAGCCGGGCATCTACCTTCCCGAGCAGCACCCGGTCCAACCCAGCCCGTTCCCTAACGCGCCCAACACGGTCACCCTCTACCAGACCAACGGCCCACTCCTCGTCATCGGCCGTGGCCGCTCCACATGGTCGCTCAATGCGGCCGGGGACCACATGCTGGGCAGGTTCGCCAGCGACGCCCGCGCATGGCTGAACGGCGACTGGGAGCCGAACAAGAGTGACGGCCGGAACCGCGCCCGCCTTGATGAGGACCTCACCCCGATTGCCTCCTGGGACCCCGAGAGGAAGCTCTGTATCCTCGTCGAAACGGACAGCCTGGGCGGCGCGGCACGCGACTACATCGGCGCAGTTCCGGCTGAGTAACGCCTACCGCTTCACAGCCATCGTCACCTCAGGCATGCAGGCTATGTAGGCGTCCCGCAGGTTGGTGGCCTGGTCTCCAGACACAGCAGAGCCGCCTCCCGCCACTACACCAACGTAGAAGTCGAGCCAGGTCGTGGACGTCTTGGTGAGGCCGCCGTTCGCGTGCGCGTCGAAGTTCCGCGCGCTCCCGGCGATGGCGCGGTTGCCGTCGCCATCATTGGTCGTCTTGACCACGTACGAGGTCGAGTCCGTCATCGTCTCCGCCGACGCCAGGTAGACGTGAAGCGTCCCCGAGTCGCCGCGCTGGAGGTAGCCCTCCACAAAGCGGGAGCCGCGTCTGAGCGTGAGATCCAGTACGGCTCGGCCAACCGTTGAGCGATGCTCTGTGAGCCGGAGAACGCACATCTCGGGGTCGTTCCGCAGGATGGTCGCCGCCTCCCAGCGGGCGATCTGCGTGGTGCCGACCTCGACCCACCAAGCCTTCGTGCGCCAAGCTCCCGACGTAAAGGCAGCGATCTCCAGGGTGCCGCCGGACAGCAGCGGTCGTACTCTAACGAGGCCGTTGGTCAGCTCCCAGTCGTCGGCTTCGACCGCCTGGCCGACACCCACCCGCTCGTAGCCGACGCTCAGAATCCGGACACGCCCAATCAGGTATTCCTCAACGTCGCACCCCCAGCGCGGGCTGACGTTGGCAGGTACACCTCGATAGACGGTCATCGCCCCGTCCGCGCCGGTGCGGGTCATCGTGGACGGGATCGTGGAGCCGGTATAGTAGGCGTAGTGGCCGATCGGCGGCGCATGCCACCGCTCCCCCGTCAGCGAGAAGTCGTTCGCCCTAACAGCGCCGGTAAGACGGGACTCCAGATCCACGTCCGTGTCGGCACCGTGCCGGGCCAGCGCCAGCTTCCACTCGGCGATGACAGCGCCTTCGACGGCCCGGTCCATGATGTCCCCGGACGCTGTAGTCACCGTGTAGTAGCCGGACCTCTCCGGTTTGTCCTCCCAGATGACCGGCACCAGCAGCCCCTGCGAGCCGAGAGCCGACTCATACCGGTACACCACTTCCGGGCGGGTGAGCGGCGGCATCACCTCACGGCCTGCGACCTGGAGGACGCCGGCGCCGGTTTCCGTGACCTCCCACGTCTCCCGGACTGTGAACCGGCCGATCGTCAGGTCGCCCACGCCGTCTCCTTCTCCAAGGCGAGCAGGCGCTCACGCATCTGCTGGACGAAGCTCCGCACGCCGGCGTCAGCAGAGCGGAGATCGACGATGGCGTCCATGTTCACCACGAGGTCACCCGTGATCGTCACGCCGCCGGCCGATGCCCCGCCTCCAGAAAGAGAGACGTCAGATGACGCGGCGATGGATGCCGTCGAGGCGAGCCCAGCGACGGCGTCCTCCACCAGGCCCTGTGCCTTCTCGATGCCGACCGCCATACCTGCTGGCAGTTCTCGGCCGATCGCGGCGAAAACCTTGGACGGTGAGGCGATGCCGAGTGCGTCCTTGACCCACTGCGGCATGATCGACGAGAAGAAGTTGTAGATCGCATCCCGCAGCCAGTTCCACATGCCGACCAGCCCGTTCCACAACCCGATGATCAGGTCGTGGCCGACGTTGTAGAGCAGTCCGCCCAGGTTGCCGATCGCTCCGACGATCTGGCCGGGCAGGTTGCGGAACCAGTTCAGGACGTTGTTCACGCCGTTGCTGACGGCGTTGATGATGTTGTTCCAGGCGTTGCCGACGAAGTTCTTGACGTTCTCCCAGACTTCGTTCCAGCGCTGGCTGATCTGGCCGATGATGTTGGAGATCGTGTCCCGGATGGCGTTGATCCGCTCCGCGATCAGGTTGCGGATGTTGTTCCAGATCTCGGACACCTTGTCGCGTACGGACGACAGCCAGTTGCCGATCATCGTGGGGAGCTGGCCGAACCACTGGATGATGCCCTTGACCCAGTCGACGCCCTTCTGGAACCAATCGCGGATGCCCTGGATCAGGTCCGGGATGATCGAGTTGCCGACGAGCGTGTTGTAGAGCCACTCGAAGACATCCACGACGATCTGGATGGCGCCCTTGATGATCCCGGCCAGCCATTCGAAGACCGGCGCGAGACGCTCCACCAGCCACGAGATGACCGACGCGATGATCTCGATGAGTGGCGTGAGCACCGACACGATGAGGTTCAGCAGGATCTCGATCAACGGCATGACCGCTTGCACGATCTGCGCGAAGATCCCGACAAGCTGAGCCAGTAGTGGAGCGATCTCCTGGATCAGGCCCATGAGCGGCGTCAGGATCGCCATGACGAGTTCGAGGAGCACGTCGATCAGCGGCATCACAGCCTGGAGCAGCTGGCCGAACGTCGTCGCCACCAGGACGAGGACGGGTGCTATGGCCTCGATCAGCTTCACCAGAGCGGGTAGCACTGCCTGGATGAGCGGCATGAACGCCTGCAGCACTTGCAGGACGATCCCGATGAGCGGCGTGAGAGCCTTCATCGCGATGTCGATGATCACCGTGAGGACGGGCATCAGCGCCGTCAGCAGTTGGCCGACAATCCCCACCAGGCTCGTCAGCACAGGGGCGAGCGTCTGGATCAGCTGCACCCACAGCGGCAGGAACTGCAGCACCAGCGGAACGATCTGCTGGACGAGCTGAACAACCAGGCCGATGAGCGGCGTCAGCGCGGGTAGCAACCCGACCACGACCTGGAGGACCTGCAGCAGCGCAGGAGCGGCAGCCTGCATGGCGGAGACCAGCGCCTCGCCGATCTGCTTGACCAACTCGACAATGATCGGCAAGACCGGAGTGATGGCCTCCACGAGCATCGTGATCGCCTGTACGAGGATTCCGCCGACTTGGGCGGCGACCTGCGTCACCAGTTTGATCAGCGGCGTGAACACCGGCAGCAGGTCCGCGATGGCCTTCGCCAGCACCTGCACGAGCGGAGCGATCGCCCGCATCGCGTCGAGCAGGACCTGGCCGAGCGTCGCGGCGAGTTCGCCGATCACCGGCAGGAGCGGGGCGAGCGCCGTGGCGAGCGTGGCCCAGGCCTGGATGAACGTGGACACGAGCAGGCTGGCGATCTGCGCCAGGATCGGGATCAACGGTGTGATCGCAGGCAGGAGCTGGGCGACCCACAGCTCGACGACGCTGAGGATCACCGGGATGAGCGGCTGGATCGCGGCGATCAGCTGGCCGAACGCCTGCAGCAGCGCGCCACCGAGGACGGTGACGACCTGCTGGACGATGCCGATCAGCGGAGTGATCGCGGGCAGGAGGATGGCCAGGATGCCGGTCGCGAGCTGGATGATCTGCGCGGCCAGCGGCGCCACCGCCGCGAGGAACTGGCCGAGAGCCCCGACGATCGGCGTGATCAGCGGGACGATCGTGGCGAGCGCACCCGCGAAAGCGTTCGCCAGGAGGTCGGCGATCTGCACGAACACGGGCAGCAGCGGCAGCAACGCCTGGAACAGCTGCCCGACCGCGTTCAGGACGGCGCCGCCGAGAACGGACGCGATCTGCGCCAGCGTGGGCAGCAGCAGTGTTGCTGCGGTGACGAGCTGGGTCAGCGCGGATGTGGCGAGCGCCCCGACCTGGGTGATCAGCGGCGTCACCACGGCCAGCACCTGGCCGAGGGCGGCGACGAGCGGGCCGATCAGCGGGGTCAGCGCTGACACCGCCGTCAGGAACGTGCCCGCGAGGAGCGCGGCCAGTTCGCCGATGACGGGAAGGATCGGCGCGAGCGCGGTGAGCACGCCGCCGAGGACCTGCCCGAACTGGGCGAGGACCGGGCCCACGGCGCTGAAGGCCGCCGAGATGCCCTGCGCGACCGGTGATAGCGCGCCACCAATCCCAGCGATGGCCTGCCCGATCCCGGCGACGACAGCAGTGATACCGGGCAGCAGCGCAGCCGCGGCTTCGCCGATCTGCGCGAAGACCGGAGCGACCACCTCAAAGAGGCCGCCGATGGTCTCGCCCAGCGGCAGCAACGCGGGGCCGAGCGCGGCAACGGCGTCACCGAGCCCGCGAATGACCGCGACCAGGCCAGGCCCGAGAGCCGCGAGTGCGGGAACGATCGCCTGGATGGCGGAGGTGAGCACCGGCCCGAACGCGGTCGCGAGATCTGCGACGATCGGCGCGAGACTCCCGATCCCGGTGGCGATGGCCGTGATGACCGGCACCAGCGCTTGCCCGACCTGGGCGAGCGACCGGAATACGGAGACGAGGACCTGCTGACCCTCCATCGACCGGACCCAGGCGTTGGCGGCATCAACGAGCTGGCCGAGCGTCCCCAGCGCGGACACGCCTGCGGCATCCAGAGCGTTGAAGACTCCGCGGACGATGCCCCACAGATCGGCGAACAGCGCGCCCAACTGCTTGAGGACGCCGACTGCGTCTCGCATCCACTGCAGCGCGGTACCGGACAGCGAAATCTGGGTCAGCCAGTCCCCGAACCGCGCCGCCGCGGCAGCGATCCCCGGCACCAGCTCCGCGAGGAACCCCGCGCCTTCCTGCGCGAGCAGGAGGAACCCTTGCGCGAGCGGCTGGATAGCGACACCGCTTGCCTCAAGCGCCTGCCGCAACGAGATCAAGATGCCTTGTACTGCACTGACGGCAGTGCTCGACGTTGCGAAGTCCGCGGCCTGGCGGCCGAGGCGCCCGAAGGCGTCGGCCACGCCCTCCAGGTGGGGTCTGATCTGCTGGATCGCGGCGACGAACTGGTTGATCAGTCCAGGGCCGAGCCCAGAGAAGAACGCCTCCTGGATGGCCTGCTGGAAAGACTTGAGTGCCGGGACTGCGTCGCGGAACTCGATCGCGAAGGATTTCGCGGCAGGCGAGAGCGACTCGATCGCTTTCGTGAACTTCTCAACGTCACCGCTGAGGGCCGCCTTGAACGCGTCACCGACACCGGCGACAGCCAGCTTGAGCGTGACCATCGCGCCAGCGGCCAGCCCGATCGCGCCAGGCAGCGCGAGCAGGATTCCGGATGCGGGCGCCAGCGCCGCGGCGAGGCCGAGCACCTGAGTGGCTGCTGCGCCCGCGCCGGCGGCGAGGACGGAGAAGACTCCCGCGCCGGCGCCGAGCTTGGCGATCCCGGCGGTGACCTGGCCGAGGCTCGGCAGCAGCGCGCTCGTAAGGGAAGAGCCGAAGCGGCCTACCGCGTTGGTCGCGGTGCCGAGGCTGGGGATGAGGGCGCGGGTGAAGTTCTTGCCGAAGCGGTCTCCCGCTCCGCCGCCCTCACGTGCGATGGCATCACCGAGGGATCGGCCCGCGTCACGTCCGGCGTCGGAAAGGGGCTGGTTGAGCTCCTTCTCCAGCGCCCGGCGAAAGCCTCTGGCGCTGGGCAGGATCGTGACGTACGCAGAGCCGACCTCGGCCGCCATGCCTCACCCCCGAGATGCGTGGTGGAGACAGGCGGTTCGAGGTCAGGCAGATGCGGCTCGCGGCCGGAAGTTGGCCAGGTAGGCGACAACCTGGTCCGGGTCGCGATCGGTCTTGCCGTGGTGGACCGGCTCGGCTGTGGTCTTCTCAACGCCGGGGCGTGGGAACGGCTTGGGCTTACGACCCTTGCCGCCGGACCGCTGGTAGTTCGCAACCTTCAGCGCGTCGATCGCCGCAGCAAGAAGTTGCTCGTTCAGGCCCCACATGACGTCATTGCCGAGCAAGGAGCGGGCTAGTGCGGACTCGCGCGGCAAATGCGACAGGTAGGCGCGCAGTTGCCACCAGCTCATGGCGCCGGTGAACAGGTCCTTGATGGAGCGGCCGTGGTGGTAGTGGGATAGGTCCCACTCGATCGCCTCCCCGTGCTCGACTAGGAGCGCGTGGAGGCCCGAGATTCCCCCGGCTTCAGACCGGAATGCTCCGTCCACGCCTGGAAGAGGGCGTTCAGGGACCGGAGTTTCATCGGCTGAGCGTCGAACTCGTCGTAGTCGTCGCCCAGACCGAAGCGAAACGCCTGCTGCATGGCGGCTACGTCGCCCTGGTCGGCGGCGTTGAGCAGGCTGCGGTCGATGTCGTGCAGGTGCGGCAGGCTGTAGGAGCGGCCACCGAAGATGAACTCGAATCGTTCGCCAGCCGCTTCGGCCTCGACGGCGTCAAGGTCGAAGGCCTTACCTGGTTTGGTGGCGCCAGCAGCGGGCTTGGCTGCTCGGGGGCTTCTGGTGGTCATGCGCGGGTCCTTTCGTGCGGTGCGCGGGTGCAGGGTGGAAGCCGGGACGGACGCGGACCCGCGCGATTCGCGTCCATCCCGGGGTCTTGGCGATCTACGAGTACGACCAGTTCACGTCGTCGCTGAACTTGGTCAGCACGACGTCGGCGACCGGGTAGCAGGTGACCGTCACGTTGTAGGAGATCGTGTCGTCGTTCACGTACGTGATCTCTCCGCGCTCGGTGACCTCGCCGTCGGGCACGTAGATGCGGATGTGCTTGTCGCCGTCGAGGACGTCGAGGATGAACTTCTTACGCACGACGTTCGGCGTCTTCACGTCGATCTTGTAGCCGTTGACGCCGAGCGACTCCATCGTGGAGCCCTTGTGGAACAGCTCCAGCGTGGACGCCTTCGACTCGATCATCGTGAACTGCAGCGTCGCCTTGCTGGACGAAATCAGGGTGCGGACGATAGCGCCGCCCTGCCACGCCTGAATGTCCTGCGTGTCCTCGTCATACGCTTCGGTGACGCCGTCCTCGGAGATGTAACCCATGTCGTTGTAGGCAGCGGGCACGCTGGAGGTGGCCGAAGTTGGCGCGGTGGCGGAGGTGGGTCCGGCGTATACCGCACCCGTCACGGCCACCCTGACCTTGGCGGCATCAAGCGCCATCAGTGTCTCCTTGAAGGTTGGTGGTGATGCCGCAGGCGCGGCCATGGTGCGCGGGTCTAGCTGGTGCGGATCGACAACTGGACGGTCATCCACATGCGTGGAGAGCCGGTCTCCCGGTCGTCAGAGCGCGTCGGCCCGAGGAACTCCTCAACCTGGTAGCAGGCGGGGCCAAGCAAGGTGGTGCCCTTTAGTGCGTGGATCGCCGACCGGGCCGTCATCAGCAGGTCGAACGTGGCGGCGTCGTCCGGGGCCCACGCCCACACGTCGATGCGCGGCCGGTCGCGGACGATGTCGTTGACGCCGCCAACTCGCCGGATCTGCATCCATCGTTCTGGACGCTGCCGCGGTACACGCGTGCGTACGGGCACTCCAACGATGGGAGCCAGGTAGGCGCCGAGAAGTTCTTCGGTGTCCGGATACGTGGTCACGGCTACTGGCCTGCGGCGTCAATCGCGGTGCCGAGTGTCCGATACTTCTCCTCCTGGCCTTGCGCGCCGGGATGGTCAGCGACCACGACGCAGCGGGCTCGGGTGGAGCCGACGGAGGATTCGGCGTAGTAGTCGACGTCACCCTCGTGAGGCTCAACGCCGATCGCCTCGGCTGCGGCAGCCACCTGCTTGCCGCGGCGCAGCAGGTCACGTTCGACGGGCTTGGAGCGCAGCAGTTCCCGCATCCCTGCCGGGTTGAGGACTACGCGTACGGCCATGTCAGCCCTCCACTCGCCGGAGTTTCGCCTCGTAGTGGTGGATCCCTGCCGGGGTGTGGACGGGCCAGGGCGGGCCGTCGAGTTCGTACACGGTGCCGTCCCATTCGATCCGGTCGTTGGCGTCGATCCCAGACCGGTTGGTAATCAGCTTCCAGGCGCCGACGATCTCGTTGCGTCCGTCTGGTGTCTCTTCCGAGGCTGAGCTCTGGTCGATCCAGGCCTTGAAAGCGGTCCTGGTGGCGGCCCCGTAGTCGTACTCGGGGTTGCCGTACCGGTCCGTCCCCTGTGCCGGCCGGACTTGGGTCAGCAGGAGCGGCAGCAGCCGGTCGGGGATCACCGCAGCCTCACCGGGATAGTCGCAGCCCGCGCCCGGAAGCCAGCCGCGTCCAGCAGTTCCTTGTCAGCGGAAGTCAAGGACACGGCGGTGCCGACGCCGGGCTCTGCGAGCCGGTAGGAGTAGGAGCCGATCGTCTCGGACGTCAGCCCGCTCGTGGTGGTGGGTGCCGCCATGGTGCGGCCGACCATCCCGGCCACGACCGCGACCACAACGGGCGGGACGGTGGCGTACCCGTGCGTGTAGGTGACGCGGTATGTGGACGGCAGGTCATCTGCCTCGTAGACGGCTTCCGGCAGGTTGATGATGCAGGAGGTCCAGCCGGACACGTCGATAACGTCAAGGCCGTCCCAGCCCCAGCCGACGACCGTGATGTCCGGCGAGCCGTACATGCCCACCATCACGACCGAGGTGACCGCGGTGACGGGCCGTTTCGGCAGACGCACCACTCCCCCGCTGGCCCGCAGCACGACGGTTGTAGGAGCGGGTGGCGCGAAGTCTTGCCGGGTGTAGGCGCGCACGAGCGCGGAGGCGTCGTCAAGGAGTACCGATGCTCTGCCGGCCTCGTCGGAGGTGAAGGTCCGTCCCAGCCGCAGCTCGACGTCTTTCACGCACGCGAGAGCGGTCACCGCGGCCTCCTCACACGGTCAGGTGGGCGGTCGCCTCGACGGCTTCCACCCAGGTCTGCAGGTCCGGTGTCGGGTCGAGTTCGGCTGCGCGCGTCTTGGCCCGCTTGGATGCGGCCTTCCAGACCGGGAGTTTGCGCAGACGCCGGATCTCCGCCACCCACGCCTCAGGCTCGTCCCGATCGGCGAAGATTCCAGCGTCGCCGAGCGACTCACGCAGCCCCGGCGTCGGGTGGGCGACGACAGGGATGCCGCTGACCATCGCCTCGACGGCGACGCGCCCCCAGCTCTCGTATTCGCTGGGCACGAGCAGCACCTTGGTCCGCGCGTACACCGTGTCCCGCATCTGGTCGCCGGGCACGCACGTCTGGATTTCGACGTTCGGCAGATCCTTGACGATCTGCTGGCCGTAGGCGCCCATCACGCCGAGAAACTGGACGTCGGGCATGCGGCGGGCGATCTCCCAGAAGAGGCTGCCGCCCTTCTTCTCGCACAGGTTGATGAGCGTCACCCGGTCGCCCGGGGTCGTCTCGTAGTGGGCTGCGATCACTGGAGGCCGCACCACCACCGCCTGCGGCGGTTCCTCCACGTGCCGGTCCTGCCACCAGGACAGGCACGAGTCCCGCACCCAGTCCGAGTTGTAGACCACCAGCGCTGGACGCCGTTGCAACCACGAGCGTTCGTTATCGTGATCGTTGTGGAGAACGTGCACGACCGGGACGCCGTACATCTCCCCCAGCACCGTCGCCCGCGGCGTGTTCATCAGATGGGTGACGATCACGTGTGGTCGCCTGGCATCGTCCAGCAGCCACTCGAACGGGTCGCCCTTGCCGCGCCGCGGGTGCACCCGCACCCCGTCGAGCGTGTACGGCTGCTCGATCGCGGACGGCTCGATGATGAGCACATCCACCTCGTGACCGCGCTGGACGAGAGCGGCCAGCAGGGTGTGCATGGCCCACTCGGCGCCGGCGTTCCCGGTCGGTGGATACAGGTGGAGCATGGCCAGGACGCGCACGAGGGCCTCCAAGATGCCACCCCAGAGGATTGCTCTGGGGTGGCGCGCGGGTCAGAGGACGGATCAGGAGTAGGTGTAGGAAGCGGCGCGAAGCACGCCGAACGGGTAGCGCGTCGCAGCGTTCGCGTTGAGCGCCGTAATCGGGTTCGCGGTCGCGAAGGCGAGCCGCATGACGGCGCGGAGCGCGACGGCGTCCTGCTGCATGAGGTTCAGCACGACAGCGTTGGAGTTGTCGGTGATGACGCCTTCGGTGAACATCTTGAACGTGATGTCCTGCCGCATGCCGATGATCGCCTTGCTCCAGTCGCCCGCGATCAGCTCCGCCTCGGTGGCGTTCCAGGCTCCGTTGGCGACCTCGTTCAGCGGGTAGCCGTACAGGGTGCCGCCGGGGCGGCCCTGAAGGTCCGGCTGGTAGATCGGGTGGCCGTCGGTTGCCCGAAGACCCACGAGCTTCCAGTTCAGGCCAGGACGCGAGGCGAACGCGCTGACCGGGAAACCGTCCTTGGCCAGCAGCTCGCCGAGCTGCGACACGTTCAGCGCCAGATCCGTGCCGGCGGTGACGACGTTGCCCGCGGCGACGGCGCTCTGGTAGATCGGGTTACCCCACGTGGACGGCTTCGAGACGCCGAACAGCGTCGCGGCGTCGATCGCGACACCGAACGCCTCCACGATGCGCGGGCGCACCTCGTCCCAGATCGGCACCTGAGCGTCGTCCAGGTACGCCTCCGGGATCGGCACGATCACGGCGAGTTCCTCGACGACGAGCTCGACGTTCTTCCAGTCCTGAGCAGAGGTCTGCTTCAGCCCGGTGTCGCCGTTGACGAAGTACGCCGTCGGCAGCGCGTCCAGGACAGGCTGCCGCTGAGTGCGAGACGACATCCGCACCTGGCGGGCGCGCTGCAGCATCACCGACTGGCCCGGCAGCTCCTGAATGATCTGGTTGCTCACCGGCACCGGCACCAGCGGGTCGTTGCTGGCGTCCCTGCTGATGATGGAGTTGTAGGGCACGGGGCTCTCCTTTCAAGGCATGCAGCGGCCCCGGGCCCCGTGCAGGAGTTCCGGTAGCTGCGTGATCAGGTGTTAGGTACGGTGCGCCAGGCTGCGCAGCCAGGCGTCCGGGTCGGGGTCGCTGCCTCCGGGCGCGGCGCCGGGCTTCAGTGACTCCACGGGCCGCGTCTGTGGCGGCGCTGCGGGAGCGACAGGCGGCACGACAGCGGCGAGCTTCGCGGCCAGTAGCTCCGCCCGTTCGTTGATCTGCTCCTCGGTGCCATCACCGAGAAGGTCGATCAGCTCAGCCGGAATGCCGTGGACGGTCGCGGCCATAAGGCGCGCGTTCTGCGCTGTGAGTGCGGCCAGCTGCTTCTCCGCAGACTGCGCGCGGTCTTGCATGCGCTGCTGCTCGGTCTTCTGCGCGTCCTCGTACTCGGCGAGCCGCTTGGCCGCGTCAGCGTTTGCCTTGGCCGCGGTCTCGTGCTTGCGGGCCAACGCCTTCCACTTGGCTACGTCGGCTGCTGTCGGTCCGGGCTTGACGGCTCCCTTGTCGGGCTCCGCCTGTTCCGGCGTCTCGGACGGCTCGACGGTTTCGATCGCCTCAGCGAGCGTCTGCTCGACGTCAGCGTCGATCTCAGGCGCGGTTTCAGACATGGACAACTCCCATGGCGGGATAGCCCCGCCATGTCGGCGAGGGTGTGGGCATGAAAGAGAGCCGTCGCCATGTCGGCTCCGGCACTGGGAAAGGTCAGTTCGTTGAGGGCTCAGCCGCTGTTGCGGCTGTCCCAGTGGCGGCGCCACGCCTTACGCGCGTCGGCCCCGCTCTGCCCGACGGTGGCCTTCTGCCACTGCTCGTACAGGTCGCGGCTGTGCTGCAGCCACGCCTCATCCCGGCTCCAGACCGGGACAGCCATACAGGCACAGTGGTCGTGCGCCTGGAAGCTCGCCGTCCGCTTGGACCGGAACACAGGCCCGCGGGAGGCGAGCATGGCGCACCACGAGCACGGGTCCTTGTCCGTGATCCGCGCCCAGCCGATCGCGCGCTCATCCCGCTGGACGTTGCCGAGGATCGCGTCCCGGCCGCCAGAGAGCACCAGTCGCGACACCGATCCAGACAGGCTCACTCCGGCGAGATGGAGAGCCTCCTCCGGAGTCCGGCCGAGAGCTATGGCCCGCTTGAAGGCGGCAATCCCAGTAGCGTCCAAGGCGACCTTGAGAAGTTCGTCCGCCAACGCCTCCGGCGTCACCGGCAGGTAGAAGCCTGGCACGCCTGCTTCGGTCCTGGCCTGCTCGTAGTAGGCGTTCGCAACAGCGGCTGACGCCGTGTGCTGCTGGCGCGTAGAAGCCGCGAGCATCGAGCGGATCGCCGGCCAAGTCCGGTCAGCGTTCTGCGTGTCGAACAGGGCTCGCAGGAGCGTCACAACGTCGCGAGTCACAGCGCCGCGGAGGGCAACCTGTTGGACCCGATGCTGCTCGGCGAGTTGCTCAACCTGCGGGCTGGCCATCCACCAGCTCCGGCTCCTCGGCGGCCCCGCCCATCTGGCGTTCCAGCATGGCGTTCATCTGCTGGAGTACGTCCGCTTCCGCCGCCGTCGCCTTCCAGCGCTCCACGTCGGTCTGGGTGACACCAGGGATCTTCTCCCAGAGTTCCCGCTGCGGCACACCGAGCATCTGCGACAGCTTGCCGAGCGCGTCCACCGTGGCAGCGAGGGCCCGCGACGAGGTGTCCCTCCACACAACCTGTGCCGCATCGTCCGTCCACGCCGTCTCATCGGCCGCCGCGAGCCCTGCGAGGCGGAGCGTCTGCTCATGCGCCTCACCGAACGAGCTCTTGCGCTCCTCCACCTTCCGGTCGAGGCCGTCGCGAGCGGCGACCAGAGACTCGGCGGACAGGTTGGCCATCTGGCCCAGCAGGTAGTACGGCGGGGTTTGGCTGATGGTCGCCATCTCCCGGATGGACTCCTCGCGCGAACGCAGGTAGCCCTCAAGGGACGTTTCTCCGAACTCGCCGAACTTGGTGTCGGAGTCCACCGCTTGAAGAAGCCGGTTTACTCCGACTTGGAAAGGCTCGACCACGTTGCCTTCGGCATCCAGCACCGGCGCCATGCCAGTCACCCATCGCTGCCTGAACGCCGAATACTGTTGAGCCATCAACAGGTTGAACGTCGTCGAGTTGATCTGGTCCTGAAGCTCGATCAACGGCTCGACCTCGCCAGCGACCGCCTCATCCTCGTCCAGATTCAGCTCGTTGACGTAACGGACGACCGGACAGACTCCAAGGTCGTGATCTTCCTTGGAGACGTAGCGGACGGACCTGCCCTCGATGTCGCCGGTGAATCGCCAGGTCGCAGTGTTGTCGTACAGACGGATGAGCTGGCGGGCGACCAGTTTGCCGTCAGCAGCCTTGATCCGCTCGCTGGTGACTTCGATGGAGTAGATCGGCCACTCGTCGTTGGCAGGATCGGCGTAGAAGGCGGTCATCCGGCGCGGCGTCATCGGCGTGATCACCGGCACTGGCTGGCCAGGCAGGACCGTCGCGTACGAGATGCCGTACTTCAGCGCGGCCCGGTGAATACCGTGCTGGCGCGCGTCCATCCGATTGGCCTGCCAGAACTTCCACACCTTCGAGTTCTCGTCCGAGCCAGTCGGCCGGTAGCCGTCCACATACAGGTTTTGGGCCACCACGCTGACCACCAGCTGCAGCATGTTGACCTTGGCTCGGCTCCGGAGCCAGTGGTACTCATCGCGGGCCGACTTCGGCACGTAGACGCTGCTGTGATCGCCCCGCGAGTAGGCGGCGATTCGCTCCAGCCGCACCTGCTCAGGCTCCCGCAACCGAAGCAGAGTCCTGACAGTGGCCTCAGCCTGTTCCTGGTTGAGCGCCACCAGACCTCCTAAGCGAATCCGTAGACGCGGCCGGTGCGCTGCTTCTTGGTCTTGTGCTTCTGCCAGTCCGGCGAGGCAAGGAGTGCCTGCCGGGCCATGTCCGCCAGCTGCATCGCCGCGAAGGCGTCGACCTTGTGCGGCGAGTCGCGGGACGCCTTCGCGAAGCTGACGCCCCACCGGTTGGGTCGCCGGCGCGCGTTGAGCACGTGCCGGGTAAGCGCCGAGTCGCCGCTGTGACGGATCTTCGCCTCGACGATCGACGTCACGAGGCTCTCCGTCGCCAACGTCAGAGATTGCAACCGGCCACGCATGTCCCAGCCGATCGGCGATTTCGCAGAAGCTTTCGCGACGAGTTCTGGACCGTACTCCTCGGCCCACTCGTCGATGTACGGCTCCCACAATGCGACGTCGGCGAAGAACCCGACGACGTTGTACCGGGTGAAGGTGTTGCGGACGACGTCGTCGACCTCGCGCCGGTCGACCTCCCATCCGGCTCCGGCGGGCCCGCCAGGGCGTTCCCAGATGCCGACAGGCTGCACGAGCCGGTCCGAGACGCGCATCGCAACCAGCGCGGTCGCGTCGTCGCTCTTGCCGCCGTCGAAGCCGAGCGTGACGTCGTCGCCGTCTTCCAGCCGATCATGCGAGGCGCACAACCCCCATTCGGCGGGATCGATCAGCTGGTCCTCGGCCACGGTGGGCTGATTGAGCCAATACCGGCGGCTGTCCGCGGGGTCGGACTGCGGATCCCAGATTTCGGCGATGATGCCGTCCAGGTCCATCCACTCTGCCGCCGGGCCGTAGGCGGCGCGGAGCCCGACCAACAGCTCATCGCGGTCGGCCAGGTCGGTTCCGTCAGGCGCCTGCCTGTGGTCGAACAGCAGGCCCGTCTCCCTAACACGGCCTTCGACGATCGCCTTCCAGTAGTCGTGCGTTTTCTCCGCCACCGACTCCAAACCGGGCTGGTACATCGTCGAGGTCTCCAGCCCCCAAGGCTCAGCCTCGCGGCGCTTGCGCAGGTTGCGCCGCACCACCTCGTGCATCCGGCGCAGTTCCGGCAGGACGTACAGGTGCGTCTCGTCGAAGACAGCGAACGTCTCCTTGCCGCCATCCTTCGCCGCACTCGACGCCGTCGAAGGAGTGATCTCGCCCCGCTGATGATGCAGCACGATCCGAGACGACGTCTGAGCCGACCGCCCGATGTCGATGCCCGGAAAAACGTCGCCGTGCTTGTCGACGACGTACTCCAGCATCGTTGACACGTTGTCGTAGGTGTTGCCCGACTGCCCCTCCTCGGTGGCCAGGCAGCGGATGAACGGAGACCGTACCGGACGCCCCACCGGCTCACCCCGCGCGTCCCAGCCAGCGAACCGGACCTCGAACAGCGCCTCGGCACACACCAGCATCCCGGCCAGTTCGCTCTTGGCCCGGCCCTTCGCCCGAGACAAGAACGCCCGGCGGTAGACGCGCCGGCCAGTCTCCGAGTCGAGCCGATAGGAGCGGACGATGAACCCGTAGAACTCGTCATCCAACTCGATCGGCTGACCGATCACATCGCCGGGACCATGGCACAGGTATTCCTCGATCTGCTGCACCACCAGCGGGCCCAGCGACGGGAACTCGCCCTCATACTCGGGGCCCCTCCACGGCATTGTCAGCCCGCGGCTTCGTCCACGATTCGCAGCGAACGGCGCCGCGTGGACACATCCTTCGGCGTCTCCACCGGCGCGGGCTTGCCATCGGACGGCGTCTCAACCTTCAGCTTGAGCCGCATCCGGTCCTCCGGCGTCGCCCCGAACTTCGCCGCACGCAGCCGCAACTCCGCCGCGAACTCCCAGCGCTTCTTCGCCCACATCGTGTGATGCATGAGAGCGGTGTCAAGGAGAAAGTCCCAGTCAGTGTCCGTGAACGTCTGCGCCTGCGGAGAACGCCGCCACGTCTCCCACCACTGAACCGTCCGCGGGTGCCAGGACTCATCCTCCAGAACGCCCTCGGGCAGTTCAGGACCACGCACCTCGCCGTCCGCCTCGACCTTGTTCATCTCCGCGTCCCGCTTCCTGGCATCGCGTGGGCGAGACCGAGTCTCCTTCGGGGCAAAGCCGCGACCTGCCATCACCAGCCCCCTTCACGGAGAGTCAACAAACGAAGATCAACAGTGCCCCAGTGTCACGCGAACCGCGAGAGGCTATGCCGGACCGGGCGCGGACGAAAAATTCGAAGGGGTCATCCCCCACCCCCGTCCCTCTGGCCCCGGCGTGCACCGTCCGACTGGTGATCGAGCAGCACCTGGATGCGGCGAGGTCTCGTGTGCTCGCGGGGGTTCTCGGTTGGTTCGGTCGGTGCTTGTAGAGGAGCCAGTGGAGAGTTGGTGGGTCGGAGCTGCACTCCACGCGATGGGTTCTCTGTGTCAGGTGTGAGCGATCACGAGGTGATGAGTCCACTCATGTTGAGCGTCAGCAGGAAGAGGCCGGTTGCGAGGAGAGCGAGTGGCCATGCTCGTGCGATGGCGGACCAGATGGCAGCGGCGAGGAAGGCGAGGGCTGCGAGGAGGAGGACGATGTCCATGGCTTCTCCTGTCCTGCGGTGATCACCGTGGGTAGGTATAGAGCCCGTGATCTGGGAGCCTTGTGTGACGCTCTGCTACTGGATGAGGCCGGGGTGCGGGTCTGCTTTCCGCTTGCGCGGGAGGCGCTTGGCCTGCGCTGCGCGTCCGCCTTCGCTGCTGCTCTTCACCTTGTGGTGGGGTGAGCAGAGGGAGCGCAGGTTGTTGGGGTGGTCTGAGCCCCCCAGGTGTGCGGGGATGATGTGGTCCACGTCGGTGGCCGGGGTTCCACACACCCCTGCCCCTGCCGGCCACTGGCATTGGTGGTTGTCTCGTTTCAGGATGGTGAGTCTGAGAGACCCCCACCCCTTCGGTTTGGGTGTTGTCCGCCAGGAGGGTGCAGCCATGCGGATACCCCCACCCCTGCATCGGGTTCTCTAGGGCTGTCTAGCGGGTTCGGCGGCGCGTGCTCGGGCTTCGTCCCGCTGCCGGACGACCCACAGGACCGCACACAGCAGGATGATCTCGGACGGCCTCGCACTGAGTAGGGCGTACGGAGGAAGTACCAATCCCAGCACGTGGGTGGCGACGCCCAGTGGGATGAAGATCTTCAGGTCCCTGGCCGCAGTGCTGTCGGCCGGGTCCGCGTAGACGTGCCAGGCGCGGTGGATGGCGTTCACTGCCCACGTCTCTTCCTAGCGGCTTCGGCCAGTGCCTCGATGCGTTCGGCAGGTTCTTCTAGGGACGCTTCCAGGTCGTCGAAGACGTCCGCTGGGACGACCGTTACCTGGTCGGAGGAGCGACGGGCTCGCACCTGCCATGCACGGGCGATGAAGTACATGAGCACGATGCTCAGGCAGACCTGGGTGAGTGCCAGCTTCCACTCTCCAGCGGCGAAAAGGCAGCCTGCCAGCGCTCCGTGAACGATGCCCGTGCCGACGGCCATGATCCTCTCTGCTGCGACTCGGCGCTTGAGGATCATGGTCTGCCGCCACGCGCGGATGGCGCTGATCACGTCTGCTCTCCATCCGAGGCGGCGTGGAGCGCCGTCAGGTGTCTGGCTGCAGCTTCCCGGAGTTCTGGAAGGGTGTTGACGTCGGGTACCGCCTTGTCGGGGTGCAGATCGCCAACGTGGGAGTAGCGGGCCAGTGGTCGCCCGCCATCGAAGTGGTCACGGCAGTGAAGCGAGACGCCGCCGTCTTCGTCACCGTCCAAGTAGAAGCACGGCTGGTCTAGCGGCTCGGTCTCTGCCGGGGTAGCCGTGAGTGGAATGGTGATGGTCAGGCGGTTGCCGCAGCCGTTGCAGGAGATGCTGACGGCCTCGTCTCGGGTGTTCGGGATGTGGCCTTCATCGTCGCGGTACATGGTTTCGCCGCAGGAACAGGAAATGGTCAGTTTCACTGCCTTGCCGTTGCGATCCCCGATGACGAACGGCGTGGGCTGCAGCGTGGCTTGGGCTGCGCGTCCGATTTGTTCGGCGAGTTCGCGACGGTCGAGCCATGGTGGTGGTCCGTCGGGCCATTGGATGATCATCCTGCGGCCGAAGAGAATCGCGGCGATCGCGCCGTACGACATCGCAGGCGCGGGCGTCGGCGCCTCCCGGATGGCTTTCGGGCAGTCCGGGTTCCAGCAGGGCTTGTCGCAGGAGCAGACAGCGGCTTCTCCGTTGTCGCAGACGCTGCAGACCTCGCGTATCTCCTGCTGCTCGTGGAGGAGATCTACGACGTCTACGGTGTCGTCGGTGACGAAGATCGATCGAGCACCGCACTCTTCAGCGAACCGCTTCCATGCGGCGTTAAGGGTTTCGCGGGCGGCGGGGGTGACGTGTTGGAGGCTCTCGTACTCGCACTGGTCAACGATCAGAGCGAACGGCTCCGTCATGTCGTCTCCGACCTGCACGGACGGGAGCGGGAGGATCTGGATGCGCATCAGTCGCTCACCCACTCGGGCTTGAAGCCGTCTCGGTGGCGGTAGCCGGACATGACCGTCTTGATCGTGTCGCAGGGGAAGTCGCCCCAGCCGCAGCAGCCGCAGGACTGCGCTCCGACGTCGCAGGTGACGCATTCGCCGTACTCGCCGTACTTGTGAAGGTCGAGGAGTCCAAGGTCGGCTTCGCAGCGAGCGATCGTGTTTCGAGGGTCGTGGATTGCGATGAGCGTCGCCTCTTCCGAGGCCAAGTCACCCCATTCGGCGTCGCCCCCGAACGCTTCCCCTTGCTCCAGCTGGATGTACCACTCTTCCTGCGCCTGAGCGGCGGTCCATACCTGGCTGTCCACCGCCTTCGCTGTCGCCATGTCCTCCGTGATGACCGAGCGCAGCCATGCGACGCTCTCAGGCTCCGGCCTCTCGCGCTTCTTCGGCTGCGGCGGGATCTGCGGGCCGATGGGTAGCGGGCTCGGGTGGCTGGCTGCGTTCGCCGCTGTGGCCAGATGGCCCTTGGGCTGCTCCAACAGAGCAGCGAGAGAGGACTCCATGCTGATGCGCATCAGGCCCCCTTGACCGGGGCGTACTCGGGTCCCGTCAGGTCTGGGGTCGGCCTGTCGTCCAGGTAGCCGCTCTCGCCAGGAGCTTCCTTGAACTGCGGATCGCGTTCGCCTTCGAGCACCGCGAGCGCCAACTCCAGCCCGTTGTACAGGCCACGCATGTAGCCGGACGCGTTCCAGGTGCCTTGCTGGCCTTGGATGTCTCGGAGGTCGCGGATCTTGTCGGTCAGCTCTGTTAGGTCCATTCGCGGGTCTCCTCATGGTGTGGCGAGAGCCCGGCGCATGAGGACGCCGGGCTCTCTACCTCCGGGAGCTACCTGGAGGATCTGTCTGTGCCGAAGGACGTCACGCGCACCAGCGCGGCAGGTCCAGCTCGGCGATCGTCAGCACCTCTGCGGCGAGCTGACAGGCTTGCGGGTGACCCTCGGCCGTAAGCCGGAGGACGTGGCGTATCAGGTCGTCTTCGAGGCTGTGCGCGGCTTCCGGATCGCCCTGATAGGCGTCCCTGATCCAGTCCAGAACTTGGCGGACGCCTTCTACGTCGTCCACGTGGGCGAGCTTCGCGGACATCGGCTATCGGCCCATGAGCTTCCTGGACAGTTCGGCTCGTTGCGCCTTGATCGCGGCCTTCTGCTTGCCTGTGGCGTTGTTCATCGCCCTGGTGAGCAGGTTGACGGCCTTGGCGTTGTCGCCCGCCTTGATCGCTGCTGTGGCGGCTGTGACGTCGTCCGACGGGGACGGCTTGTCCGGCTCGACGTTCCGCTTCTTGGAGCGGGCGGCGTCCCGGATCGCGCTGTCCATGCGGGCCGAGGTGCCGCCCTTGGCCATGGTGCGGATCTTGTTGTTGGGGCCGGGCGTAGCGCCGTGGTTCTTCTCCCGCATCGCCGCAGCGGTGAGCGGGATCCAGCCGTGCCTCCACTGCTGCGCCACAATGGTGCTCCTATCTCGCGGCCCTGAGGGCGCGGGCGATCCCGTCCTCAAGCTCGACTTTCGGCTTGTAGAAGGTGTGGAGCTTGGCCGGGTCACCAACGCGGTAGGCGACGCCCTGGGGCGCGTCCAAGATGTGCTTCAGCTCCGGCTCGTAGCCCGCTTCCTTGCACACGAGGCGGGCGAGCTCGTTGAAAGAGGTGTCCCGGCCGGTGCACAGGTTGACCGGTCCAGGCACGTCCTGATCGACCATGGCGAGGATCGCAGCCACGATGTCGTCGATGTGGATCCAGTCACGCCGCTGCTCACCGTCGCCCCAGACGACGAACGGGTCAGCCCGGCGCTGGGCGCGAGCGATGAACGCTCCGAAGGGCCAGTCGACTCCCTGATCCTCGCCGTAGCCAGAGAAGGGTCGCACAATGTGCACCTTCAGCCCAGCCTCAATCGCGGCGGCGGCCATGCGCTCGCCGGTCATCTTGGTCCAGCCGTACGAGTCGTAGGGCTCGTGCGCGTTGCCGACTCGCAGGAGGCTCTCGTCGAGGAGTACGCGGGTGCCTTGCTCTTGGAGGAACTTCGGGTAGGCGGCGCTGCTGGACAGGTAGATGACCCTGCGCTGGTTGGTACGGACGGCCCACTCGAACATGGCGCCGTCGAGCGCTAGATCCTTCGCAAGGTTCATCGGTTGGCCGTCGATGGCCGCCCGGTGCGGTGCCGTGGCGGCGGCGTGCACCACCAGGTCGTACTGCTGGATGCCGTCGCGGAAGAGGTCGTGCGCGTCGTCCCCCAACTGGAGGTCGCAGCCTTCGACATACCAGCCACGCCGGGTCAGCGCGATGGCCATGTGGCGGCCAACGAATCCCGCCACTCCGGTGACGAGGGCGCGCATCACCGGCAGCCCCAGATCTGGAAGTCGTAGCCGTACTCGCGCAGGTTGAGAACGGTGTGGATCTCCGGGGTGAAGCCAGCCGCCGTGAGCATCTTCTCGACCTCGGGTGAGTCCCAGCCCCAGTAGTGCTCCACGTTGCCCGTGCTCGTCTCGCCTTCAGGGGTGGACAGCACCAGGTAGCGGGTCTTCGCCCTGATCTCCTTCAGGACGGCGTCGGGGTTGTCGAGGTGCTCCAGCGTCTCGGACAGGATGAACAGGTCCACGTTGCGGATCTTGTGAATGGTGTCCTCGATCGGGCCGGTCCACTGGTAGCCGGGCGCGTAGTCGCCGAGGAGCCGGTCTTCGACGTCCAGTGCGTTCGCGATGGCGGCGTTCCCGCAGGAGAGGTCAGCGACGGTCTGGACACCGCAGGCGGTAAACCAGCGGCAGAACTCGACCGTCACGCCGACGCGGAGGTGGTGGTCGATCCACTGGGTGTGGTCGTGCGGCTGGGCGTAGATCTCAGCCAGCCGCTCGGGCGTGTGCGCGGGGCGCAGGCGGACTCTCACAGCAGCGCCTTCAGCTTCTCGACGTCAGCCTGGAACGCCGGGCCGTGCCGGTACGCCTCGTAGGCGGCGTGGTCGGCGGCGGTCTGGGCCGGCGAGTTGGCCTCGTCGTAGCCAGCGTCCCGGACAGCCTTGCCGACGTCTGGATGCATGTGCTCGATGACGGTGTCAGGTAGGTAGACAAGCCGGTCGATGGCTCGCCCCCAGTCCAGCCAAACCAGGTCCAAGCAGAGGTGCACCATCGAGGGCGGCGCCATATACCCCAGCGCGAGGACGATGTCCGACGTCATCGCTACGGCCGTCGCCATCTTCTCGCCCTGGAGGAGATCGTTACCGTAGGCGATGCCAGTGCCGAGAGGGTCCAGCTCATTGAGCAGGATGGCATCCCAGCCGATGGTGCGCGGCCGGTGGTCGTCGCCCATGAACGCGAGAGCGTGGTGTTGGGGAGCCCGCTCGACGGCGACCTTGTTGAGGGTCCCCGTGAGCCGCAACCGTGGCCCGACGGTCAGCTCGATGCCGGTTAGTGCGCACACCCGCTGGTACTCGGGAAGTGTCGGGTCGTCGTCATCGACGGCGACCAGCAGTTGTGCGTGCCGGTGGGTGGTCTCGGTCCAGGCCACGTGCAGTTCGGCGATGTTGTGTGGGCGTCCACGGCTGGGGACGATCACGAGCAGGTCGGACATCGTGGATCCTCGGGGTGCGCGGGATTTGGGTTATGCGCCGACTCGGACGGGTCCGGAACGGCGTACGACGACCTCGGGGGCGGCGGTGAGCCGCACCCAGGCCGTGTAGGTGCCTGCTGCGAGGGTCAGGGTGCCGCCGGGGCCGATGAGCAGCTTGTAGGCGCCGGAGTCCCAGGTGGCGGCCTTCCAGTCGGCCTCTTGCGGCTCGTTGCAGGATGCGATGACGGCAATCTCGCCCGGGATGCCTGACGATCCGTCCGTCACGGGGATGTGGAGGTATTCCTTGCTGGAGGCTGGGAGGTTGGCCATCTCGCCTCCTACACGTAGGGCTGCCCGACCTCGAAACGCGTGCTGGGTTCCCCAACCGGCCACTTCACGTACGGGGCACCGACGACACCCTCGATGTCCGCGTCCACCGCTTCGGATGAGCCTGCGAAAGCGCCGACGAGGGCAGGCAAGGCGGCGGTCAATACGCCCTGGGTGGACACAAGCTGGCCGCTCAAGGTGGCCGTCAGCACAGGCAACTGGCCGCCGAGCGAACCCGCAGTCCCCGCGCTCGCCGCGAAGACGGCGGAGAAGGCGGGAAACTGGCCTGCCGCAGCTCCGGATACCGCGGCTGCGCCGTCGAAGGTGGCCTGCAGCGGCGGAAGTGCGGCGTTGAAGCCGCCAGCGATCGCGTCGCCTTCGCCGGTGAGGCTGGCGCCCAGGGACGGCAGGGTGGCGGCCAGGTCGCCGGCAGCGGCAGCCCCGGCGGCGAGAACAGCGCCAAGAGCGGGCAGTGTGGCGTTGAGGTCGCCGTCCGCTGTCGCTCCAGCGTCGAGTTGAGCTGTCAGGGCGGGCAGTATCGCGGCGAGCTCGCCGGGACCGGAGTCGGTAACCCCTTCCAGGGATGCCGTCAGAGCTGGCAGTGCCGCGGCCAACTCGCCGGCAGCGCCGACCGTCGCTGCGAGTGCGCCCACGAGCGGCGGGAGGGCGGCATCCAATGCTGCGGTTGCCTGAGCGGCGCCTTCCAGCGTTGCGGTGAGCGCCGGGAGGCTCCCAGTTGTTGCCCCCTCAGTAGCGGCAGTCGCGCTGATAGCGGCTGTGAGGGCGGGAAGGGCAGACGCGAGGTCTCCATCGATGCCGACCGTTCCGGACGCCTCTGCCGTGAGAGAAGGCAGGGTCGCGGCGAGGTCGCCTACAGCAGAGGCGGCACCTTCGACCGTCCCGGCCAAAGACGGCAGAGTGCCGGCGGTCTCGCCCTCGACGGAGATGCCGGCGGCGGCCGAACCTGCGAGCGTTGGGAGATTCGCTGCGACCGTACCGGACACCGTGACGGTACCGGCGGTGGTCGATCCCAGAGACGGCAGCGACGCAGCAACAGCGCCTGAGACATCTCCGCTGGCCGCAGGAGGCAGCACTAGTGCTGGAGGTGTAGATACCCACGGGATCGGGACGCCGTCGTCCTCGACGGCGCCCGCGCCGCCGGAAAGCGTCCGACTGTTGCCGCTGTAGTCGGCGGTGTCGGGTTTGACGAGGGGCCACCATCCGACCAAGTCGGTGGTGCGGCGGGGCAGGTAGCAGGAGCCTTCCTGCTCCAGGGCTTCAAGGGGGACGTTTCCGGTCCACAGTTTGGCGTTGCAGACGCTGCCGTTGAGCCACTCTCCGGTCCAGGGCGATTCGCCGAGCCGGAAGGTGTTGGCGATGAGGTTGGCGCCGGCGCCGCCGGTCCAGGTGGCGGCGGTGTAGGTGGTGGAGTTGGCTGCGCGGTAGCGCCATTCTCCGGCGGTGCCGTTGCGGATGAGGACGATGTGGTACCAGGTGTCAGCGGTGAGGGTCTGTTGCGCGGCGCCGACCTCGACAGCCTGGTCGTAGACCCGCATGTTGTTTCCTGCGGGCGCCTGGATGCACAGGACGGACCCGGTGCCGTTGTCCAGTGAGAACAAGGTCGTCCAGGTGCCTCTGTTGACCCGGATGTTGGCCCAGAAGCTGAGGCTGAACTGGGTGATCGTGCCCAAACTGACTGTGGCGACGTAGTCTTCGCCGTCGGCGTCGAACCGGACCGACACGTGGGCCTCCTACGTGTCGGAGTAGGAGATCCCGACCCCTACGAGGATCGCGTCGCCCGTCATGGTGTCGCTGCCGTCGCTGGGGAGGCGGCTGAGTCGGAGGATGACCCAGTCGTTTGGGGCGAGGCTGTCGAGGTTGGACACGGTCACGTCGATCGAGTGGAGTCGCTGGCCGGTCGTACCGAGGTGGGTGTCGCTGGCCGTGTTGGCGGTCGCGAACGCCTTGGTCTCGATGTCCTGCGTGTCGGTGTTGGGAGTGATCGCCGCGAGCGCGGTTTCCCAGGTCACGCCGCCTGAGGTGGCGGTGTCCGCGTACCACTCGACCGTGACCGTCAGGTTGTTCGAACCGTACGACATGGGCGAGAACCGAAAGTAACAGCGCTCTGTCGTAGTGGCGTCGAACGCCAGCCCGGTGACCGGGAAGTTCGTGCCAGCCGTGTTCTTGTACTGCGGAAACGCCACCGAGGATTGGAATAGGGCGATCTCCGGGAGGAGGTACTGGCGGACTGTCGCCATCAGTCCTCCTCAGCCTTGAGGCGGTTGGCACGGCGCATGGCGACGAAGCAGAACAGCAACGTCTTCTGAGCCAGGGAGGCATTCGTCCGGAACGCGGCGGGGAGCGCCTGGTTGAACTCGACTTGCTTGTCTTCGATCCACTGGTCGGTGGCGTCCAGCGCGGCGCGGAGCTGGGCTTTCGTGAACCCACAGTTTTCGAGATTGGTTCGCATCCACTGCGCGAACGTTCGAACGCGGTTGGTCTCGTCGAGGAGAGCCATGTCACGAGCCCGGCATCGTGAGGGTGCCTGAGGTAATTTCCACGTTTACCCCGACCGAGATCGTGACCGTGTTCAGAGTGAGGTCGCCGCCACCGCCAGTGGCCGTCACGGTCCCGTCGATGACCCCCAGCCCAGTACCGGCTGCTTCGGTCGAGTCGACGATGCGGAAGTATCCCGCTGTACCTGCGGCTATGCCGGTGTCGGTCAACGCAGGAGTGACGTCCAAGGTGGCCACGCCGGTCGAGGCCGCGCCGAACGCCGGGTCAGAAAGGGTGAACTCGGCCAGCAGCGTGCCCGAAGGGGACGTGGCCGGAGTGGCAGGGATGGTGCCGGAGTAGATGCGGAGCACGCCAGCGCCGGAGCCGCCGCTGATGACGGCGACGACGGCGTCACAGGCGGCGTTACGGGCCGCAGTGTTGATGCGGATGGCCATCGGTCTATCTCCCGGAGGCTCAGGTGATGTGCAGGGGGTAGGGGCCGAGGACGGGAACCTCCGGGGAGGAGGTGATCTTGACCCAGATGCCGTACTGGGCGCCCTTCGTCAGCGCGCCGATGTCAGAGCCCGTACCGATGAGGACCGAGGCGGAGGTGCCGATCCACGCGGCCGTCTCCCAGTCGCCGCTCTCCGGGTCCTGGCCCTCGGGCCTGACGGCCATGACCACAACCAGCGAGGTCAGGTTGGGTGGGCCGGAAATCGGGACCTTGACGTACTCGACCGACAGGTGGGAGATCGTGAGCACGTCGCCTCCCGGTCAGGTAGTGGGCGTGCCAGCCGTCCAGCCGCGAGTTGGTTCCGAAGCGGACCAGGATCGGGACAGGTCGGTCGAATCCCAGGCAGCGGCGGCTTCAGTCGCCGACCAGCCGGATGCGGCGCCTGTGGCGTCCCAGCCCCGGACGGGTCCGTTCGAGGTGGGGGTGATGTCGTTCGTCGGTATCTCGACCACGCCAGTCAGGGCGCCAGCGAGGGCGGGGAGACCGATGGGCAGAGAGCCGGCGGCGGCAACCTGCCCTGCGACGCTGGCGGTCAGCGCGGGCAGGACGGCAGTGAGAGAGCTCGTCTCGACGTCGCCCACGACACTGGCGGTGAGCGCTGGGAGGACGCCTTGCAGGGCGCCGTCGACGTCGGCGGTGCCGCCCAGCGAGGCCGTGAGCGCTGGGAGCGTGCCTGCGACCGCGCCAACTGCCTCTACAGTCCCTGCCGCCGTCGAAGACAGGGCGGGAAGGGCGGCTGTGAGGCTGCCCTGGACGAGGGTCGAGCCGGGCAAGATGGCGGCCGGCGAGCCTGGGCTCCACGGGATCGGCGGACCATCGTCCGTGGCCGCGCCCGTGCCGCCGGACAGTGTGTTGGCGTTGCCGCTGAGGTCCGTCGTGCTCGGAACCAGGAACGGGTACCAGGCGCGCAGCAGGTTCGTGCGTTTCGGGAGGTAGGTCGCGGCTTCCTGCTGGAGTTCCTCGACCGACAGCGGCGCCTGCCACACTTTGACGGCGGCGATGGTGCCGTTGTACCAGTCGGTGCCGTTGGAGTTGCCGATGCGCAGCGTTGTCGCGTTGAAGGTGACGTTGTTCTGGCTGAGGTCGCCCACGACCCAGGTGCTGCTGGAGGCGGCTCGGGCGGCATAGCGCACGCGGCCCGGGTTGGCGGTCCCGGACATGCCCACGTACGTCCAGACGCCGACGTCAAGATCCTGGCCCATGATCCCGAACCAGGAGCCGCCGTCGGTCTGGTACGTGAGGGTGATCCCGTCCCAGGCATTGAGCCGGAACATGCCGGTGCCAGAGCCGTTATCGATCTGCCACGCGACCGTGGTAGTTGCCCGGTCTACGGCAAGCTTAAACCAGCAGGAGACCGCCCAGTCCGCCACTCCGCCCAGGCTCAGCGTCCTGGTGTAGTGCTCGCCGGAGGCGTCGAAGCGGACGGCCATCGATGCCCCCTAGCGCAGTGACGGCCCGGCTTCTGTTCCCGCGGACACCCCTTCCCAGAAGCCGGGCCGACGAGGAGGGGGCTCCGCAGCCCATGGGGGCGCGCTACGGAGCCCTAGGCACGCCCTCGGGGAGGAGGCGCGCAGTCAGGGGCTAGGCGGCGGCACGGGTGCGGTTGACCCTGCGTCCGGCCTTCTTGTGGGTGGCGTGCTCGACGGCGGCGACGTCTTCGACCTTGAAGAGGTTTCGGCCGTTGTCGACCTTCTCCACGCGAAGCTTCTTCCGGTGGACCCAGACGCGGATCGCTCCAGGGGTGACGCCTGCGAGTTCGGCGGCCTGGTCGCTGTCGATGAGCCCGTCATAGCGGGTGACCAGCACGGGGATCACCCCCCAGAAATGACGAAAGCCCTCGACCCGGTGGGGTTCGAGGGCATACGTATACTCGCGACACTCACGTTACACAGCGTTGAATGGGTTCACAAGCTGGGCGTGGGTGGATTGTGTCACGTGTCGCCGACAGTTTCGGCCATCAATAGCACCGTTCGGGCTTGGACGATCGCGGTGAGTGAGCACCGAGGAAGCGATCAGATCATCCATGGCTGGTCTTTCGCGAGATCTCGTGTTCCTTCCGATCGCGACGCAGCTCAACCGCCACGCCTGCGGCGATGATGACGACTGCGGCGAACGCCAGCCCCGCTACAGGTGACAGCAGAGCAAGCCAGAGAGGGGCGCCGTCTCCACCCCACTCGCCTGTCGTCAGACGAAGAAAGAGCTGCTGCCCTGCGATGAGCAGGGCCGTGAAGTAGGCGAATTCGATCCCGATCTGCTTCCAGCTGGGCAGATCGTTGTCGTGATCTGCTGTCATCTCACGACTCCTTGAGTCCGAAGAATTCGGCGACGGGCATGTCTCGGTGCTCTCTCCGCACCTTGATGGGCAGCTCGTCGGGGATGACGTAGTCGCCATCGCTGTAGGGCATCACTGTGGATGGCGCTGGAGGGGAGGGGTTCACAGTGCTTCTCATTGTTCCGTTTCAGCAGGCTTGGCGCGCGAGTTCTTCCTCATACGTGAGGCGCTGGAGCAACCGCCACTGAGCGCCCGTGTAAGTTTCGCCGCAGCGTCCGCAGTACGCCTCATCCTGCATACCCTCCACGTTCTCCTCGCGGTAGATGGCGACGTGACCGCAGGCGTGGCACGGCACCGGCAGCAGGTCGCGTCGGCGGGTCAGGCCAAGCACCGATCGGCACCTGGCATGCAACCGCAGCAGCTCCATCCCAGCGTCACCGCCGTCCAGGTCCTGGTTGACGACCGCGTAGCCTGCGGACGGGTGAACGAAGCCGGTGACATGACCTGCGAGCTGCGCGGCTTCATGGATGGGTAGGTAGCGGGCGACAGGCCAGGGATCGAGCGCGAGGAGCGCGTCCACCCTGGCGGCCAAGCCGCGGCAGGCATCCGACAGCGCCCGCCCGTGACGCTTCGGCCCCTGTTCGGCGAGTTGGGCGACCGCGGAGACGATCTCATGCCATGAGCAGACGACGTGCACCATGTCGCGCATGAGCGCCTCAACATCAGCGCGGAGAGGAAGCGGAGGGTTCTTCGATCCGGACACCTTCGGGCCGACGCCGCCGGCGGGCGGCAGGGCCTGGTAGAGGGCGACGTACTGGTGAGGAAGGTCTGTGATCGCCTTGATGAGGCCTGTCCGGTCGCGCTCGCAGAAGGTCCGGTAGGTCCAGGCTGGCTGTTGGATTCGTTCACCGCAGGCGATGACGACCTGACGATCCGTGCAGTGTGTGTCTCTTGCGCAGGGCTTCATCTCGTTGGACACGTGGCAGCCTCCCCGTGGGCGTACGCTGGTGTACGTCTGGGTCCGGGGGACTCACGGGTTGAGTGGAGCGGGGCGGTCTTCTGGCGGAGGCCGCCCTTCCCTTTTGGGGCTAGCGTAGTGCCGCGTTTGCGCTGGTCGTATTCTCCGTGCGTGGAGTTGACGCACGTACGGCTGGACGAATGGCCTCACGATGGAGGGCCTGGCGGCTGGGTGGTACCGATCGATGACCGGTTGTCGCACTGGACGGTCACCGCGGTGCACGCCGTCTACGAGGCTCCCGACGGCATCCAGCGCGGCCAGGATCCGTGGGGCAACCCGGTCCCGTCCGACATGCTGCGCGCCTACCTGGTGGATTTGGACGGCGGCTCCGACGTGATGCGGCTGCCGAGCATGGAGCGGGTGCTGCTGCACCGGATCCCGAGAAAGCCGCACTGGTGGATCAAGAGCGTGGATGGCGCCTACCTGGAGGCGATCGGCAAGTACCGGATCTCCTAGCTGTCTCGCCAGTCGCCTTCACCTGGCACGTACATGCGGTAGATCTCGAAGTCGGGGTTGGAGTGGATCAGGTCGGCCAGTTCCTGCTGCTTGCCGGGCGGGACGCAGATGTTGAAGGTCCACAGCTTGGGTTCGGCGTTCTGGCTTTCGTCCGTCATGTCGTCTCCTCCAGCAGGTTGGTTTGGCCTTCGCAGTCTCCTCCTGGCCGTACCCGGGACAGGCGTAGACGGCGGCGGCGGGTGATGCCGAGACGCTCCCGGCAGTCGGGTCCGATCCCGTAGGCGAGGGAGACAGGGTCGGCCAGTTTGTGGCGGCAGCAGCGGCATCGGGCAGTTGTGGGCGTCTCCCCCACAACTGCAGGGTCGAGGTCGAGGAGAGTCACCAGAGCCTCTTGACGTAGGTGCCTTCTCCGTTGACGGGCCAGT
>NZ_JBHYIO010000067.1:17361-38193 GCF_042740095.1 Nonomuraea sp. NPDC059023 | reverse complement strand
ATCTCCGTCATCACCGCCCCCGCGGCCGGTCCCCGATCGCGGGACCGCGCGCCGGGTGACGGCTCCGGTCCCGCGTTCCCGGCCGGTGACACGGCCGGGAAGCGTCGCTGGCATGATCAGGCGGGGCTCTTCTCCCCTTCTTCGGCCGCGCGCTGCCGCAGTTCGGCTTCGATGGCCTCGACGGACTCGTTCTCCTTGTCGCGCCGGTACTCGCGTACCGAGTAGACGATCGCGGCCACCCAGATCACGGCGATGACGAGGTAGGCGATGGCCTGTACGTTGCCGGGCGCGTCGATCCAGTCGCTGCGCAGCAGGGTACGCACGTTCGTCAGCACGATCACGCCACCCACGGCCGAGCCCAGGATGCGCGGCGGGATGTGCCGGACCAGCCAGGCGGCGATGGGTGCGGCGATCACGCCGCCGAGCAGCAGGACGCCGACCCAGGCGAAGTTGATGTTCTCCGAGCCGATGCCGATCAGGAAGCCGACGCTGGCCGCGATCGCGACCAGGAACTCGCTGGCGTCGATCGAGCCGATCACCTTGCGCGGCGGGATCCGGCCGCTGGCCAGAATGGCCGGCGTGCCGACGGGCCCCCAGCCGCCGCCACCGGTCGCGTCCACGAACCCGGCGACCAGGCCGAGCGGTGCCAGGAAGCGTTTGCGCAGCGGCTTGCCCAGGTTGCCCTTCGGCAGCCCGAACGCGGTGAAGCGGACGATGATGTAGACACCCAGGCTGAGCAGGATGATCGACATGATCGGCGCCGCGAGCTCGGTCGACAGGCTCGACAGGAACGTGGCCCCGGCGAAGGCGCCGACGGCGCCCGGAACGCCGATCTTGGCGACGACCTTCCAGTCGACGTTGTTGAACCGCCAGTGGGAGATGCCCGAGGCCAGCGTGGTGCCGATCTCGGCCAGGTGGACGGTCGCCGAGGCGGCGGCGGCGTTGGTGCCGATGGCCAGCAGCAGCGTGGTGGAGGTGACGCCGTAGGCCATGCCCAGGCTGCCGTCGACGAGCTGGGCCGCTAATCCCACCAGGCCGAGCAGGATGAGTGCGCGCACCACATCCCCTTTCCGGTAATTCCTACTAAACAAGTAGACATAATCGTGAATGTGGGGAAGGCGGACGTCAAGTCACGGTTCGGACACCGCCTGCCGAGGCAAAGAAACCCCCCGGGCTCCGATGCCCCGGCCCGTTCGCGGAAACAGGGGGATGGAAGGAGCCGGCCACGAAGGAGCCCACCATGCGTGGAGTAGTGCTGCACGCCCCAGGCGACGTCCGCGTCGAACAGCGCCAGGACCCGGCGATCGTCGAGCCCACCGACGCGATCATCCGCCTGGCGGCGACCTGCGTCTGCGGCTCCGACCTCTGGCCGTACCGCGGCATCGAGAAGATGGACGGCCCCGCCCCGATGGGACACGAGTACGTCGGCGTCGTCGAAGAGGTCGGCAGTCAGGTGAGCGCCGTCCGGCCGGGCCAGTTCGTCGTCGGCTCCTTCGTGGCGAGCGACAACACCTGCGAGATCTGCCGCTCGGGCTACCAGAGCGGGTGCGTCCAGCGGGTCATGATGGGCGCCGTCGGCACCCAGTCCGAGCTGGCGCGTATCCCGCTCGCCGACGGCACGCTCGTCGCCACCCCCGGCACGCCCGGCCCGGATCTGGTGCCGAGTCTGCTGGCCGCCTCCGACGTGCTGGGCACCGGCTGGTTCGGCGCCGCCGCCGCCCAGGCGGGCCCCGGCAAGACCGTGGCCGTCGTCGGTGACGGGGCCGTCGGGCTGTGCGCGGTGCTCGCGGCCAGGCAGCTCGGCGCCGAGCGCATCATCGCGATGAGCCGCCACGAGGCCCGGCAGAGGCTCGCGATGGAGTTCGGCGCCACCGACATCGTCACCGAACGCGGCGACGAGGGCGTGGCCCGGATCAAGGAACTCACCGGCGGGCTCGGCGCCCACAGCGTCGTCGAGGCCGTCGGCACCCAGGAATCCATGACGCAGGCCATCCGCTCCACCCGCCCCGGCGGTCACGTCGGATACGTCGGCGTCGCGCACGACGTCGCCCTGCCGGGCGACGAGTTGTTCTTCTCCCTCGTGCACCTGCACGGCGGTCCCGCGCCGGTACGCCAGTACCTTCCCGAGCTGATCGAGCTCATCTGCGACCGCCGGATCGACCCCGGCAAGGTCTTCGACCTGACCCTCCCTCTCGACCAGGCGGCCGAGGGCTACCGGGCCATGGACGAGCGCCGCGCCGTCAAGGTGCTGCTGCGGCCGTAACCCCCGTCCGCTTCAGGACAGGCGCAAGGGGTTCTTCCCGGACGGCCCGCGGCATACGTTGAGCTGACCCGCCGCCTTGGAACGGTCCCGCAGGCGGCGTCTCCTCCGAGGAAGGACCCGGCCATGGAGCCCTACCAGTTCTACGCGCCCATCCCCGCCTCAACCGCCTCGGCGCAGGCCATCAAGGACTGGTTCTACCGCAGGCGCACGCAGGTGTCGGCGCTGGCCGCGTCGTACACGCCGCACTCGGCCTTCAGCCAGGACGCGATGGAGGCGCTGGAGAAGAAGCTCAGGTCGATGGAGAGCTTCCTCGCCAACAAGGGCGCTCCGGCCACCGCCGTCGACGAGTTCGGGAAATGGCTCGCGAGCGACAGCGACTACGGGGCCTGGGACTACTACGTCGCCGACCAGCAGGCGAAGGACCTGGTCGAGAGCGACCGGCAGGCCCAGGCCATGAACGCGGCCGCGATCACCGACGCCAAGAACCGGGCCAGCGCCGGCGCGCTCGCGCTCAGCAGGCAGAACGCCGCCGGGATGATGTCGCTGGACAAGAAGAACGGCCGGGTCATCGCCGGGCTGGCCGTCGTCGGCGACGCCACGCAGCTCTACACCGGCATCAGCGGCAAGGACAAGCACGGCTTCCCCGACCACCCGCTCATCGCCCGGCTCCTGGAGGGCACCCACCAGGCGATGGACTGGCCGCAGGAGTCGTGCGCCGAGGTGGACGCGCTGAAGAGGTACCTGCACGGGCAGCCCGCGCCGGTTACCGCGCTCAACCAGATCCCGCGCAACACGCTGGTCTTCAACGCCTTGGTGTGGCACCCCGGCGGGAGCTGGGAGGGCAAGGTGACCTCGCAGCGCTGGCAGCCCAGGGCCGCCTGCGCCAACTGCGACCAGTGGCTCAGGAAGATCGGCGCCCTGCGCTCGTAGGCCGAGCATGTGCGAACATGTCCGGAATGTACGCCCGTTTCCTTGGTATCCCCGATCTGGTCGAAGCTCCGTCCGTGGCGGTCGTCGTCGACGTCATGCGGGCCTTCACCGTGGCCGCCTGGGCCTTCGCGCGGGGCGCTGAGAAGATCGTTCTTGCCGAGTCGCTCGACGACGCCCTGGCGCTCAAGGCCCGCCACCCGGACTGGGTGACGCTCAAGGACGGCCCGGCCGCACCCGGGTTCGACGCCGTCAACTCGCCGGGCCTGCTGCGGTCCGCCGACCTCGGCGGCCGGACCGTCGTGCAGAAGACCACGGCCGGGACGGTCGGCGCGCTCGCGGTCAAGGAGGCGTCGCTGGTGCTGTGCGCCAGTTTCGTCGTGGCGGAGGCGACGGCCCGGCTCCTGCGGACGCGCGCGGGCGACGGCGTCACGTTCGTGGTCACCGGCGAGGACGGGCGGGCCGACGAAGATCTGGCCTGCGCTGAGTACATCGCCCGGAGGGTCGACGAGGCCGGGGCGGACGCCGCCGAGTACCTGCGCCGTGCCGCCGGCTCGCGCGCCGCCGCCGAACTGGCGCAGGGGGTACGTGAGGGAGTTCATCCCGACGACGTCGCGCTCTGTCTCGAACTCGACCGGTTCCCCTTCGCCATGGTGGCGACCCTGGAAGACGCGCTCATGGTCCTGCGACCGGAACCCGGACTCAGATCATCCGCCGCAGGGCGGTCTCCACGGCGTCGATGAGCGCGTCGCCTTCGGTGCCGGGGCGGCGGGCAAGGCCGAGTTCGACGTCCGGTAGCGCGGGCAGGGCGGCCGCGTCATGGCGGGCCATGGCCGGATCGAGGTTGGCGGGCATGAGCGCCGCGACCCCGAGCCCGGCACGCAGCGCGGCGAGAACTCCGGCCAGGCTGTTGCTCTCGAACGCCACCCGCCAGCGCCGCCCGCTGCCTTCCATCGCGTCCAGCACCGCCGTACGCCAGGCGCAGGTGTTGGAGAACAGCACCACCGGCAGCGGATCGGCGTCGACGGCGACGCCGTGCCCGACCGCCCAGACCAGCGGCAGGCGGACCGTCCAGCGCGGCGGCCAGGGCAGGTCCGGCACCTCGTCGAGCACGAGCTGGACGCGGCCGGTGTCGTAGGCCTGCCGCATCGCCGCGTCGGACAGAATGAGCACCTCCAGTGTCGCCTCGGGATGCAGCCGCGCGAGGTCGGCGAGCGCCTGCGGAAGGCGGGAGACGGCGAGATCCTCGAGGAGCCCCACGCCGCAGTGCCCGGTGAGCGCGCCTCCGGTTTCGGCCAGCGCCTGTGCCGACAGCGCGAGAATGCGCTCGGCGTACGGCAGGAGTTCCTCGCCGGTCCGGGTCGGCCACACGCCGGACGGCGCCCGGTGCAGCAGCGGACGGCCGACGACGCTCTCCAGCCTGCGCAACTGCTGGCTGAGCGCGGGCTGGGTGTTGCCGAGCGCCGCCGCCGCACGGCTGATGCTGCCGGCTCGCACGGCGGTGACGAACGTTCGCAGCAATGCGGTCTCAAGGTCGCGTGCCATAAGCGTTCATTATATCCGGCACAACGAATTAACAGCTTCCTATAGCCTTAAGGACGACCTACCGTCAGATCAATGACGAGATTTCGCCAGGTGCTCGCGGTGCGGGGGATGTCGCCGCTGCTGGGCGTCTCGCTGCTCGCTCGTACCGCGATCACGGCCGACGCGATGGCGCTGACGATGTACGTCGTGCTCGCCCTCGACATGAGCTACGCGGCGGCGGGTGGCGTGGTGGCGGCGCTCACCGCCGGTGTCGCGCTGGGCGGGCCGCTGCTGGGCCGGATGATCGACCGGCGGGGCCTGCGTACGGTGCTGGTGGTCACGATCGTGCCGCAGATCGTCTTCTGGCTGACCGTGCCGATCATGCCGTACGTGATCTTGCTGGCCGCCTCCTTCGCCGCCGGGCTGCTGATGGTGCCGGTCCAGGCGGTCACCCGGCAGGCGGTCGCCGCGATGACGACCTCCGGGCAACGGCAGGCGGCGTTCGCGCTGGAGTCGGTGGTGGGCGAGCTGTCGTACGTGGTGGGCCCGGCGGTGGTGATCCTCTTCGCGGCGAGCATCTCCCCCGGCGTGGTGGCCTGGGGCCTGGGCGCCGTGATCGTCGCAGGGGGAGCGGGGATCGCTCTGCTCAACCCGCCGCTGCGGGCCGCGGACGAGGGGGAGGGCGAGGCGGCGGAACGGCCCCGGCGCCGGGAGTGGCTGGGAGCGCGCATGGTCGCCGTTCTGACGATGGGGTTCGGCGTCGCGATGCTGCTCAGCGGCGTCGACCTGGCCATCGTCGCCACTCTTGAGGAAACCGGTCAGCTCTCGTGGGCGGCCGTGGTGGTCGCAGTGCTCGGGGTGACCTCCGTCGTGGGCGGTCTGGTGTACGGAGCGCTGCCGCGGCCGATGCCCACCTGGCTGCTGCTCGGCCTGCTCGGGCTGGTGACGATTCCGGCCGGTCTCGCCCACGACTGGCGGTGGCTGTGTGTGGCCGTGATCGGTGCCGGGCTGCTCACCGCGCCGACCCTCTCCACGGTCTCCGACGCGGTGAGCCGGCTGGCGCCGGTCGGCGTGCGGGGCGAGGCGACCGGCCTGCAGGCCTCGGCCGCGAGCGCGGGCTTCGCACTCGGCGCCCCGGTCGTGGGGACGGCGATCGACGCGTCGGCGCCCGCGGGCGGCTTCGTGGCCGCGGGCCTGGCCGGCCTGCTCGCCGCCCTGACGGGCTACCTGCTCTCCCGCCGGTCACCCGCCAAGGCGACGTACACACGCGTACCGGCCGGAAAGTGAGCCGGCTAGATCATCGCGGCGCCGAGCCCGGCCAGTGTGGGCAGGGAGCGGAGACACGGTCATGTCGTCCAGGATGCCATTCACGCCGGCCGGGCAGGCCGGTCCGGCTCTTCCTCGCCGGCGGGTCTGGCAGGGTGAGGAGCCGTTCTCCGCGATCGCCTGGTAGGCCACGAGTACCTAGGGGATTTCGGATGAAATACCGGAATCGGTGCGATGACCGCCCCCACGGCCGCAGGCAAGATCGCGAACATGAGACGCACCTCGGCCGTCCTGCTCTTAGCCGGCTTACTGGCCCTGCCCGCTCCCGCCCAGGCAGCCGCCACCGGACGGGCGCTCACCGGCACCGAACTCGCCCAGATCAGCCCCCTGCGCTACCACGAGACCATCGCGGACCGCGACGACGTCGCCGCCAGGTTCCCCGTGGTCAAGACGACCCTGAACGACCTCCTGGCCCCCGGCGGCCATACGGCCAGGCCGCTCTGCCACGGCGCGGCCTGGAACAACGGGACCAACCTGCAGCCGAACATCGCCTCCACCGGCTACTGCTGGGACACGACCGACACCACCACCGCCAACTGGTACCCCCAGGGCATCACCGGCAGCGGCGACGCCATGAACGGCTCGGTGAACTACCCGCCGTGCCCCGGCTGTCCCGGCAAGAAGATCACCGCGGTGAGCTGGCGCAACGGGACCTTCCCCGCGAACGCGGTCCCGCGCTGGCAGGCCAACCAGCTGGCCAGGGTGACCTTCACCGGCTTCTCCGGCGCGACGGCGGAGAACTACCGGCACGCCCTGCTTGTCGAGCCCGACGGCTCGGCCGAGGGGTTCCGTGAGATCAACAGCCACGCCGACGGCCTCACGTGGTACGGCAACAAGCTGTTCCTGTTCGCCGGAGGCGACCCGGCCGGCCGGGTCATCCGCGTCTTCGACCTCACCCAGTTCTGGCGGATGAACTCCACCTCCTCCGGCAACGTCGGCTGCGTGAGCGGGGTCTGCTCCGCGGCCTGGTCGGGCTTCGCGCTGCCGCAGATCGGCTACTACCGGTTCCGGGACGCGGGCGGCTGCGCCGGAGTCACGGGGCCGCGGCCCTGCTTCAGCGGGGTCTCCCTCGACCGGTCGGGCGCCGACAGCCTGATCACGGTGGAGCACGTGCAGGCCGCCTCGGGACGCGTCGTCCGCTGGCCGCTCGACTCCGTCACCGCCCGGCTCGAGGAGGGCGCCGACGGCCTGGTCCGGCCCCGGGAGGCCTGGTTCAGTCCGGTGTGGGACATGCAGGGCGCGGTGTTCTCCGATGACATGGGCGTCATGGAAGGACTGTGCCCGAACGGCTATCCAGCGGTCTCCTACATGCCGCACGTCACCGTGGGCGGGGTGTCCCAGTCGATCGTCAACGCCGGCGGCACGCAGTACCGCAAATCATGCCTGCACCAAGTGATCATCTCGGCCGACCGATCGCGGATCACCACCAGCTATCTGACCACCGCGCCGGGCAACGCGCAGAACCTGTCCTTCTGGCCGGCCAGCAACGAACTGTGGCTGGTCAACGAGTACCGCGGTGACACCACCGGCTCCTACGGCAGCAACCGGCAAGTGCTGTCGCTCACCTGCGTCAACCTCGTGTGCTGACTCTGGGCCTGTCCGCGCCGCTCGCGTAAGCGTACGGTGACAGAACGCCTCGGGAACACTTGAGCCCGCAGGCGCGCTAGGGACCCGGGCTGCACGGCCCTGGGCGTCGAAGGGGCCTACCCGCCCCTCGGTGATTGGCGGGTGGGCCCTTCTCGCAGCGCGAAACTTCGCCTCTGGTTTCGGCGCGGCTTCTGCGGGAGAGTAGGCCGAGATCGGCCTACGAGGAGGCGGGCAGTGCGGCTCGGATTCAGTATCGGCACTCTCGGTCCCGTGGCGGCCGGTCATGATGCCCAGTTGGCTCTGGTCCGTGAGGCGGAGCGGCTCGGCTACGACTCGGCGTGGGCCTCGGAGGGCTATGGGGTCGATCCGGCGACCACCCTGGCCTGGCTGGCGGCCGGTACCGAGCGGATCGGGCTGGGCACCGGCGTGATTCAGGTGACGGGGCGTACCGCGATCTCGGCGGCCATGACGGCGACCACGGTCGACCGGGTGTCGGGCGGGCGGTTCCTGCTCGGGCTCGGCGCGTCGGGGCCGCAGGTGGCCGAGGGGTGGCACGGGCAGAGGTACGCGCGCCCGCTGGCCCACTTACGTGACTACGTGGCCGTGGTACGCAAGGCGCTGGACGGACGGCCGGTCGAGCACGCCGGGCCGGAGATCGTGCTGCCGTTGCCGGACAGCCGGGGCAAGGCGCTGAGCATGACCGTCTCGCCCGCGCGGCAGCCGTTGCCCATCCATCTGGCGGCCATGGGGCCCAAGGCGGTGGAACTGGCCGGGGAGATCGCCGACGGATGGTTACCGATCCATTTCCCGCCCGAGCACCTCGCCGAGACGATGACGCACCTGCGGTCCGGGGCGGCCCGCGCCGGACGGGACGTGGCCGGGGTGGAGGTCTCGCCGATGGTCATGGCCATGGTGGACGACGACGCCGACTACGCCCGTGACCTGATCCGGCCGATGCTGGCGGTGTACCTGGGCGGGATGGGCACGCGGGGGGTCAACTTCTACAACCGGCTCGCCCATCGCCTCGGGTTCGGCTCGGCGGCGGGGCGGGTGCGGGACGCCTACTTCGACGGCGACCTGGGCGAGGCGATGGAGGAGGTCCCCGATGATCTCATCGACACCCTGGCCTTGTGCGGTACGCCCGAGCGGGTACGCGAGCGGCTGGCCGCCTACCGCAAGGCGGGCGCCACCCGGGTGATCGTCGGCCTGAACGCGCCCACCGTGGACGACCGCGCCGAGCAACTCGGCTGGCTGGCCGAACTCAACGCGTGACCGGTCTCGACACCTGACCGGTCTCGACTTCTGGCCAGACCCGACGCGTGACCGGGCGGGCGCGGGTTCGCGACGGAGCCCGCGCCCGGCCGGGGTCAGGCCGTGGCCGGTGCCTGGGGGAGTTCGCGCATCCGGGGGATCGGCGACAGCGCCAGTACGATCATCGGCACGACCGCGCCGATGATCGCCGCCACCAGCACCACCGGCCGCATCCCCACGGCCTGGCCGAGGAACCCGGCCACCAGCGCGCCCAGCGGCGCGGGCACCAGCCCCATCGCCCAGATGGTGGCGATGACCCGCCCCATGAGCTCCCGGGGCGTGGCCGACTGCAGCACCGTGATGTTGTTGACCACGAACACCTGCGTGCACAACCCGACCAGCAACTGCGAGAACGCCAGCATCGCGATCGCCAGCCACACCGGCCCACCGGCCAGCGGCACCAGGATCAGCGCGCTGTTGCCGATCACCGTGGACCAGAACATGGTGGGCCCAGGCCCCGCCCCCTTCATGAGCCGCACCGACAGCCACGCGCCGGCGATCGCCCCGATCCCGCCGACGGCCAGCACGCCCCCGACCCATTCGGCGGGCACCCCGGCGCCGTCGATGACGTACGGGATGTAGAGCGTCTGCAGGATGCCGATGTCGAAGAAGGAGTAGACCGCGCTGGCGATGGCCAGCGGGCGGACGACCGGGTGGCTCATCACCCAGCCGAACCCCGCGCGGATGGCCGCGATCATGCTGCCGCCCTCGTCGGGCGCCGGCGGGTCCTCGCGCTTGCGGATGGAGATCAGGCAGAGCGCCGACAGGACGTAACTGATCGCGTCCACCAGGATGACCAGCGGCGCCGAGCGGATCCCGATGAGGACCCCGGCCAGGCTGGGCCCGACCGCCTTGGAGATCGAGTCGCTGAGCTGCAGCTTGCTGTTGCCGTCACCGAGGTGCTCGGGGGCCACCAGCACCGGCAGGTACGACCGGTAGGCGATCTCGAAGAGCACCCCGAACACGCCCATCACGAGCACGACCACGTACAGCCACCACAGCGTCAGCATGTCCATGACGAACAGCAGCGGCACGGTGGCCAGCATGAGCGCGCGGATGACGTCGCTCCAGATGAGCACGGGACGGCGCCGCATCCGGTCCACCCAGACGCCCACGACGAAGAACAGCACCATGGGCAGCCTGGCCAGCGCGCCGAGCACCCCCATCTCGGCGACGGAGGCGTGCAGCCACAGGTACGCGACGATCGGCATGGCGAGCACGGTCACCTGGGAGCCGACCAGTGACAGGCTCTCGCCGCTCCACAGCTTGAGGAAGTCGCGGTTCTTCCACAGCGTCGTGGGCGGCTCAGTCGTGGGGGGTGATGCCATGGTCGATGCTGCTCCTCAATTCGGCGGCCGCGAGGGCGACCCGGGGCTCGTACATGACGGTGAAACGCTCGCCGTGGATCGGCGAGATGCGCAGGCGGCCGGTGACGACGTTGCTCCATCCCATGTCGTCGGGCGGGACGCCCTCGGCGGCGGGCGAGAACAGCAGGACGTCCCCGTCGTAGGGGGCGTGCCGGAAGTGGCCGACGGCGTGCGCGTTGGCGCGGAAGACGTCGACGAAACGGCGGGCCTGGCGCAGGTCGGCGGTGTCGGGCTGCAGGGTGTCGGCGCGGGCGGCGGCGTCGATCACGGCCAGCAGCCGCTCGTCCGGGCTCATCCGGTGCAGGTCGTCGAGGTCGACCTGGACCTTGCCGCCGGCGAGGGCGTGGGTGAGCAGGACGGCGTCGTCCTCAAGGGAGGCGCGCAGCACCGGCTCGTCGGCGTCGGAGTAGAACAGGACGAGCAGCGGAACCTCCTCGCCCATCTCCCGCAGGCGGCGGGCGGTCTCCAGGGCGATGTTGCCGCCGATGCAGTACCCGCCCAGCACGTACGGGCCATGCGGCCGCAGCTTGAGCAGGTGGGCGGTGTAGTCGTCGACCATCTCCGCCAGCGTGGCGTGCGGCTCCTCGCCGGGGGCGAGACCGGCCGCCTGGATGGCGTAGACGGGCTGGTCGGCGCCGAGGTGGCGGGTCAGCGGCAGGTAGCGGAAGACCTGGCCGCCCAGTGCGTGGAACAGGAAGATCGGGTCGCGTTCGCCGGTGGGCCGCAGCGGCACGATCCGTTCCGGGGCGCCGTCGTTGTCCTGGGGACGGCGCAGCTCGACGGCGAGCTGGGCGACGGTCGGCGCGGTGAGCACGGTCGACAGCGGCACGTCGCGGCCCAGTTCCTTGCGCAGCCGCATGGTCAGGCGCAGTGCCAGCAGCGAGTGGCCGCCGAGGGCGAAGAAGTCGTCGTGCACGCCGACATCGTCGACGCCGAGCGTCTCCTCCCACAGCGTGCCCAGCTTGGCCTCGAACGGGTCGCGCGGCGGCATGTACGGCGCGCGCCCGGCCTCACCGGGCTCGGGCAGGGCGGCGCGGTCGAGCTTGCCGTTGGCGGTGACGGGCAGCGCGTCCAGGCGTACCCAGGTGGCCGGGACCATGTGCTCGGGCAGCTTCTCGCGCAGTGCCGGGCTGAGATCAGGCAGGTCGTCGCCCTCGGGGACGACGTAGCTGACCAGCCGTTCGCCGCGCAGCACGACGACGGCGGCGCGTACCGCGGGATCGGCGGCCAGCAGCGCCTCGATCTCGCCGAGCTCCACCCGCTGGCCGCGGATCTTGACCTGGAAGTCGGTCCTGCCGAGGTACTGGACCTCGCCGGTGGGCAGCCAGCGGGCCACGTCGCCGGTGCGGTAGAGGCGGGCGCCGGGCGGGCCGTACGGGTCGGGGACGAACCGTTCGGCGGTGAGCTCCGGCCGGCCGACGTACCCGCGGGCGAGCTGGACGCCGCCCAGGCACAGCTCGCCCGGGGTGCCGACGGGGACCCGGTGGCCGTCGGCGCCGAGGACCTCCAGGCGGGTGTTGGCGACGGGACGGCCGATGGGCACCAGCCGTTCGCCCGGCTCGCAGGGATGCCAGGTGACGTCGACGGCCGCTTCTGTGGGGCCGTACAGGTTGTGCAGCTCGGTCCGGGGCAGGCGCTCGTGGCAGCGGGCGGCGAGTTCGGCGCCGAGCGCCTCGCCGGAGCAGATGAGACGGCGCAGCGCGGGCAGGCGGGGCTCGTCGAGGAACAGCTCCAGCATGGACGGCACGAAATGCATGGTGGTGACGTCGAAGGCGGCCAGGCGGGCGCTGTCGCGCTGCGCGCCGGGCTCGGCGACCACCAGTCCGGCGCCGGCCATGAGCGGCCAGAACAGTTCCCACACCGACACGTCGAACGACAGCGGCGTCTTGTGCAGCACCCGCTCGTCCGCCCCCAGCCCGAACGCCTCCTGCATCCACCGCAGCCGGTTGACGATCGCCCGGTGGGAGACGCCGACCCCCTTGGGCCGGCCCGTGGAGCCGGAGGTGAAGATCACGTACGCCAGCGCGTCGGGATGTACGCGCGGCGGCGCGCAGGTGAGGGCGGGGGCGGGCCCGCCGAGCGGGAGGGCGACGCCGTCCGGCAGCGACGACGCTCCCGCCGGACCGGTCAGCACCGTGCGCGCCCGCGCGTCCTCGATCATGTACGCCAGCCGCTCCGGCGGCAGATCGGGCTCCAGCGGCAGATAGGCGGCCCCGGCGCCGAGCACACCGAGCAGCGCGGGCAGCAGGTCGGGCCCGCGTTCGAGACAGACCCCGACGACGTCGCCCGGCCGCGTACCGGCGGCCAGCAGCCGGGCCGTCACCGCGCCCGCCCGCCCGGCCAGCTCACCGTAGGTGATCCACGTTCCGTCGTAGCAGACGGCGGGCGCGCCGGGCGTGCGCGCTGCCTGCTCTCCGATCAGCTCGTGCAGCACCCCGCCCGGGTACGGCCGCGCCGTGCCGTTCCACCCGCCGATCGCGGCGGCGTCGAGGGAGAGGTAGGGATCGGCGGCCCGCGGATCGGCGGCGGGGTCGGCGGCCTGACCCAGCGCGATGAGGTAGAACTCACCGATCCGCCCGACCTGCTCGGCGCCGAACTGGGCCCGGTCATAGGTGAGGGTCAGGTCGAACCCGCCGTGCTCACGCGAGCGGCTGAACGCGGCGGCGAACGGCACGTCGGTCTGCTCGAAGAACTCCTGGCCGACGATCTCGATCCCGGGCAGCTCGCGGTAGACGTGGAAGTCGCGGAAGTCGAACAGCACGTCCAGCAGCGGCGAACGGCCCGCCGCCCGCTGGATCTCGAACAGCGGGTACCGCCGGTGCGGTAGCAGCGCCACCTCCGCGTCGAACACCCCGCGCGCCAGCGCCGCCCAGGTCGGGGCGTTCACGTCCAGGCGCAGCGGCACGGTGTTGAGGAACAGGCCGAGGACCTCCTCGCCGGCCTCGCTCTCCGGGCGGCTGTGGGTGACCAGGCCGGTCATCACCTCGTTCTCGCCGGTGAGCAGGGCGAGCACGCGCAGGTGGGCGGCGAGCAGCAGGGTGCGCAACGGCACCGCCAGCTCCCTGGCCGCCGCGCCGAGCCGTTCCAGCAACTCCGCCGCCAGCGGCAGCCGCAGTTCCTCCGCGCCGGGCTCGCCGTGCTCGCCGGGCAGGCGGGGCAGCCGGGTGTCGGGGGCGTCGGCCACCTGGGCGTGCCAGAAGTCGCGCGTCCCGGGCGCGGCCACCGCGGCGCGCTCGGCGGCCACCAGCTCACGGAAGGCCGCGGCGGGCGGGGTGAGCGGCAGCCGTTCACCGCTCAGCTGTCCGTGGTAGCGCTGGAGCAGCTCGGTGACCAGGGACGCCACGCTCCACCCGTCGAGGATGGCGTGGTGGAAGCTCAGGCTGAACGCGAACAGCTCACCGGGCAGCACGTGCACGTGCGCGCGGGCCAGCGGCGGCGCGGCCCAGTCGAACGGCCGCCGCTTCTCCGCCTCCGACCACGCGGCCAGCCGCTCGGCGGCCCCCGGATCGCCGGACAGGTCCGTCACCTCCAGCGGCAGCGTGGCCGTACGGTGCACGAGCTGCAACGGCTCGCTGAACCCGCTCACGTCGATCGAGGTGCGCAGGACGGGATGCCGGGCGGTCACCTCGGCCAGCGCCCCCTCGAACGCCCCGGCGTCGAACCGGCCGCGCAAGGTGATCGTGGTCAGGTCGTGGTAGGTGGCCGCATCCGGCTCGTACGCGCTGTGGTAGAGCATGCCCGCCTGCAGCGCGGCCAGAGGATAGGCGTCCTCCAGGCCGCGTGCGGCTCCCGTCGTCACGGTCATCGCGCCTCGCCTTCCAGCAGTCGTGCCAGGTCCTCGGGATTGAGCAGGCCGAACGGCGTCTCGGGCGCCTCGGGTGGTTCGGCCGCCGGTGCGGTTGGGAGCCGTCCGGCCAGATCTCTGACGGTCTGGTGGAGGAAGAGCTGCTCCAGCCGGATCGCGTAACCGGCCTCGCGCAGGCGGGATACCACCTTGAGGCTGCGGATGGAGTCTCCGCCGACGGCGAAGAAGTTGTCGTGGGCCGAGACCCGCTCCAGCCCGAGCACTCCCTGCCAGGCGGCGGCGACGGCCAGCTCGGCCGGCCCCTCCGGCTCGGCGTGCGCGGCGGTCTCGGGTGCCCGAGGGTCGGGCAGGGCGTTCCTGTCGAGCTTGCCGCTGCGGTTGAGCGGCAGCTCGCCGAGCACGGTCCAGGTCCTGGGGATCATGTGATCGGGCAGGGTGTCGCGCAGCATGCGCTCCCAGCCGCCCGTCGCCCCTTCCGCGGCGGGGACCACGTATCCGGCCAGGCGCAGCCCGGCGCCGTCCTCGATGGCGCGCACGGCCGCGGCGCGCACGCCGGGCAGGGCCGCCAGGGCCGCCTCGATCTCGCCCGGTTCGACCCGCATGCCGCGGATCTTGACCTGGTGGTCGGACCTGCCCAGGTACTCGATCTCGCCGTCGGGGCGCCAGCGGGCCAGGTCGCCGGTGTCGTAGAGGCGGCCGCCCGGGGGACCGTACGGGTCGGGGACGAAGCGCTCGGCGGTCAGCGCGGGACGGGCCGCGTACCCCCGGGCGAGTTGCACGCCGCCGATCCACAGCGCGCCCGGGACGCCGACGGGCACGCGGTTCATGCGGGCGTCGAGGATCTCCAGCCGGGTGTTGGCCACCGGCCGCCCGATCGGGATCGTGCCCTCGCCCGCGGCGCACACGTGCCACGACACGTCCACCGCCGCCTCGGTCGGCCCGTACAGGTTGTGCAGGCCCGCCGCGGGCAGCGCGGCGGCGAAGCGGGCGGCCAGGTCGGCGCCGAGCGCCTCCCCCGAGCACACCACGGTACGCAGCGCGCCCAGCCGCGCCCCCAGCTCGGGCTCGGCCAGGAAGAAATCAAGCATCGACGGTACGAAATGCACGGTCGTGACCGACTCGCCCGCCATCAGCGCGGCCAGGTGGGCGGGGTCGGCCTGCCCGCCGGGCCGCGCGACGACCAGTCCCGCCCCGGTCAGCAACGGCCAGAACAGTTCCCACACCGACACGTCGAACGAGAAGGGCGTCTTGTGCAGCACCCGGTCGTCTCCGGTCAGCCGGAAGGCGTCCTGCATCCAGTCCAGCCGGTTCACGATCGCCCGGTGCGAGATCCCGACGCCCTTGGGCCGGCCGGTGGAACCGGAGGTGAAGAGCACGTACGCGAGCGAGTCCGGGTGCGGCCGGATCCCGAGCGGCCCGCCGTCCTCGGCGGCGACGGCCCCGGCGTCGCGGTCGAGCAGCACCGTCGCGACGCCGCCGGGGCCGGTGAAACCTTCGACGGAGACGGCCAGCCGGGCGCCGGCGTCGGCCATCATGCCCGCCAGGCGCTCGGCCGGATGGTCGGGCTCCAGCGGCAGGTACGCCGCCCCGGTCGCGACGACCGCGTGCACGGCGACGACCAGGTCCGCCCCCCGCTCCAGGCACACCCCGACGACCTGGCCCGGCCCGGCCCCGAGCGCGAGCAGCCGCCTGGCCAGGCGGTTCACCCGGCCGGTGAACTCGGCGTAGGTGAGCCAGGCCCGGGTCCCGTCCGGGGCCTCGTAACCCAGCGCGGGCGCGTGCGGCGTACGGGCCGCCTGCGCGGCCACCAGCTCCGGCAGCGTGCCGTCCGCGACGGGCGTGACCGTGTCGTTGGCCCGGTGGATGGTGTCCAGCTCGGCCGGGGTGAGCACGGGCAGATCGGCGACCGGCCGCTCCGGCTCGGCCACCGCGGCCGCCAGGAGCGCGCGGAAGTGGTCGGCGAAGCGCTCCATCCGGTCGTGCTCGAACAGGTCCGTCGCGTAGTGCAGCACCCCGGTGAGCCGGTCGCCGCCCTCCTCGATCACCAGGTGCAGGTCCGCCTGCGTCACCCCCGGATCGACGTTCAGGGTGCTCAGGGCCAGGCCCGCCACGTCCGGCGGCGCCGGAGGCACGTTCTGGTAGGCCAGCATCACCTGGAACAGCGGGTTGCGGGCCAGGTCACGGTCCTGGGCCAATTCCTGCACCAGCACCTCGAACGGCAGCTCGGCGTGCTCGTGCCCGTCCAGGACACGTTCGCGGGTGCGCGCGAGCAGTTCGGCGAAGCTCGGCTCGCCGGACAGGTCGCCGCGCAGCACGAGCGTGTTCAGGAACAGCCCGGCCATCTCCTCCACATCCGGGTGCGCGCGGCCGGAGACCGGGGTGCCGACCGGGATGTCGGCTCGTCCGGTGTAGCGGGCCAGCACCGCCTGCAGCGCGGCCAGCAGCACCATGAACGGCGTCGCCTGCCGTTCCAGCGCGAGCGCGTGCACCGCCGCCGTCGTCGCGGCGTCGATCGGGAACGTCAGCCGCCGCCCGGCCATGCTCGCCGGCCCCTGACGGTGCCGGTCGGCGGGCAGGTCCAGGGTGGCGGGCAGATCGGCGAGCGTGTCCTTCCAGTACGCCAGGTCGCCGGCCCGCCCGGAGACCCGCGCCCGATGCCAGGCGGCGAAGTCCCGGTAGCCGGCCCGGAGCGCGGGCAGCTCGGCCGGGGCGCCGGTGACGCGTGCCCGGTAAAGCTCCATCAGGTCGCGCAGCAGGATCGACAGGCTCCACCGGTCGGTGACGACGTGGTGCAGGGTGAGGTACAGCTCGTGCTCGGCCGGGCCGCGCCGTACCAATGCGGCCCGCGCCAGCGGACCTTCGGCCAGGTCGAAGCGGTGACGCGCCTCCTCCAGCCCCACGCCGGGACCCTCCCGCACGGTCAGCCGCGGCCGGTGGGCGCCCTCGCGCAGGCAGGGTTCGCCGTCGTCGGCCACGATGACCAGGCGCAGGGCCTCGTGCCTGGCCACCAGGTCGTCGAAGGCGGCGCTCAGCGCGGCCACGTCCAGCGGGCCGGTCAGGCGTTCGGCCCAGGCGACGTTGTAGGCGGGGTTGCCCGGGTCGAGCTGGTCGAGGAACCACAGGCGGGCCTGCGCGTGGGAGGGCCGCACGACGGCCTGCCCGGCGAGGGGGAGGCCCCCGGTGGTGGCGCCGCCGCCGGGGATGAGCGGGGCCAGGCCCGCGATGGTCGGGGTCGCGAAGCAGCGGCGCAACGTCACGTCGGCGCCGTGGGCCTCCCTGAGCCTGACCACCAGGCGCATGGCCAGCAGGGAGTGGCCGCCCAGGGTGAAGAAGTCGTCCTCCACGCCGAAGTCGTCGCGTTCGAGCAGCTCGCTCCAGAGGGCGTGCAGGACGTGTTCCGCGGGGGTGCGTGGCGGGACGAACGCGGTGGTGGTGGTGCTGGTCTGGGGTGGGGGGAGGGCGGCGCGGTTGAGTTTGCCGCTGGGCAGGACGGGGAGGTCGGTGACGGTGACGAAGGCGGTGGGGATCATGGCGTCTGGGAGGCGGGTGCGCAGGTGTGCGCGGAGTTCGGTTTCGTCGGTGGTGCCGATGGTGTAGGCGACGAGGCCGCGTCCGCCGGGGGCGTCGTCGCGGACGGCTACGACGGCTCGCCGTACGGTGGGATGTTCGCCGAGGACGGCGGCGACCTCGTCGAGCTCGATCCGCACACCGCGGACCTTGACCTGATCGTCGAGACGGCCGAGGCATTCGAGGGTGCCGTCGGGGCACCAGCGGGCCAGGTCGCCGGTGCGGTAGAGGCGGCCGCCCGGCGGGCCGAAGGGGTCGGGGACGAAGCGTTCCGCGGTGCGGGCCGCCAGGCCGTGGTAGCCGCGGGTCACCCCTGCTCCGCCGAGCAGGAGTTCGCCCGGCACGCCCACCGGGACCGGACGCAGGTACTCGTCCACCACGTAGGTCGTGGTGTTGGCGACCGGGCGGCCGATCGAGCCGCCCCTGCCGTCGGTGACGTGGAGCCTGGTGGACCACACGGTGGTCTCGGTCGGGCCGTACAGGTCCCACAGCTCGTCTGTGACGGTGAGCAGGCGTACGGCCAGCGGGCCGGGAAGCGCCTCGCCCGAGCTGACCACCCGCGGGACCCGGTGGCCCAGCGCGGGCAGCAACCCCTCCAGCACGGACGGAGTGGCCTGCACGGTGTGCAGGTCGCCGCTGCGGAGGAGTTCGTGGACGTCCTCGATCGCGGTGACCGAGCCGACGACGACCGTGCCGCCGCTGACCAGCGGGCCGAAGATCTCGGCCATCGAGATGTCGAACGACACCGACGTCAGGAACAGATAACGCGCGCCGGGCGCCAGGCCGGGGCGTTCGCGCAGGTCGCAGAGCAGGCTGAGCAGACCCCTGTGCGGCACCACCACGCCCTTGGGCCGGCCGGTGGAGCCGGAGGTGTAGATCAGGTACGCGCACTGGTCCGGATGGAACGCGGGCTCCGCCACGGCGGCGGCCTTCCCGACACCCTCGTCGAGCAGGAGCACGCGTGCGTCAGCCGGCAGGTTGTCCCTGAGCGAGGTGACGGTGACCGTCAGGGCGGCGCCGGAGTCGTCGATGATCTGCCTCAGCCGTCCGGGCGGGTAGCCGGGATCCATGGGGACGAAGCTGCCGCCGGACTTGAGCACGCCCAGCAGCGCCACCACCACGTCCGGATGCCGGGGCAGGAAGACGGCGACCCTGTCCTCGCGGCCGACGCCGAGCGCGCGCAGTTCCGCGGCCAGGTCGTCCGCGCGTGACTCCAGCTCGGCGTAGGTCAGCGACGTGCCGTCCGGGCCCTCGACCGCGGTGGCCTCGGGGGTGCGGGCGGCCTGCTCGGCGACCAGGTGGTGGATGCCGCCTTCCGGGTACGGCCGCGCGGTCTCGTTCCAGGCCCGCAGGGTGTTCCCGAGCTCGGTCGCGTCCATGAGCGGCAGCTCCGACAGCCGCAGACCGGGATCGGCGACCGCCGCGCCCAGCAGCGTGCGCAGATGCGAGGTCAGGCGCAGCGCCCGGTCCTCGTCGAACAGGTCGGTGGCGTAGTCGAGCACGCACACCAGTGACCCGTCCGCGCGCTCCTCCACGATGAAGTCCAGATCGAACATGGCGGTGCCGGAGCGCACGCCCAGCCGTTCCAGGCGCAGCCCGCGCGGACCGCCGGGCGGCGCCTGCGGCACGTTCTGGTAGGCGAGCATCACCTGGAAGAACGGGTTGCGGGACAGGTCCCGGCCGCTGGAAAGCTCCTCCACCAGCGTCTCGAACGGCACCCCCGCATGCTCGAACGCGGCCAGCGTCCGCTCCTTGGTCCGCCGCACCAGCTCGGCGAAGTCCGGGTCGCCGGACAGGTCGCCGCGCAGCACCACCGTGTTCAGGAACAGCCCGACGGTCTGGTCCAGGGAGGGATGCGGCCGGGCCGACATCGGCGTGCCGATCGGGATGTCGGCCCGGCCGGTGTAGCGGGCGAGCAGCGCCTGCAGCGCGGCGACGAGGACCATGAACGGGGTGGCACGCTGCCCGGCGGCCAGCTCGCGCAACCCGGTGACCAGGGTGTCGTCCAGCTCGAACACCAGGCGGCGGCCCCGGTTCGACTGCATGGGCGGGCGCGGCCGGTCGGCCGGCAGGTCGAGCACGTCGGGCAGGTCGTCGAGGGCCTTGCGCCAGTAGTCCAGGTCGCCTTCCCCGGACGGCCGGCCCTGCTGCCAGGCCACGTAGCCGGCGTACTCCACCGGCCGCTCGGGCATCGGTTCGCCGGAGTAGAGCCGGAAGAGGTCGCCGAACAGGATCTCCACCGACCAGCGGTCGGCCAGGATGTGATGCAGGGTCAGGTACAGACGGTGCTCCCCGGGCGCCACGCGCACCAGGCGGGCCCTGGTCAGCGGCCCGGTGCTCAGGTCGAAGGCGAAACGGGCCTCCTCGCGGGCGACGGCGTCGGCCTCCTCGGCCGGCATCGTCTCGATGCTCAACGCGGGGCGGAGGTGGCCGGGGGCCTGGCGGGGCTCGCCGTCGCGGGTCTCGATCACGTGGCCGAGGATCGGGTGCCGGTCCACGAGCGCGTCGAACGCCTTGGCCAGCGCGGCGGCGTCCAGGTCGCCCTCGATCCGGTACGCCCACGACAAGGTGTAGGCGGGGTTGCCCGGGTCGAGCTGGTCGACGACCCAGAGGCGGCGCTGGGCGGCCGACAGGGCCCCGGTGTCCGAGGCCGGGATGGGCGGGATGGACGCCGTCCCCTTGTCCGCGGCCCGGGTGCGGGCGAGGCGGGCCTCCAGCGCGGCGCGTTGTTCCGGGCTGAGCCTGGCCAGCCGCGCGCGTACCCCGTTCCCGTCGCTCACTGCTCCTCCTCCAGGAGTTCCAGCAGGTCGGCATCCGTGAGTCCCTCTTCGAGCACCGCGAGCGCCTGCTCCTCGACGGTCGTGGCGTCGAAGCAGCGCCGCAGCGGCAGCTCCACGCCGAACTCCTCGTCGATGCGGCCGATGAGGCGGACCACCAGCAACGAGTGGCCGCCCAGGGTGAAGAAGTCGTCGGTCATCCCGACGCGCTCCCGGCCGAGCAGTTCGGCCCAGATCTTGGCGATGCTCTCCTCCATCGGGGTGCGTGGCGGGACGAACGCTGTGGTGGTGGTGCTGGTCTGGGGTGGGGGGAGGGCGGCGCGGTTGAGTTTGCCGCTGGGCAGGACGGGGAGGTCGGTGACGGTGACGAAGGCGGTG
>NZ_JBHYIO010000067.1:0-17262 GCF_042740095.1 Nonomuraea sp. NPDC059023 | reverse complement strand
TCGAGCTCGATCCGCACACCGCGGACCTTGACCTGATCGTCGAGACGGCCGAGGCATTCGAGGGTGCCGTCGGGGCACCAGCGGGCCAGGTCGCCCGTGCGGTAGAGACGGCCGCCCGGCGCCCCGAAGGGGTCCGGGACGAAGCGCTCTGCGGTCAGCGCGGCCCGGCCGTGATAGCCCCGGGTCACCCCGGCGCCGCCCAGCAGCAGCTCGCCCGGCACGCCCACCGGGACCGGACGCAGGTCGCGGTCGACCACGTACGCGGTCGTGTTCGCCACCGGGGCGCCGATGAGCATCGTGGCGGGGGAGTGCGGCACCCGGTACGCCGTCGACCAGATCGTCGTCTCCGTGGGCCCGTAGAAGTTCCACAGCTCGTCGGTGACCGTGAGCAGGCGGGCCGCCAGGTCGAGGGGCAGCGGCTCGCCGCCGAGGATCACGCGGGGCAGCCCGGACGGCAGCTGCTCCACCGCCACGCTCGCCACCGACGGCGTGAGCTGGACCAGGTCCGCGTCCTCGGCGGCCCGGCGCAGTTCCTTGGGCGTGCGGGCGGCGTCCTCGGGAGCGATCACGAGCGTCCCGCCGGACAGCAGCGGCGTGAAGATCTCCAGCGCCGCGATGTCGAACGAGAGCGAGGTCATGTACAGCGCGCTGCCCCCGCCCAGCCGCCGGATCACGTCGGTGACCAGGTTGACCACGCCGCGATGCGGCACCTGCACGCCTTTGGGGCGGCCGGTGGAGCCGGAGGTGTAGATGGTGTACGCCAGAGAGTCCGGCCGCACCGCCGGCAGCGGCCCGGCGCTCCCTGAGACCTGGTCGAGCAGCAGCTCCGGGGGACGCTCCGCCGGCAGCCGGTCGAGGTGGGCGGAGTCCGTGAGCAGCAGGGCGGCGCCGGAGTCGGCCAGCAGGTACGCCAGCCGCTCCGCCGGGTAGGCCGCGTCCAGCGGCACGTAACACGCGCCCGCCCGCAGCACTGCCAGCAGCGCGACGATCTGCGGCACGCCACGCGGCAGGCACAGCGCCACCCGCGACTCGGCCCGCACACCTTCGGCGACCAGCCGCCCGGCCAGTGCCTCCGTGCGGGCGGCGAGCTCGGCGTAGGTGAGCTCCTCGCCGTCCGGCGCGCGCACCGCCACCGCGCCGGGCGTACGTGCCGCCTGCTCGCCGACGAGCTCGTGCAGGGTCTTGTCCGGGTACGGCGCGGCGGTGTCGTTCCACCCGGTCAGCAGCTCCGTCCGCTGGGCCGGCGTCATCAGCGGCAGCTCCGACAGCCGCGTACCGGGGTCGGCGGCGGCCGCCTCGAGGATCAGCCGGTAGGCGCCGGCCAGGCGCTCGATCGTGCCGGCGTCGAACAGGTCGGTGCTGTACTCGAAGTAGACGCCGGCGCCGCCGGCCGTCCTGACGATGTCCAGGTTCAGGTCCAGCTGGGCGGTGCCGTTGGGGAACTGCCCGCGCGCGCTCATCGGCAGCAGGTTGAAGCCCACCTGGTAGAGCGGTGTGCGGCTGGTGTCGCGGACCGGCTGGAGCGCCTCGACCAGCCGGTCGAACGGCACCTCGGCGTGGTCCAGCGCGTCCAGGACGGTCTCGCGCACCCGGTCCAGCAGCGCGCCGAACGACGGGTCCCCGCTCAGGTCGCTGCGCAGCACCAGGGTGTTGATGAACACGCCGAGCACCGGCTCGAACTCCGGCAGGTCGCGCCCGACCACCGGCGTGCCCACCGCCACGTCCTCCTGGCCGGCGTACCGGGAGAGCAGGGCCTTCAGCGCGGCCAGCAGCACCATGAACAGGGTCGCGCCGCGCCGCATGGCCAGCGCTTCGAGCTCGTCCACCAGGGCGGCGGGCAGCACCAGGTGGTGCTCTGCCCCGGCGTGCCCGCGCACGGGCGGCCTGGGCCGGTCGGCCGGCAGCCCGAGATCGGCGGGCAGCCCGGCCAGCCGGTCCCGCCAGTGACCGAGCTGGGCGGCGAGCACCCCCTGGCCGAGGTGCTCACGCTGCCAGGCGGCGTAGTCGGCGTACTGGATGGGCAGGTCACGCAGCCGCGCCGGGCGGCCCTCGTCGAGGGCCGCGTACAGCTCCCGGATCTCCTCGCCGAGGATGGTTCCCGAGCGGGCGTCGAACACGGCGTGGTGGAACACGGAGATCAGCCGTTGCTCCCCGCCCGGCATCAGCACCAGGTGCGAGCGCCACAACGGCGCCCGATCCAGCGCGAACGGCTGCCGCGCCGTCGCCACCGCCAGCGCCCCGAACTCCCGCTCGGCCTCCTCCGGCGGCAGCTCGCGCAGATCGGTACGGGGCAGAGTGACCGGCATGTCGACCTGGACGATCTGGACGAGGCTCCCGTCCTCGATCGCCAGGGCGGTGCGCAGCGCCTCGTGCCGCTGGACCAGCTCGCCCAGGATCCGCTCGCAGCGGTCCGGGTCGGTCCGCTCGGGCAGCTTCATCATGGCGTTGATGTGGTACGTGGGCGCGCCGGGATCGAGCTGGGCCAGGAACCACAACCGTTCCTGGGCGAACGAGGCGGGGAAAACGTACGTGCCGGTCACCTGGGCCGCTCCTCTACTGCCCCATGGCCTCGCGCAGGCTGCGCGGGCGCATGTCCGTCCAGACCTGCTCGATGTGGTCGAGGCAGCTCTGCTTCTCCCCTTCGAAACCGGCCTCCCGCCAGCCGCCCGGCAGGGGCCGCTCGGCGAACCAGATGGAGTACTGCTCCTCGTCGTTGACCACGACCTTGTACTGGCCGTCGCGCATGTCAGTGCCTTTCCACTCGGGGGAGCCGGGTGATCGCCGGTGTCTTCTTCTCCTCGCCCTGGCCGCGCAGTTCCTCCACGAGCCCGGCCATGCCGGCCACGGTGGGCACCTGGAAGAGGCTGCGCATGGGCAGCCGGACGCCGATCTTCTTCCTGATGAGGGCGATGAGCTGGACCGCCACCAGCGAGTTGCCGCCCAGCTCGAAGAAGTCCTGCTCGACGCTGACGCGGCGGGCGCCGAGCACCTCGCCCCACAGCCCGGCGAGCACGCTCTCCAGCTCGTTGCGCGGGGCGACGTGATCGTCGGCGTCCAGGCCGGCCTCGCCGGCGGCGGAGGCCGCGGCCAGCTCGTCGGCCACGGTGTCCTGGGTCAGCTCGCGTACCCCGGCCACGAACTCGGGCAGCGCGGTGGCGTTGACCACGACCTGGACGCCCAGGTCGGTGGCGAGCAGGCGGCGGAAGGCCTCGGCGCCGTCCGCCGGCGGGATGCCGCGCTTGGCGCCGTCGAGGTCCAGGGCGACGCCCGCGGTCGCGGACTCCTCCTTCACCGTGACGTCCCCGGCCGCCTGCCGCGCGTCCTCGCCGATGGAGCGGGAGACCGCCTGCGGGTCGACGCGCCTGAGCACGAAGTCGGAGATGCTCACCACCGGCTCGCCGGCCTCGCCGTACAGGGTGAGATCGGCGGCGAGCACCTCGCCGCCGCCGGTGTCACGCAGCCGGGCGTGGCTCCACAGCGTGGCGGGCAGCGGGGCGTGCACGGTGATGCGGCCGTAGCCGAGCGGCAGGTAGCTGTGCTCGCCGGAGACGGAGATGAACGCGGTCGCCTCGTCCAGCAGCGCCGGGTGCAGCGGCAGGGCGGCCAGCTCGGCGGTGACATCGGGACCGGCCACCAGGTGGGCGAGCTGCTCGTTCCGGCCCAGCCGTACGGTGCGCAGGCTGGTCCATCGCGAGCCGAACGTGACCAGCCCGGAGGCCGAGGCGAACGGGTTGGCCTCGTCGGAGCCGTGGGTGCAGCGGGACCGTACCTCGGCCAGGTCCCCGGCGGACTCCCCGGCCGCCACCCAGGCCGCCGAGCCTCGGGCGTGCGGGACCGGCTCGCCGCCGGCGATGCTCACCACCTCGAAGTCCATGCCGTCGCCGGTGGGGGTGAGCAGCACCCGCAGCTCGGCGCTGGACCCCTCGGCGACCGGCAGCGGCGCGATGAAGGCGACGTCGCGCAGCTCGATCGCGTGCCCGGGGCCAGGGGGCGGGACGGCCGCCTCGAACGCGGCGCGGGCGCTCTCCAGGTAGCCGGTGCCGGGCATCACCGGCACGCCCGCCACCCGGTGCTCGTCCAGGAGCCAGTGGGTCTCGGGCGACAGGGTCGCGGCGTACCAGGGCTGGCGGCCGGCGCTCTCGTGCCGGTGGCTGAGCACGGGGTGCTCCAGCCGGGTCACCCGGTCGCCGCGCTGCAGGGCGCGGAAGGCCACCGGGGCGGCGACCTCGGCGGCCATGCCGACCTCCAGCCAGGCCCCCCAGTTCACCGACAGGACCCGGCCGGGCCAGACGTGCGCGTAGGCGTCCATGAAGTTGTTGGCCGCGCAGTAGTCGACCTGGCCGAACCCGCCCGCGACCGCGGTCACCGACGAGCAGAGCAGCACGAAGTCGAGCGGCAGGTCGCCGAACACCTCGCGCAGCGCCAGCGTCCCGGCGATCTTGGGCGCCATGACGTCGTCGGCGGCCTTGCGCTCCTTGACCTCGGCCATGCCGCCGCCGGGGAGGCCGGCCGCGTGCACGATGCCGTCGACGCGGCCGAACCTGGCGAGCGCCTCGTCCTTGACCCGGCGCAGCGCCTCGGGGTCGGTCACGTCGGCGGCCGTCACGATCACCTCGGCGCCCGCCCGCTCCATGCGCCGCACCGCGGCGACGGCCCGCCGTACGCGCTCGGGGGCGCCGTCGAGCGTGTCCCACTCCGCACGGGGCGGCAGCCCGGAACGGCCGAGCAGGACCAGCTTGGCCTGGACGCGCCGGGCCAGGTCCTCGGCCAGCGTGAGGCCGATGCCGCCGAGCCCGCCGGTGATGACGTACACGCCGCGCGAGCGCAGCGGGTCGTCCTGCGGGGGTAGCGGCACCGGCTCGAAACCGCGCACCCAGCGGCGGCCGGCCCGCAGCGCGACGGGGGACGGCGGCACGCCCTCCTCCGGCTCCGCGGGTTCGGCGGCCAGCTCCGCCAGCACCTTCCCCACGTCGTACGGCCCCGCCTCCAGGTCGAGATGACGAGCCGTCAGCCAGCGGGCCTCCAGCGGGACGACGCCGGTGAGGCCGGCGACGGTGGCGTGCTCGGGCCGGTGGACGTCCTGGCCGGTGACGCCCTGCGTGGCGGCGGTCAGGATGTCGAGCCGCACCCCCGCCTCGCGCTCGGCGCCGGCCAGCGCCTGCACGAGGGCGAGCAGGCTGTGGAAGCCGAGGTCCTGCGCGGCGGTGGCCCGCGCCGCCGTGGTCGCGGGGTCGCCGTCCAGCGCCCAGGCGTGGATGACGCGGGCCGGGACTCCGGTCTCGGTGAGCAACGCCTCGTAGTCGTCGCGTTCGGCGGGGCGGATGGTGATGGTGCCGTCGGGGGCGGCGCCGTACGCGCTGCCGGGAACCACCCGGACGGCCTTGACCCCGGCCGCGCGCAGCCCCTCCAGCAACGGCTCGGCGGCAGGGCCGGCGAAGACCAGGCAGCGCAGGCCGGTCAGTGCGGCGGTCCCGGCGGGGGCGAGCGGCGCCTGGCGCCAGGCCGGCGCCGAGAACCACTCCTCCAGCGGCAGCGCGCCCGCCCGCGGCGGCCGGGTGAAGACGAGCTCCGGGTCGAACGCGGTGCGTACCCAGTGCTCGGCGCGCTCGTACGGGTAGGCGGGAAGCGGGACGCGGCGGGCGGGCTCGGCCAGGGCGTCGGTGTCCAGCGGGACGCCCGCGGTCCAGAGGGCCCCGGCCGCGGCGTAGACGATCTCCAGGTCGGGCCGGGCGTCGGCGGGGCCGGGGAGGCTGGCCAGCGGCTGCGGCGCGGACTTGGGCAGCTGGGTCCTGGCCAGGCCGGCGAGCTGGCGTCCCGGACCGCACTCCACCAGCCGCCACTCGCCCTCGGCGACGAGCGTCGCCACGCAGTCGCCGAACCGGACCGCCTCGCGCAGGTGGCGCGTCCAGTAGCCGGGGTCCGTGGCCTGCTCGGCGGTGATCCAGGTGCCGGTGACGTTCGACAGGAACGGCAGGCCGGGCGCGTGCCGGGCCGCGGCGGCGACGGCCTCGTGGAAGTCGCCGAGTATCGGGTCCATCATCGCCGAGTGGAAGGCGTGCGAGGTGCGCAGCGCGGTGTGCTGGACGCCGCTCTCCTCCAGCCGGGCGGCGTAGGCGGCGATCAGCTCGCCGGGTCCGGCGACGACGCACGTTCCCGGGCCGTTGACGGTGGCGATCGACAGGCCGTCGGGCAGGTCCCCGCGTACCTCTTCCTGGTCGCGGCGCACGGCCAGCATCGCGCCCGGCGGCATGCTCTGCATGAGCCGGCCACGCGCGGCCACCAGGCGCAGCGCGTCGGGCAGGGAGAAGACGCCCGCGACGGTCGCGGCCACGTACTCGCCGATGCTGTGCCCGATCATCGCGGCCGGCTCCACGCCCCACGAGCGCCACAGAGCGGCCAGCGCCCACTCCACCGTGAACAGCGCGGGCTGGGTGAGGCCCGTCTGCCGCAGCCGCTCGTCGGCGGCCTCCTTCTCGTCCTCGGCGGGGAAGAGCAGCGTGCGCAGGTCCAGTCCCAGCTCGTCGCGCAGGATCGTGGCGCACTCGTCGACCGCGGCGGCGAAGACCGGCTGGGTGGCGTACAGCCCGGCGCCCATGCCCGCGTACTGCGCGCCCTGGCCGGAGAACAGCCACGCCACTTTGGGCGTGCCCGCCTTGCCCTTGACCACGCGGCGCGGGGTGGTCAGCGCCGTGATCGCGTCGGCGGTGTCGGAGGCCACCACGGCGGCCCGGTGCGCGTACCGCCGCCGGCCCGTCCGCAGCGTGTGGGCCACGTCGGCCAGGTCGCTCTCGCTGCCCTTGAGGTGGCCGGCCAGCCTGGTCACGGCGGCGTCCAGCGCGGCCGGGGTCCGGGCCGACAGCAGCAGCAGGTGGGCGGGGCGCGGCTGGGCGGTGGGCAGCGGCGCGGGCGGCGCCTGCTCGACCAGCACGTGCGCGTTGGTGCCGCCGATGCCGAACGAGCTGACGCCCGCGCGGCGCGGGAAGCCGTTCGTCTCCCACTTGGTCAGCGTCGAGACGACGTGGAAGGGGTTGGTGCCGAAGTCGATGCGCGGGTTCGGCTGGTCGTAGTTGAGGCTCGGCGGGATCATGCCGTGCTCCAGCGCGAGCACGGTCTTGATGAAGCCCGCGATGCCGGCGGCGGGGCCGAGGTGGCCGATGTTGGTCTTGACCGAGCCGATGCCGCACCAGCCGGCCTCGTCGGTGCCGGCGCCGAGCACGCTGGAGAGCGCTCCCACCTCGATCGGGTCGCCCAGCGAGGTGCCGGTGCCATGCGCCTCGACATAGGTGACGGTGCGCGGGTCGATCTGGGCGACGCCCAGCGCCTGCGAGACCGCGGCCGCCTGGCCCTCGGCGCTCGGCGCGGAGAAGCCCATCTTGGTGGCGCCGTCGTTGTTGATCGCGTTGCCGATCACCACGGCGCGGATGTGGTCGCCGTCGGCGACGGCGTCCGACAGCCGCTTCAGCACGGCCATGCCGCCGCCACCGCCCCAGATCGTGCCCGCCGCGGAGGCGTCGAAGGCGCGGCAGTGCCCGTCGGGGGCGTAGATGCCGTCCTGGTGGAACTGGTACCCCCACTCGGCGGGCATCTCCAGGGAGGCGCCGCCGGTGAGCGCCATGTCGCACTCGCCGGTACGCAGCGCCTCGCAGGCCACGTGCAGGGCGACGAGCGAGGAGGAGCAGGCGGTGTGCAGGGTGAGGCTGGGGCCGCGCAGGTCGAGCTTGTACGACACCAGCGTGGCCAGGTAGTCGGGGTGGTTGCCGGTGTAGACGGCGAGGTTGCCGACCGAGGCGAACACCTTCTTGTTCGGCCGGATGTACAGCCATTGATACTCGTCCGAGCCGATCGCCCCGTAGACCCCGATCTCGCCGTGATAGCGGGCGGGGTCGTAGCCGGCGTCGTCCAGCGCGGTGCTGGCCAGCTCCAGGAACATCCGCTGCTGCGGGTCGCGCAGCTCCGCCTCGCGCGGGGACATGCCGAAGAGGGCGGCGTCCAGGGACCGGTAGTCGTCCGCGATCGAGGACGCCGCCACGAACGTCGGATCGTCCAGCAGATAGTCCGGTACGCCGAGCGCCTCCTGCTCCTCACGCGTGTAGAAGCGCACCGACTCGACGCCCCCGACCAGGTTGCGCCAGTAGGCGGGCACGTCCTCGGCGCCGGGCAGACGGCAGGCCAGGCCGACGACCGCGATCGGCTCGACACCGAGCCCCTCTTCCTCGTGGTTGTGCGCAGCGGTCATTCGTTACTCTCCCGTCTGGCCCGGTAAGGCCGAGTTGAGGGTCGTGCCCGGCGCGCCGCGACCCGCATGGCGGCGCGCTCCGTTCCCGCGGCGCGGCGCTCGCCGTCGAGGTGTGCCGCGAGCGTCCGTACGGTCGGGAAGCGGAACAGGTCCACGATCGGCACCTCGCGCCCGAGTGAGGCGGTGAGGCGGGCCTGAACCTGAGCGGTGGCGAGCGAGTGCCCGCCGATCTCGAAGAAGTTCGCGTCGGCGGAGATCCGCGGCTGGCCGAGGACCTCCCGCCAGATGCCGGCGACCAGGCGCTCGGTCGCGGAGGCGGGCTCCTGGCCGGGCCCGGCCGCGGCCCTCGGGGGAGGGGCGGGCAGGGCGGCCCGGTCGACCTTTCCGTTCGGCGTCAGCGGCAACACCGGCAGGAGCACCAGCTCGGCCGGGAGCGCGTAGTCGGGCAGACTCGCCGCGAGATGCCGCTGCAGCTCACCGGCCTGTACGGCCGCGCTCGCCGGCACCGCGTAGGCGTGCGGCACCGGCCCCCCGGGCTGCTCGGCCACCCTCGCGGCGGCCGCCCGGACACCGGGATGGGCGGCCAGCACGGCCTCGATCTCGCCGAGCTCGACCCGGTACCCGCGGATCTTCACCTGCCCGTCGGCCCGCCCGGCCAGCACCACCCGGCCTTCCGGGTCATGGCGGCCCAGGTCGCCGGTCCGGTAGCGGGCCGTCTCGCCGTCCGGCTCATGGCTGAAGCGCAGCCGCGTGAGCTCCTCGTCCAGGTACGCCTGCGCCAGCCGGCGGCTCCTGACCACCACCTCGCCCAGTTCCCCCACGGCGGCCGGGGCCCCGCCGGCGTCCAGCACGATCAGCTCCGCCCCGTCCACGCCGCGGCCGACCGGTACCTGATCGCCGGTGCCGCCCAGGTGGCCGGTGATCTCGTGGACCGCCTGCGCCTGGGGCGTCTCGGTCGTGCCGTAGGTGTTGACCAGGCGGGCCTTCGGCGCCACCGCCGCGAACCTGGCCACCTCCGCGTAGGTCAGCCGGTCTCCGCCGAACAGCACCAGCCGCAGGTCGGGCAGCTCCACCCCGGCCGCGGCGATCAGGGTGGCGAGCTGCGGGGTCAGGTGCGCCACTGTGACGGCCCGCTCACGCAGCCAGGCCGCCAGCCGGGCCGGGTCGCGCACCCGGTCCTGGGCGGGCACGTGCAGCGTCGCCCCCAGGGTGAGCGGCGTCCAGGCGTCCCGGAGCAGCGGGTCGTGCGCCAGCCCGGCCAGCAACGCGAACCGGTCGGCCGAGGTCAGCGCGTACTCGGCCGCGTACCAGGACAGAAAGCGGGCCAGCGGGCGTTCGGTGGCCCGCACCGGCTTGGGCTCGCCGGTGGTGCCGGAGGTGAACGACAGGTAGCCACGCTGCTCGAACGGCACGGGGAACGACGGCACGGGCCCGGCCGGTCCCGCACGTTCGGCCGGTCCGGCACGTTCGGTCAGGCCGGTCACGTCGGTCGGGCCGGTCGGGCCGGTCGGGCCGGTCAGGTCGGTCGGGCCGGTCAGGTCGGTCGGGCCGGTCAGGTCGGGAAGCCAGGCCAGGTCGGGAGGCACGGGGACGCCGGGGCAGGCGATCAGCGCGCGGGCTCCCGCCGCACGGGCCTGGGCCGCGAGGCGGGCCGGTGGCAGGGCGGAGTCGAGCACCGCCCAGCGGGCTCCGGCGCCCAGGACGCCGAGCATCAGGGCGGGCAGCGCGCCCGCGCGGGCGGCCAGGATCGCCACCGTGTCGCCCGGACGAACGGCCGCGGACACGGCCCCGCCGGTCGACCTCGCGAGGCGGGCCAGGGCGGCATAGGTCAGCTCGCCGTCCTCCCCGGCGACCGCCACCCGCTCGCCGTCCGCCCGTCCGGGAGTGTCCCCTACGTGCTCCTCGTCCCCCTGTGCGGGAGCGTCCCTTACGTGCGTGACGTCCGCCCAGGCGAGGACGCGTTCCACCACCCCGGGTCCGTCCCAGGCGGGGAGCGGGGTGGTGCCGTCCGGCAGGCTCGTGTGGCCGACGGGCGGGTGCGCGGGGCGGAGCGACGCCTGCCGGACCGGCCGCCCGGGAGCGGTGACGAGGTCGCCGAGGATGCGGAGGTAGCCCCGGAGCAGTTCCTCGATCCGCTCCGCCCGGAACAGCCGGGGGTTGTACACGGCCTGCAGCACGTACCGTCCGTCGCGTTCCCCGACGTACAGGGTCAGGTCGAACAGCGCGCCCGGCAGACCGGGCGGCAGCGGGACGGCCGTGACGTCGGGCAGCTCCAGCCGCGGCTCGGTGAAGTCGTACATGTTGAACAGCACCTGGACCAGCGGGTTCCTGGACAGGTCGCGGCCGGGGCCGAGCCGGTCGACCAGCCGCTCCAGGTGCACGTCAAGGTGGGCGAGCGCGCCGGACAGCGTCTCCTGGCAGCGCCGCACGTGCGTCTCGAAGGAGTCGGCGTCGGCGACGCGCAGCCGTACCGGGAGAACCTGGACCAAGCAGCCGGTCAGCGGGTGGAAGGCCGGATCGCGCCGGTCGGCGACGGGCGCGCCGACGATCAGGTCGTGCCGGCCGGTGAGGCGCCGCAGGACCTGCGCGAACGCGGCCAGCATCACCGCGTACGGCGTGCTGCCCAGACCGGCGGCCAGCGAGCGGACCCCGGCGCTGACGGCGGCGTCGGCCTCGGCGCCGGCCCCCGCGCCCTCGAACGTCTGCACCGCCGGGCGCGGATGGTCGCGGGGCAGGTCGAGCACGCTGGGCGCGCCCTCCAGATGGTCCCGCCACCACTCCAGGCCCGCCTCCTGGTCGCGCCCGCCGAGGTAGGCCACGTACCCGCCGAACGACGTGCGCAGCGGCGCCGGCGACTCGCGGCGGTAGGCGCGGCTGAGGTCGTCGTAGAGCACCTGCTGCGACCAGCCGTCGAAGACCAGGTGATGCGCCGTCACGGCCAGCACGTGTTCCCGGTCGGACAGGCGCAGCAGCCGGGCCCGCCACAGCGGCCCCGCCGCCATGTCGAAGGTGAGGCGGGCCTCGGCCTCAAGACGTTCGGTCACCCGCGCTTGCGTGACGTCCTCCACCGGCAGCGGCACCGGGCCGGGCGGCGACACGGCGACGGCGGGAACACCGTCCGACTGCGGCACGCGCCATCTCAGCACCTCGTGCCGCTCGGCCACCACCGCCAGGGCGGCGCGCAGGGCGTCGATGTCCAGCGGTCCGGACAGGCGCTGCGCCATCGCGATGTTGTGCGCGGGCGTGCCGGGCGCCAGCCGTTCCACGAACCACATCCGCCGCTGCACCGCCGACAGCGCGGCCGGCGCCGCGGCGAGCGGCTCGTCGCGCACCGGCGGGGCGAGCTCGGCCAGACGGGCGATCCCGGTCACGGTACGGCCCGCGAGCACGTCGCTGACCTCGATCTCCTTGCCGAGCCCGGTACGCAGCAGCGCGGTCAGGCGCATCGCCACCAGGGAGTGCCCGCCGGAGGCGATGAAGTCGTCGTCCGGCCCCGGCTCCCCGGTCCCGAACGCCTCGGCCCAGGCCGCCGCGACACCGCGCTCGGTCACGCTCGCCGCGGTCCGCACCTGCCCGGTGGCGCGCGGGGCGTCGGTCGCCGTCGCGCGCAGGGTCGCCATGTCGATCTTCCCGGCGACCGTCAGCGGCAGTACGGCCAGCCGTACCACCCTGGTGGGCGCCATGTACGCGGGCATGCTCTCCAGGCAGTGGGCCCGGACGTCCTCGATGCCCGGCGCGTCCTCCGGCGCCAGGTAGGCGGTCAGCTCCTTCAGCCCCGCCGGGCCGGTCGCCACGTCCGCCACCGCCTGCCGTACGCCGGGATGGGCGCGCAGCACCGCCTCGATCTCGCCGATCTCGACGCGCTGCCCCTGGACCTTCACCTGCCGGTCCAGCCGGCCGATGAAGCCGATGCGGCCGTCGTCCTCCAGCACGACCTGGTCGCCGGTGCGGTACATGCGTGCCCCCGGCTCACCTTCCGGGTCGGGCACGAACCGCTCGGCCGACAAGCCCGGCCGGTCCAGGTAGCCGCGGGCCAGTTGCGGGCCGCCGATGCACAGCTCGCCCGGCGTGCCGGGCGGGCAGGGCCGGAGCAGGTCGTCGAGGATGTACGCCCGGCAGCCGGGCAGCGCGTACCCGATCGGCAGGGGCCTGTCCCAGACGCCGCCCAGTTCGGTGCCGACCACGCACACCGTGGTCTCGGTGGGGCCGTACCAGTTGAAGAAGCGCCGCCCGCCCGTCGACCAGCGGGCCACCTGCTCGGGGCCGGCCGGTTCGCCCGCGGTGAGCAGGTCGCGTAACCAGGGCAGCCGGTCCGGGTCCAGCAGCGGGAGCAGGGCGGGCGGGATGGTGCCCCAGGTCACCTGGTGACGTTCGAGGAAGCGCTGGAGCCGTACCGGATCGACCCGGTCCTCCTCCGGGATGAACATCACCGACCCGCCGCGCGCCAGCGGGGCGAAGACGTCGAGCACCGACACGTCGAACCCGAGCGCGGCGAATCCGATCGACCGGCACCCGGCGTCGAGCCCGAACACCTCGCCCGCCATCCGCACGAAGGTCACCGCCGAGTCATGGCTCACCACCACGCCCTTGGGCCGTCCGGTGGAGCCCGAGGTGTAGAGCACGTAGGCCGCCGCGCCCGACGGCGTGACCCGCGCGGGCGGCTCGCCGTCGCCCGGCGGGGGCACCGCCTCCAGCCGGACGGGGAGCCCGGCCAGCAGTTCGGCGCCCGTCTCGTCCGCGACGACCGTGGTGATCCCCGCGTCCTCGACGATCCCGGACAGGCGCCGGCGCGGGTGCGAAGGATCCAGAGGTACGTACGCGCCGCCGGACATGAGGACGCCGAGCACGCAGACCAGCAGGCCGGGAGTACGGCGATGGCAGATGCCGATCCGCACCTCGGGCCCGGCCCCGAGCTCGCGCAGCCGGTGCGCCAGCGCCGCCGCCGCGGACACCAGCTCGCGGTAGGTCAGCTCGCGGTCACCCTGCCGCACGGCCGTCGCGTCGGGAGTACGCCCGGCCTGCGCCAGGACGAGGTCGTGAAGAAGCGCCCTGTCGGTCACTCTGTCCCCCGTTACCTTGGCTTTTCAGCAGTAATGTCCAAGCTCAGCCGCACCGTGTCGTGCGGCACGGCGACCGCGCCCAGCGCTTCTCCCCGAGAGGTGTGCAGGGGCAGGTGGAGGACCTGCCAGCGGGTCAGCCGTTCCAGTCCCGGATCGCACTGGGCCTGCCAGGGACCGGGATCGGTGAGGTCGGGGAAGCCGGCCGCCGCGGGGTCGGCTCCCTGGCCGTCGGCGGCCATCAGCGCCCGTTTCGCGGTGACGGCACGCAGCGCCAGCCAGCGCCGGTCCTCCTCGGCGGCGTCCTCGATCTGCTCGAGCTCGTCCCCGCTCAGCTCGGACAGGTCGCCGCCGAGATCCGGCGCACGCAGGACGGCCACCCCGACCCCGGGCTGGTGCGCGGCGACCGCGGCCACCAAGGTCAGCTCGCCGGTGTGGCTCGTGCCGAACGTGGCGCGGCCGGCGTACCCGCGCGTCAGCGCGGTGTGGCCGGCGGGACGGCCGAGCCAGAGCTGAAGCTCGTCCGGCTCCGGCGGGGCGGGCTCGCCCGTGAGGTCGGCGGCGATGAGCGCGGCCAGCTCGGCGGGGCGGTCCTGGACGAACAGGTGGCCGCCGCGCAGCGTGCGCAGGCGGAACCCGGCGGTGGTGTGCCGGGCCCAGCCGAGCATCTCCGCCGCCCCGACCTCGCCGTCGTCCAGCCCGGTGAAGGCCACGATGGGGCAGTCGATCGGCGGCTCGGGCGCGTAGGAGTAGTTCTTGATCCAGGTGAAGTCGGAGCGCAGCACCGGCATCAGCAGCTCGCGCAGCTCCGGCAGGTGCTTGAGCTCCAGGAGCGCGCCCGCCCTGCGGACGAGCTGGTCGATGAAGGCGTCGTCGGGCAGGTCCACGGCGGCGGCCAGCGGTACCCGGCGGTCCGGTGGGTGCGCGCCGCCGACGTAGAGCCGCGACGGCCGGCGCAGGCCGCGCCTGCGCAGCTCGCGCACCACCTCGAAGGCCAGGCGGGCGCCCATGCTGTGGCCGTACAGCGCGTACGGCCCGGCCGTGGCGGGCGCCACCTCGTCGGCGATCTCGGCGATCGTGAAGGCCGGCGGTTCGACGATGCGGTTCTCCCGGCCGGGAAGCTGGACGGGGACGACGGTGAGATCGGCGAGTCCGGCGAGCTCGCGCACGAGTCCGGTGTAGGCGCTGGCGCCGCCTCCGGCGTACGGGAGGCAGATCATCGTGCTGGCGGAGCGGAGATCCATGGGGTGGGGATTCTGCGCCGACGCGGCTAACTGGTCACTGATCGCCCAGCACCCCCCTGCGGGGAGTCACCGTGTGCGGCGAGTGGTGGATTCGTCGCTGAATAGAGAGGTCGTCAACCGCCATGTTACGGCGCTCCTCGACAATTGCCTCGAAACAACCTCGAAATAGAGAGCTGTACAAGTGTCACGACTTAGCGTGTGATGTCACGCCGTTCACGACATTCACTCTTATATCGATGTTTGCCGGGTGGAGTCAACGGCTTGATTAGCGGGCACCGGCCGGGGTCGCGGGAATTCAGCACAAGAGCCCCTTGCATCACCGGTCATGCGATGATATGCGTGTCCGTAAATAGGATTCGGGCAACCGAAACCTGTCCCAGGGCCATGGGGGATCTTCCGCTCGCCGGGGGCGCCCGTCGCGGCCTCGGCGAGGGGCGGGTGGGGCCTGTCGAAGTGCGGTGCCGCCTTCCGTCGCCCCTCGGCAGCCATGCGAAATAACCTCTGTGCGGCCGCGTGGGAAGAACCCCGGTCGCCCCGGGATCGCCGGCCTTCAACGGGGTCGTCGACTCATGTTCGGACTCGTTTGTCGCCTGTCCTGTCAAGAGGCGCGAAAAACCTCGACATATCAGTCAGGACGATTGTCTGATCACCTTAACCCGGGCTCTGGTCACCCCGAAACTCCGGCCCGACGTGCGAAGTTGGGCGGCACGGGCGCGCCGCGCGGCTCTCTCCGATGGCTCGTCAACCACGACGCCATTTACCGGATTTCTGGCAAGGTGCTTTACCAGATGTGTCAATCGAAACTCTGGGCCCCATGCCGCCGCAGGCGTAGCCGCGATATCCGTGAACGCCCGTCTGTCATTCGCCCGATTAACGCCCGCGCCGTAATCCGCGCACGGCCTAACCGCCCGTGGACAGGCGCAGATCGCGCACGCGGTCCCACCGCTGCGCCGTGACGATCTTGGCGGTGAGGTTCTCCTGGTCGTAGACGATCGACCACCGGGTGTGCGTCTGGGCGACCCGCTTGAGCAACTGCATCGGCTCCGTGCCGTCGCCTTCGGACAGCAACCGGTAGCGGCGGTCGGCCAGTTTGGTGTTCCGGTCGGCGCCGGTCATCGTGATGTTGGTCAGGTAGCGCTCGTCGATGACGTTCATGCGCCCCTCGGCGAACTCCACGACCACGGACCTGCCCGCCCGGTCGGCGATCAGGTAGTGGAGCTGCGGGCCGCCGCTGAAGTCCAGGTCGTAGCGGCGCATCAGCTCGATCGCCTCCGGCACGGTCGCGGCGCGGTCCAGCATGAGCCGGATGATCCGCGTGCCGCTCACGACGGTGCGCCCCGGGGTGCGGGCGGGCAGGTCCGCGTGGGGCGCCTGGGCCAGGCCGACGGCGAGCCCCTTCTCGTTCATGCCGTCGAAGGGCATCAGCACCGCGTGCGCCAGCCGCCGCCGGTCCTGGGCGGACTTCAGATCCGGCCGGGCCGCCGGCGGGAACACATAGGAGACGTCGACCAGGGAGAGCGAGGCGTAACCGTCCGGCGGGTCGGCGTGGACGACCATGGCCGGATTGGGGTCCCAGTCGAAGTTCCTGCCGAACCGGCCGGGGCGGTGGAACAGCGAGCACGCCCAGCCGTCCCCGTTCCTGGCCAGCTCCGCCTCGGTGAGCGGCGCCTCGGCGTCGTAGCCGCCGTGGAAGGTCATCTCGTACAGCGGCATGTCGTCCAGCCGGCGCAGGCCCGCGGCCGTGCGGGCGATCTCGTCCTCCGTCTGCCGGAGAATCCCGGGGCGCGCCGCCACGGAGGGCGCCGGCGGCGCCTCGGCGGGCGCGCACGCCCCCGCCGCCGCGAGGGTCAGGGCCGACAACACCGCGAGAGCAGGGGTCCGCATGTCTGTAGTCTGCCTACCGGCACCCGCCGTGTCACGAGGGAGACCCATGGCCCGTTTCGCCGCTATCTCCGCCGCCGTCCTCGGCGTCCTGTTCATCGGCCTTGAGACCGTTCGGCGAGGCATCCAGGCGTGGTGGACGACGCCGGTCACGATCCTGGAGGACTACGTCGCGGGCGTCCTGCTGATCATCGCCGCGCTGGCCCTCCTCCGCTCGGCCCGCCTGAGCTGGCCGCTGATGCTGGCGGCGGGCGCGTACGCCACGGGCATGATGACCTCAAGCCTCTGGGGGCAGGTCGAAGCACAGCTCAAGGGCGAGACGTGGGAGTCGCAGCAGATCGTGGTGATCGCCGTGAAGGCGCTGCTGTGGCTGCTGCCGCTCACGCTGAGCGTCATCTCGATCAGGGAACTGCACCGGCGTCCCGCGACCGCTCAGCAGTGACACCTCTACCGGCCGACCAGGGCCTGAAGGTGTCCCACCCGCCGGGCTTCCGCGGTACGGGCCCATCCGGTGAAACGTGTCGTATCAGCCGTCATGTCAGGACGGCGACGGTCCGGTGTCAGGGCGGTCGGCGATCGTGGCTGCCATGAGTGAATCCCTCCACACCCTTGAGGCCATGCCGACGGCGCGTCAGGCCGGTTGCCCCTTCGATCCGCCCAAGGAGCTGGTCGAGGCGCGCGAGCACGGCCCGATCAGCCGGTTCACCTTCGCCGACGGCCACGAGGGCTGGGTGGTCACCGGGTACGAGCTGGTCCGGTCGGTGCTGGCGGACCAGCGGTTCAGCTCGCGCAAGGAGCTGATGCGCCATCACCCGACCATCGACTTCGGCGACATCGAGGTTCC
>NZ_JBHYIO010000066.1:0-38821 GCF_042740095.1 Nonomuraea sp. NPDC059023 | reverse complement strand
CGTTCGACGCTCTACCAGCCGCGCTCGGCCAGGCGGTGGGGCTGCGGGATCTCGTCGACGTTGATGCCGACCATGGCCTCGCCCAGGCCGCGCGAGACCTTGGCCACGACGTCGGGGTCGTCGAAGAAGGTGGTGGCCTTGACGATGGCGGCGGCGCGCTTGGCGGGGTCGCCGGACTTGAAGATGCCCGAGCCCACGAAGACGCCCTCGGCGCCGAGCTGCATCATCATGGCCGCGTCCGCCGGGGTCGCGATGCCGCCCGCGGTGAACAGCACGACGGGCAGCTTGCCGGTCTTGGCGACCTCGGCGACGAGCTCGTACGGGGCCTGCAGTTCCTTGGCCGCCACGTACAGCTCGTCCTCGGGCAGCGTGGTCAGCCGCTTGAGCTCGCCCCGGATGGTACGCATGTGGGTGACGGCGTTGGAGACGTCGCCGGTGCCGGCCTCGCCCTTGGAGCGGATCATGGCCGCGCCCTCGGTGATGCGGCGCATGGCCTCGCCGAGATTGGTGGCGCCGCAGACGAAGGGCACCGTGAAGCGGAACTTGTCGATGTGGTTGGCGTAGTCGGCCGGGGTCAGGACCTCCGACTCGTCGACGTAGTCCACGCCGAGCGCCTGGAGGAGCTGCGCCTCCACGAAGTGGCCGATGCGGGCCTTGGCCATCACGGGGATCGAGACGGCGCTGATGATGCCCTCGATCATGTCGGGGTCGCTCATCCGGGAGACGCCGCCCTGGGCGCGGATGTCGGCGGGCACGCGCTCAAGGGCCATCACGGCGACGGCGCCGGCGTCCTCAGCGATCTTCGCCTGCTCAGGGGTGACGACGTCCATGATGACGCCGCCCTTGAGCATCTCGGCCATGCCGCGCTTGACGCGGGCGGTTCCGGTGACGGCAGTGGTTTCTGGCGTGCTGCTGGACACGGTCTTCCTCACGGGCTCTCTCGGCTGGTCCGCCTGCGCGAACACATACGGGCTCTCGGACGGCTTTCGCCCCGGCGCACCCGCCTGGGCGAACGGTAAGCTATCAAGCCCATCGTAGGTCCTGGAGCGCCCCTCCCCCGACATGCCACCATGTCAGGATTTGTCCGCTCTTTTATACGGCCCGCCCAAACGTCGGCAGGCGGTCAGGGAGTGACGGGCTTGCGGCTGGCCAGCGCGATCCACACCTGACCCGGCGCGAAGTTCATCGGCTCACCCTCCGCAGTGGTGAACGTCGTGCCCGACTCCTCCGATTCCCGCTCCCACTTGGCCTTGTACGCCTTGCCGTCCCGCAGCACGATCGCCGACCCCTTGCCGGTGCTGTGCACGAGCGGCGTGTAGCTCTGGTTCTTGTCGTGGAACTGCGACCGGACCGTCTTGGTGTACTGGATCACGATGGTCGGCGCGCTCAGCTGCCCGCCCTCGGCCGCCATGTTCTTCTTGCCGTCCTGCCAGATCATCCACTGCTTCTTGGCGTCGGACCAGTTGAAGGTGAGGCGCGCCGCCGGCCAGCGCACCGTCCACGACTTCTTGTCCACGCCGCCCTCGGCCGGGGCGTCGCCGAAGGTGAGGCCGATGTCCTTGGCCTTGGACGCCTTGGGCGCGGCCGACAGCAGCTTCTTGGTGTTGGCGAACAGGTTGTAGGGCGCGAAGCGGCCGGGCTGGCGGAAGTAGGCGGCGCCGTTCCTGGTGTCGCCGACGTCGAACAGCGACGCCTCGGCGATCAGCGGCAGCATCTTGGTCTGCGCGCCGGAGTAGGCGAAGGCGGGCTTGCCGAACTGCGGCGCGATGTGCAGGTCGGAGATGCGGGCGCTGCGCACGGGGCCCACCTTGGCCGGGATCTTCGAGGAGAAGATGGCCATGAGCCGGGTCAGCCCCGCCTCGACCTGCTCGACGTAGACGATGTCCGCGCTCTTCAGGCCCATCTGCGGCTTTCCGGCCGCGGTGTTCTCGATCTTCACCGCCAGTACGGGCTTGCGCGCCTCGTCCGGCAGCCCGGTGAACGGATGGCCGGGACCGGCGTCCGGTGTGTCACTGGGGGCGGTCGTGGCGGCCTGGGGCGCCGCGGGAGGGGCGGGCTTTTCCGACGAGCACGCCGCGACCGGCAGCAAGACCGCCGTTCCCGCCAGCGTCACGGTGATCATCCGCGGTAGCCGCACCTGTCCACTCCTCCGCCTTTAGCTCCTAGAACGGACGAAGCTTACCGGCGATGAACAAATTCGGTCATTCAGTTGCCATACTCTTCGGCGGATCATCATCAATCTCGAAAAATCGGGGAAAATCGGTGTGACCCGCGAGGCGCAGGGTCTTGGCCAGCCAGCGCTGCTGGGCCGTACGCGTGACACCGACCGCGTTGTTGTGGAAGCGGCGCGAGTAGACCACCTTGGTCACCACCGCGTCGAGCTCCTCCAGCAGGTCCGCGCCGCCCGGCGCCTCGGCCAGCTTCTCCCGGAAACGGTCCTGGTCCACCACCGCGCGGATCGTGCGCGACAGGTCGCTCTCGGCCCGCTCCCGCTCCTCGGGACCGGCGATCCTGGCCTCCTGGGCCGCGGTGGCCAGCATGAGCGAGGTGGCCGGGTCGAGGATGCGTGAACCGGCCATCAGCAGCACCGTCGAGCGGCGCTGCAGCAGCGCCGCGTCCAGCGCCTGCCCCGCCAGCTCCAGCCGGATGTGCAGGCGGTCCAGCCGACCGGCCCGCCAGGAGATGTAGACGGCCGTGAGCACCACGACGATGCCCACGATCAGGATGATCACCGTGGAGGTCACGACGCGTCCTCCTCCACCCGGCCGGCGCCGCCCGCCGTCACCGTCTCGTACACCCGCACCACGTCCCGTGCCACCGTCGACCAGTCGTACTTGCGCACCGCCACCAGCGCCTCGGCGGCCAGCTTGGCCCGCCGTTCCGGCGCCGCCAGCAGCGCCCGCGCCTCCTCGGCCAGCGAGGCGGGGTCGCCGTTCCTGAACAGCGCGCCCGCCTGCCCCTCGCCCAGTACCCGGCGGAAGGCCGGGATGTCGCTGGCCAGCACGGTCGCCCCCGAGGCCATCGCCTCGGCCAGCACGATGCCGAAGCTCTCCCCGCGCGTGTTCGGCGCGCAGAAGACGTCCACCGAGTGGTACGCGCGGATCTTGTCCGCCTCGCTCACCATGCCCAGCACCGTCACCCGGTCACGCAGCTCCTTGGGCACCTTCACCTCGCCGGGCCCGGCGATGAGCAGCTTGGCGTCCGGGATCGACTTCAGCGCCTCCATCAGGATCGGCAGGCCCTTGCGCTCCTCGTCCACCCGCCCGAGGAAGCCGATCGTCGAGCCGTCGGGACCCCAGCCCTCCAGCGGCTCCGCCTCCGTGTAGCGCGCGACCGTCACCCCGTTGGGAATCAGCACCGTGTCGCCGCCGAACTGCTCCACCAGGCTCTTGCGTGCCGCGTCGGAGACCGCGATGCGCCCGTGGAGCTTCTCCAGCGCGCTGCGCAGCAGCGGCTCGGCCACCGCGATCGCCCGCGAGCGGGTGAAGGAGGCGTGGAACGTGGCCACGATCGGCCCCTTGGCCGCCCAGCAGGCCAGCACCCCGAGGCTCGGGATCAGCGGCTCGTGGATGTGCAGCACGTCGAACCCGCCGTCGCGCACCCACCTGCGCACCCGCGCCGCCGAGATGAACCCGAACGACATCCGCGCCACCGACCCGTTGTACGGCACCGGGATCGCCCGGCCCGCCCCGGTCACGTACGGCGGCAGCTCGTCGTCGTCGGCGGCCGGCGCGATCACCGACACCTCGTGGTCCTGCGCGATCAGCGCCTGCGCCAGGTCGTCGATGTGCTGCTTGACGCCACCCGGCATGTCCCACGAATAGGGGCAGACGATGCCGATTCTCATCGCGTCAGGTCCTCCAGCCACAGTCGCTGCAGCATGTGCCAGTCCTCCGGGTGCTGCGCGATCCCCTTCTCGAACACGTCCGCCAGCCCCTGCGCGACCGAGGCCACCTTCTCCTGGCGGGTGCCCTCGCCGGGCACCGGCACCTCGGGGTGGATGTCGATCCCCCAGTCGTCGCCGTGGAAGTAGACGATGGCGGGCAGCAGGGCGCATCCGGTCTGCACGGCCAGCAGCGGCGGCCCGGCGGGCACCTTCGTGGTGGCTCCGAAGAAGCGCACCTCGACGCCGCTCTTGGTCAGGTCGCGCTCGGCGGGCAGGCAGACGACCCCGCCCCGCCGTACCCGCGTCGCCAGGGTTCCGAAGTTGTGGCCGTCACCGCCCGTGAGCGGCAGCACCTCCATGCCGAGACCCTCGCGGAAGGCTACATAACGGCGGAACAGCGACTCGGGCTTGAGGCGCTCGGCCACGGTCGTGAACGGATGCCCGACCCCGACCAGCCACGCGCCCGCCTGGTCCCAGTTGCCCATGTGCGGCAGCGCGAGCACCACGCCGCGGCCGGCGGCCACGTTGTCGTGGACGTGCTCGGCGCCGGTCACGTGGGTACGCCTGACCACCTCGGCACGGTCCATGGACGGCAACCGGAAGATCTCGTGGAAGTAGCGGAAGTAGGAGCGCATGCCCTGACGGGTGAGCTCGCCCAGCTCCGCGCCGCCGACCGGCAGGCCGGTGACCCGGCTCAGGTTCGACTCCAGGCGGCGCACCGACTTGCCCCGCTTGCGCCACACCCGGTCGGCCATGAAGCGGAAGGCCGCCGCCGTCGGCTTCTTCGGCAGGTACGGCACCAGCGTCCACCCCGCGGCGAACCCGGCGGCCACCGCCCGGTCGGCGACGGACGTCTTCTCGCTCATGACACCCCCGACTGTCGGTAGACGTGCACGACCCGCTGCACCACGGTGATCGCGCTGGCCACGGCCAGCACCCACATGCCGATCGCCAGCACGTAGGGAACGAACCAGAAGCAGGCCGCCACCAGCCCGACGACCAGCCGCTCCGGCCGCTCAGCGAGGCCGACGTCGCACTCGATGCCGAGCCCCTCGGCCCGCGCCTTGGCATAGGACACCAGCACGCCGGCGACCACGTTGAACAACGTGACCGCCACCATGGTGATATTGCCCTCAATCGCGAAATAGAGGGTCAAACCACCAAAAATGGCCGCGTCGGCCACCCGGTCGAGCGTGGAGTCGAGGAAGGCCCCCCACTTCGTGCCGCCGCTGCCGCCCAGGCGCGCCACCACGCCGTCGAGCAGGTCGAACAGCACGAACACGGTGATCACCAGGGCGCCCGCGGTGAGCATGCCCATCGGGAAGAAGAACAGGGCCGACACCACGGTGCCGAGCGTGCCGATCGCGGTGACGGCGTCAGGGCCGATCCCGCGGCGGACGAGGGCCCTGCCCAGCGGGGTGAGGATCCGGGTCATGGCCGGGCGCAGGAGTTTCAGCATCGCGCTCCGATCGTAGGCCATAAGAGCCCGCTGGACTTTCTTTGCCTCACCCCCCTTGTGATATTCGCCACAGGGGTATTTGGTGAACACACCGCGTCCATGCGGTTTCTGAACCCTTCCGCGCGGGCGCGGCGTTGGAACCCCCACCCAACGACGCGGGAGGCAATGTGGCAGAAAAGAATCCCGGCGGCCATGCGGGAGCCGCGGGCAGGGCACCCACGGCCGACAGTGCGGACGCCATACGCAATGTCGTGCTGGTCGGCCATTCAGGAGCGGGCAAGACGACCCTGGTCGAGCACTTGCTGGCGGCGACGGGCACCATCCAGCGCACCGGCCGGGTCGAGGACGGCAACACGGTCACCGACTTCGACGAGGTCGAGGTACGCCAGCAACGTTCGGTGAACCTCGCACTGGCGCCCCTGGTCTACAACGACATCAAGATCAACCTTCTGGACACCCCCGGATACGCCGACTTCGTCGGGGACCTGCGCGCCGGGCTGCGCGCCGCGGACGCCGCCCTGTTCGTGGTCTCGGCCTCCGAGGGCGTCGACGGCCTGACGCAGATGCTCTGGGAGGAGTGCGCCCAGGTCGGGATGCCGAGAGCGGTGGTCATCACCAAGATCGACCATCAACGGGCCGACTTCGACGAGGTCCTGGCCACCTGCCAGGACGTCTTCGGCGACGGCGTGGCCCCCCTCTACCTGCCCGTCATCACCAACGGGCACGTCAACGGACTCATCGGGCTGCTGTCGCAGAAATTCTTCAACTACGCCACCGGCAACCGCTCGGAGAAGGAACCGGGCCCGGAGTACGAGGCGCAGATCGCCGAGCACCGGGACTCGCTCATCGAGGGCATCATCCAGGAGAGCGAAGACGAGTCGCTCATGGAGCGCTACCTCGAAGGCGAGCCGATCGACACCAAGGTCCTCATCGAGGACCTGGAGAAGGCGGTCGCCCGCGGCAGCTTCTACCCGGTCCTGTGCTCGGGGACCGGCATCGGCGCGATCGAGCTCCTGGAGATCATCACCCAGGGCTTCCCCGCCCCGGCCGAGCACCCGATGCCCGAGATCACCACCCTCGACGGCAAACAGGTCAACGGCATCACCTGCGACGCCGACGGCCCGCTCGTGGCCGAAGTGGTCAAAACCACCTCCGACCCCTACGTGGGCCGCATCAGCCTCGTCCGCGTCTTCTCCGGCACCCTGCGCCCGGACATGACCGTCCACGTCTCCGGCCACGGCCTGGCCGACCGCGGGCACGAGGATCACGACGTCGACGAGCGCATCGGCACGCTCACCTCGCCGCTGGGCAAGCAGCAGCGCGGCGTGGCCAAGGGCGTGGCCGGCGACATCGTCGCGGTCGCCAAGCTGTCGCGCGCCGAGACCGGGGACACGCTCTCCGAGGTCGACAACCCGCTGCTCATGACGTCCTGGACGATGCCCGACCCGCTCCTGCCCGTCGCCATCCAGGCCAAGTCCAAGGCCGACGAGGACAAGCTCTCACAGGCCCTGGGCCGCCTGGTCGCCGAGGACCCGACGCTGAGACTGGAGAACAACGCAGAGACCCGCCAGCTCGTCCTGTGGTGCATGGGAGAGGCCCACACCGACGTGCTGCTCGACCGCCTGGCCAAACGGCACGGCGTCGAGGTCGAACGGATAGAACTACGCGTGCCGCTGCGCGAGACCTTCGGCGGACAGTGCAAGGCCATGGGCCGCAACGTCAAGCAGACCGGCGGCCACGGCCAGTACGCGATCTGCCATCTGCAGGTCGAGCCCCTGCCCTCCGGCGGGGGTTTCGAGTTCGTGGACAAGATCGTGGGCGGCGTGGTGCCCCGCCAGTTCATCCCCTCCGTCGAAAAGGGCGTGCGGGCCCAGATGGAGCGGGGCGTCGTGGCCGGGTACCCGATGGTCGACGTCCGCGTCACCCTCTACGACGGCAAGGCGCACTCGGTCGACTCCTCCGACATGGCCTTCCAGATCGCCGGGCAGCTGGCGCTCAAGGAGGCCGCGACGAAGGTGCCGACCCTCCTGCTCGAACCCGTCGACGAGCTCGCGGTCCTGGTGGCCGACGACTACGTCGGCTCCGTCATGTCCGATCTGTCGTCGCGGCGCGGCAGAGTACTCGGCACCGAACCCGTGGGCACCGGCCGCACCCTCGTCAAGGCGGAGGTCCCCGAACTGGAGCTCGTCCGCTACGCCATCGACCTGCGGTCGATGTCGCACGGCACCGGCATGTTCACGCGCACCTTCCTGCGCTACGAGCCGCTGCCGTCGCACCTGGCGGGCAAACTGGCCGCCGCCGAGTGAGGCTCGGTGTGTCTGTTGGTACGGCCGGCCCCCGTCACACGCGGCACGGCCGTACCAACAGTCACACAATCATCACGAATCCATTTCGTTTTTTGGGCCAAAGCACGTCAGTGGCGATGCCAGACTGAGGAACCATGCGAACCGGACGACCTCTGTTTGCCGCCGTCACGATCGCCGTCGTCACCGCCGGCGCCGCCTACGCCCTTGGGCCGGGGACCGCGGAGAAGACCGCCAGTGGCGCGGCGAAGAAGGCCACCACGGCCGCCGCACCCGCCGCCTGCACGCCCGACGCGCGCTATCCCAAGCGGCAGTTGCGGGGCGTCTGGATCGCCACCGTGCGCAACATCGACTGGCCCTCGCGCACCGGGCTGAGCCCGGACCGGCAGAAGGCCGAGTACGTGAAGATCCTCGACGCCGCGGCCAAGCGGCGGCTCAACGCGGTCTTCGTCCAGGTCCGCCCGGCCTCCGACGCGCTGTACAAGTCCTCGCTCGAGCCCTGGTCGCAGTACCTGACCGGCACCGCGGGCAAGGACCCCGGCTGGGACCCGCTGCCGTTCCTCATCGACGAGGCGCGCAAGCGGGGCATGGAGTTCCACGCCTGGTTCAACCCCTACCGCGCCTCCTACGACGCCAACGCCGCCAAGCTGCCGGCCGGCCACCCGGCGCGCGTGCACCCCGACTGGATCGTCAAGTACGGCGACCGCCTCTACTACAACCCGGGCCTGCCCCAGGTGCGCGAGCACGTCACCAAGGTCATCACCGACGTGGTCAAGCGCTACGACGTGGACGGGGTCCACTTCGACGACTACTTCTACCCGTATCCGGGCGAGGGCGGCACGTTCAACGACAAGGCCGCCTTCGCGAAGTATCGTTCGGGCAAGAACCTCGCCGACTGGCGGCGTGACAACGTCAACAAGCTCATCGCCCAGGTCGACAAGGCGGTGCACGAGACCCGGTCGTCGGTGAAGTTCGGCATCAGCCCGTTCGGCATCTGGCGCAACAAGGCACAGGACCCGACCGGCTCCGCCACCTCCGGCATGTCGGCCTATGACTCGATTTATGCGGACGCGCGACACTGGATCAAGAACGGCACCGTCGACTACGTGATGCCGCAGCTGTACTGGCCGCGCGGGCTCAAGGTCGCCGACTACAAGGCGCTGGCCCCCTGGTGGGCCAAGGAGGTCAAGGGCACCGGCGTCGACCTCTACATCGGCCAGGCCCTCTACCGCGTCGGCGCCAAGGACGACAAGGCCTGGACCAGGCCCGGCGAGCTGTCGGCCCACCTCACGCTCAACCGCAGGCATCCCCAGATCGACGGCGACGTCTACTTCAGCGCCAAGCAGTTCCTGACCAACCCGCTGAAGGCCATCGACAAGGTCGCCGCCGACCACTACGCGCGCCCCGCCCTGCTGCCCCTCATCAAGGAGCGCGGCGGGCAGGCCCCGGCCAAGCCCGCCGGAGCCAAGGCGAGCGGCGGCACCCTGACCTGGACCGCCTCGCCCGGCGCCCGCGCGTACGCGGTCTACCGGGTCCCCGACAAGGGCGAGGCCTGCCAGGTCGCCGACGCCCGCAGCCTGGCCGCGGTCGTCACCGCCCCGTCCTTCGCGGCGGCGCGGCCGGGCACGTACCTGATCACCTCGCTGGACCGCCTCCACAACGAGTCGAAGCCGGTGAAGGTCACGGTCGCCCCGGTCTGACCTCGCCCGGCTCCTGCGGTGAGCCCGCGTGGTCCGGCGATGCGTGAGACTATGTCGTGCCACACACGGGCTCTACCGCGGGAGGACATACGGTGAGGCGGGCGCTGGTCATCGTGACCATGCTGATGGGTCAGCTGCTGCTGGCGGGGGCGCTCGCCCCCGCGGGACTGGCGGCCCCACCTCCCGCCGCGCGGGTGGCGCTGATCGGGATCCCCGGTCTGCACTGGAACGACATCACCCAGCAGGACACCCCCAACCTTTTCAAGCTCTCCCAGAACAGCGCGATCGGGTCGATGTCCGTCCGGACCGTGGGCAGCGTCACCTGTCCCTACGACGGCTGGCTGACCGTCTCGGCGGGCATCCGCTCCGCCTCCGGCGGCAGTTGCGGCGCCCCGCCGGTGCCGGAGCAGCGCGGCGCCGGCGCGGTCGTCCCCGGCTTCCGCGCCCTCATCGACGTGGGCAAGCAGAAGAACGCCGGCGCGCTGGGCGAGACGCTGAAGAAGGCGGGCACCTCCACGATCGCGATCGGTCCCGGAGCCGCGCTGGCGCTGGCCGACACCACCGGCGTGGTGCCCGTCTACCGCTCCTCGCCGCTGCAGGTGAAGACGGCCGACCTGCAGAGCGCCCAGCTCGTCGCCATGGACGTCGACGACCTGATCCGCCCCTACCTGCCCGGCGGCCGCATCGCGCGGGTGCCCGACCTGCTCAGCGCCGAGGACCGCCGCAACGCCCTGCACCTGGCCGACGCCAAGGCCGAGGCGCTCCTGTCGATCCTCCCGCCCGGCACCACGGTGATGCTGGCGGGCGTCTCCGACCACGGCAGCGTCCCGCACCTGCGGGCGGCGATGCTGAGCGAGCCGGACGCGGCGGGCCGCGAGCTGGGCGCCGCCTCCACCCGGCGCGACGACATCTCGATCCTGCCCGACCTGACCACCACCGTGCTGACCAAGCTGGGCGTGGCCGTACCGGCGACGATCATCGGGCAGCTGTGGGAGACGGGAGCCACGGGCGCGACCCCGCGGCACATGGCCGACGCCGACGAGAGCGCCCAGACCATGCGCTCGGTCAAGGGCCCCTACTTCACGGTCCTGGCCGTGCTCCAGGTCCTGTTCTACGTGCTCGCCTTCCTGCTGCTGCGCCGCCGCAAGGGCCTTTCCTGGGTACGGCTGGCCGCGGTCGCCCTGGCCGCGCTCCCGGTCACCTCGTTCCTGGTGAACCTGCTGCCGTGGTCGTCGCACGTGGAGCTGTTCGGCGGGATGGCCGCCTTCTGGGCCGCGCTGACCGTGCTGGCGCTGGCCGGCCCGTGGCGGCGCCACCCGCTGGGCCCGCTGGCCGTGGTCGCCGGCGTCACCACGCTGACGCTCGCCGGTGACCTGCTGACCGGCACGACGCTGCAGCTCAACAGCTTCATGGGCTTCAGCGCCGAGCAGGGCGCCCGCTACTACGGCCTCGGCAACATCCCGTTCGCGCTGCTGGCCACCGGCACGCTGCTGACCACGACCGTGATCGCCCACCGCTTCCCCGGCAAGATCGGGGCCGCCGTCGTGGCGGTGCTGGGCGCGTTCGCCATGGTGCTGGGCGGTTCGGGGCTCGGCAGCGACTTCGGCGGCGTCATCGCGTTCGTGCCGGGCATCGCGGTGACCGCCCTGCTCATCCTGGGCAAGCGGATCTCGGTGCTGAAGCTGGCGCTGTTCTGCGTGGCGGGCGGGCTGGCGGTCACGGCCTTCGCGGTCGCCAACTACCTGAGGCCGCCCAGCGAGCAGTCACACCTCGGGCGTTTCGTCGGCCAGGTCCTGAACGGCGAGGCCGTCGAGGTGGTCTGGCGCAAGTTCGAGGCGATGATCAGCACGCTCATCAACCCCAATCTGGTGCCGATCGTGCTGGCCGCGCTGGGATTCCTGATCTACGCGATCCTGCGCCCCGAGAAGGCGTCGGCGGGTGTGGTGCCCGCCGCCTTCGCCTACTCGCCCGCGCTGAAGGCCGGGCTGATCGGAACGCTGGTGAGCGGCGTGGTGGGCATGCTGGTCAACGACTCGGGGGCGGCGATCCTGTCGATGGCGCTGGCCATGGCGATCCCGTTGCTGCTGTCGGTGGGCATCGCCGTACTGCCGGGGGTCCGCGAACCCGTGAAGGACCCCGACGAGCACCTGGCCACCAGCGGCACCTGAGGCCGGTTTTCAGGCGTCCCAGGCGCCGGCGAGCAGGTCGCGGGTGTCGCGCAGCATCTGCGGCAGGACCTTGGTCTGCGCGACGACGGGCATGAAGTTCGTGTCGCCGCCCCACCGGGGCACCACGTGCTGGTGCAGATGGGCGGCGATACCGGCCCCCGCGACGTGGCCGAGATTCATGCCGACGTTGAAGCCCTGGGCTCCGCTGGCCTTGCGCAGCGCGCGCAGCGAACGCTGGGTGAAGTCACCGAGCTCCGCCATCTCGGCCAGGTCGAGCTCGTCGTAGTCGGACACGTGCCGGAACGGCACCACCATCAGGTGGCCGGAGTTGTAGGGGTAGAGGTTCAGCACCGCGTACACGACGGTGCCGCGCGCCACGATCAGGCCGTCCTCGTCGCTCATCTTGGGGATCTCGCAGAACGGGCAGCCGTCGCCGGGACCGGAGCCGGACGGCTTGTTCTCGCCCTTGATGTAGGCCATGCGATGAGGGGTCCACAGCCGCTGGAAGTTGTCGGGCTCCCCGGCCCCTGCCTGATCGTGCATAGGTAGCAGCATAGGCCCCCGGCTTACCGGACAACTGGGGCACATATCCGTCACAATCCCCCCATGAGCGAAGTATTAGCGGAACAGACGGAACAGACGGAGCCCTCGCCCACGCCCGCCGTCGTGAAGGGCCGGATCAAGGTAGCCGACGAGGTCGTGGAAAAGGTCGCCGCCCTGGCCGCCCTGGAAGTCGCCGGAGTGGCCGACATGGGCGGCGACCTGGCCAGGGCCTTCGAGTCCGTACGCGACCGGATCGGCATCGGCTCCCGCCGCGGCAACCAGGGCGTCAGCGCCGAGATCCAGGACCGGCAGGTGGCGGTCAACCTCGTGATCGTCGTGGAGTACGGCCACGTGGTCATGGAGGTCGCCGCCGAGGTCAAGACCAACGTGGCCCGCACGGTCGGCCGCATGCTCGGCATGCGCGTCACCGAAGTCAACGTCACCGTCGACGACGTCCGCCTCCCCGGCGAGCCCCGCCCCACCCCCGAACCGGACATCTCTCCCATCTCCTGATTTTCCGGCTTTTCTCTCCTTGACGCCCGCACCCACAAGTCCCACCCGTCGCGGCCCTCTCCGTCCCATCCGTTACCGCCGACCACCGTAAGTCCCTCTGTCCCTCCCATCCGTTACGGCAAGCCGCCTTGGCGCCTCCCGCCGACCATGGCAGGGCTCTGCCGAACCACGCTCCTCCGGTGATGTCGCCGCGCCGCCGTAACGCGGCACGTCACCCCCGGCCGTGGCCAGTCGTCACTCAGAGCGCCGGACCGAGGACGGGAGACCGTTGATAGGCAGGGGTGCGCGGGAGTGGGGGGTGGGCGTCTAAGGTGTGGGCATGGTTGATCAGCTTGAGCCCATGCCCGAGGACTGGACCCGTGCGCTCGCGATCGTCGCGCACCCCGACGACCTCGAGTACGGGTGCGCGTCCGCCGTGGCCACCTGGACCGACCAGGGCCGCGAGGTCGCGTACGTGATCGTGTCCAGCGGCGAGGCCGGGATCGACTCGATCGAACCGGCCAAGTCGGGCCCGCTGCGTGAGCAGGAGGAACGGGCCAGCGCGGCCGTGGTCGGGGTGTCGAGCGTGGAGTTCCTGGGCTACCAGGACGGAGTGATCGAGTACGGGCTCCCCCTACGCCGGGACATCGCGGCGGCGATCCGCCGGCACCGTCCGGAACTGGTGATCACGCTCAACCCCGACGACACCTGGGGCGGCACGATCTGGAACACCCCCGACCACCGAGCCGTCGGCCGTGCCGTCCTGGACGCCGCCGGTGACGCCGGAAACCGATGGATCTTCCCGGACGCCGGCGAGCGCTGGGACGGCGTCCGCTGGGTGGCCATCAACGGCACCCCCGACCCCACCCACGCGGTCGACGTCACCACGGGCCTGGAGCGCGGAGTCGCCTCCCTCATGGAGCACCGCGCCTACATCGAAGCCCTGACAGACGAGGACGTGGAGTCCTACGCTCGCTCCATCGTCGAGCGCTTCCCCAAGGAAAGCGCCCCCCAGTACGGCGACCGCCCCGCCGTAACCTTCCGCCTCTACCCCCGCTAACCACCTCCCTCACACTCCCACTCAGTCGGCCCACAACCCAGGCCACATGTCGGGTATCCGCAGGCCCACACCTCACCCGACCGACCCCCGCACGCCAGGGCTCACCACTATCACCCGAGGCATGTAGCGCCCACAGGCCGGGCGCCAACCGGGGGCCGCTGCCCGGGACACGCGGCGAGACCACGGGTGAGCCTCACCGCGCAATACACATGCCGCAGCCACCGGCCGGACGGCGCGCAGCGAGGCGGTGGTGGCGGGGGGAAATCGTGCAGTGGGGGATATTGGACGTGTTGTCTTACATATCTGGCGCTACTGCTGGCGGCCCCACACCCGGCTTGCTAGGGTTTCGGCCCTGCGGAGATCGTCTCGTCGATTCCGCCGCACCGGGCTGCCCATGCCATCGCGCCCCGTGCACGAAACATCCCCCACATCAGAAGGATCCATCATGACCAAGTCATGGCTCGTCGCCGTGCTGCTCTGCTTCTTCCTCGGCGTCTTAGGCGTCCACCGCTTCTACGTCGGCAAGATCGGCACCGGCATCCTCCAGCTCATCACCCTCGGCGGCTTCGGCATCTGGGTGCTGATCGACTTCATCATGATCCTGGTCGGCGCGTTCAAGGACAAGCAGGGGCAGCCGCTGGCCAAGTGAGCGCCTAAGCAGCGTGCTCAGGCCCTGACGGCCGCGCGGCAGCCTCTCCCCCAAGCCTCACGGCACCGAGGCTGCCGCCCCGCCGACCACACAGAACCGGCCACCCAGAACGTGCCGCACAGAACGAGCCGCACAGAACCGGCCGCGAAACCCCACCGCCGCTACCCGCTCCACCACTCGATCTCCAGCCCGTCGGGCGCGCCGACCGCCCGAAGGCACGCGTAAGCCCCACCGGCCTCGACGTCCAGCACGTTCCAGGTGGTGGTGGGCAGCCACTCGACCACCGCGAGATCCTCCCAGGGCCCATCGGCCGCGGGCGCCCCCTGGAACCTGGTCCCGCGCACCGCGTCCAGCGCCTGCCACACCGGCTCCGGCCACTTCCCGCCCACGGCCCGCGCACCGGAGGGCACCGCGGGCCGGAACCGCACACGCCGGATGCGGGCAGGCACGGTCGCCGCAACAACAGGCCACACCTCACCCACCGGCGGCACCCCACTGACCGGCCGCAGCTCGCCGACCGGCCGTAGCCGCGCGCTTCCCGGGTACGGCAGCGCGTCCACCACAGCCAGGTAGTCATCCACGTCGCCCAGCAGCGGCCCGCCCCACAACCGGTCGGCCAGGACGTCCAGCGGCCGGGTGGCGTACCAGTCGAAGTAGGCGTCGGTCTGTTCCTCGGCCCAGTCGGCCCACACGCACAGCTGGTAACCGGTGACCTGCGACGGTGTCCAGTCGTGGTAGAGGTGGCGCGGGTCGGCGGTGACGTAGTTGATGCCGGTGCGGTTGCCCGGGGCGGTGCGCGGGGTGACGTAGTGGCTGACGGCCGGGGCGGCGATCACGTCGTAGCCGTCGTCGGAGAAGGCGCGTACCTCGGCCTCGGTGTCCGGCCAGGCGGTGAGGCGGATGTCGCGGGCGGGGCTGATCCGGTGGGTGCCGCCGGAGGCGTACTCCCACCAGTTCCACATCTCCGGCCGTTTTCCATGATCCCGGACGACCTGGGCGAGCTCGTTGACGAAGGCGATGAGCGCGTCGCTGGGGCCGTGGTCCGGGTGGATCGAGCGGGCGTAGGCCACCAGGGCGGGAGCGGCCGACAGGGCGGGCTCGACCGGCCATTCGTCGGCGCCGATGTGGATGGCCGGGGTGTCGAAGGCGGCGCAGAACGCGGCCAGCAAGCCCTTGATCCACTCGCGGTTGGCGGGCCGGGTGATGTCCATCGTCCAGGCGTCGGTGGCGTACCCGGTCCAGTGGGCGCCGTCGTTGAGGCTGTCGTCGGCCGGACGCAGCTCGGGACGGCGGGCGATGAGGTGGGAGGCGTGGGCGGGCAGGTCGATCTCCGGCACCACCTCGATCCGCAGCGAACGGGCGTAGCCGATCAGCTCGTCCAGCTCGTCGAGGCTGTACGCGGGCTCGGTGGCCAGATCCTCATAGCCGGGCAGGCGGACGCGGAAGCCGTTCCACTCGGTGAGGTGGAGCTGGAGGCGGTTGTAGCCGAGCCAGGCGATCCGGCGCACGAACCGGCGCAGGTAGGCGAGGTCCCAGTGGCGGCGGCCGAGGTCGAGCATGACGCCGCGGACGGCGACCGCCGGGCCGTCGGCGATCGTGACCTGGGGCAGGTCCCGGCCGGACAGCAGCTTCAGCACGGTCTGCAGGCCGTAGAAGGCGCCGGCGGGGTCGGCGGAACGCACCCGGACCCGGTCGGCGATCTCCAGGACGTAGGACTGCGGCGCGAGCGCGGGGTCGGCGGTGAGTTCGAGGTCGGCGCCGCGTTCGCGCTCGGGGAGGGGCAGCCCGGTCGCGGCGCGCAGTTCGACGAGCAGCGGCCCGGCGCCGGGGCTGATCGTGGTGTGCGGGCCGAGGCGCAGGCGGGCGCCGCCCGAGCTCAGCCGGTGGGGGGTGGGGACGAGCGGGATCACACACTCTCCGTAGATCGGGATGCCGTGCGACTGACCTTAACCCTCGTTTCCGGGCATCCAGCACTTCACCGGGAACATCATTTCGCGCACGATGGAAGTCCCTCTGACGTAAGGAGTGCCCCATGACCGTGCACCCGCTTGCGATGATCACCGCTGACGAGGTCCACGCCGCGCGCCGCATCCTGGGTACGGCGGGGCACCTGGGCCAGGACGTGCGCTTCGCCTACCTCGGCCCGGAAGAACCCGCCAAAGCCGATCTGCTGGCCCACAACCCGGGCGACCTCGTGGACCGCCGCCTGCGCGTGCTGCTGCTCGACCGGGCCACCGGCGCCGCCTCCTCCCTGCTCGTCTCGGTCACCCGCGGCGTCGTGGACCACGTCGAGAAGCTCGACCCGGCCGTGTCCGGCCAGCCGCCCATCATGGTCGAGGAGTTCGAGGCGGTGCAGCGCATCCTCGACACCGACCCGGCGTGGGGCAAGGCGCTGGCCAGGCGCGGCCTCACCCCGGACACCGTACGCGCCTGCCCGCTGTCGGCCGGCCACTACGGTTACCCGGAGGAGTCGGGCCGCCGCATCATCCGCAGCTTCGGCTTCCACCAGGACCACGAGCACGACCACCCGTGGGCCCACCCGGTCGACGGCCTGGTCGCCTACGTCGACCTCGTCGCGGGCACGGTCGTCAAGGTGATCGACGAGGAACTGACCGAGGTGCCGCGCGAGCCCGGCAACTTCCAGGACCCCGACTACACCGGCCCGGCCCGCACCAGCCTTCGCCCCATCGAGATCACCCAGCCGGAGGGCCCCAGCTTCACCGTCGAGGACGGGCTCGTGCACTGGGAGAACTGGAGCCTGCGCATCGGCTTCAACGTGCGCGAGGGCCTCACGCTGCACCAGATCAGCTTCCGCGACCAGGGCCGCGACCGGCCGGTCGTGCACCGCGCCTCGATCGCCGAGATGGTCGTCCCCTACGCCGACCCGTCACCGGTGCGGTTCTGGCAGAACTACTTCGACCAGGGCGAGTACCTGTTCGGCCGTTTCACCAACTCCCTCGAACTGGGCTGCGACTGCCTCGGCGAGATCCACTACACCGACGTCGTCGTCGCCGACGAGCAGGGCGAGCCCGCCACGATCCGCAACGCGATCTGCATGCACGAGGAGGACTACGGCGTGCTGTGGAAGCACTCCGACATGTTCGCCGGCTCGAACGAGACCCGCCGCCAGCGCCGCCTGGTGATCTCCTTCTTCACCACCGTCGGCAACTACGACTACGGCTTCTACTGGTACCTCTACCTGGACGGCACCATCGGCTGTGAGTGCAAGGCCACCGGCGTGCTGTTCACCTCCGCCTACCCGCCCGAGGGCCGCGAGTACGCCGCCCAGGTCGCCCCCGGCCTGGCCGCCCCCTTCCACCAGCACCTGTTCTCCGCCCGCCTGGACATGGCGGTCGACGGCCACACCAACGCGGTGGACGAGATCGACGCCGTGAGCGTGCCGATCGGCGAGGGCAACCCGTACGGCAACGCCTTCGCCCGCCAGGTCACCCGCCTGGCCACGGAGAGCCAGGCCCAGCGCCTGGCCGACCCGTCGCGCGGCCGCGTCTGGCAGGTCGTCAACCCGCGGGTCACCAACCGCCTGGGCGCGCCGGTCGGCTACACGCTCATCCCGGAGCCGCGCCCGACGCTGCTGGCCGACCCGGCCTCCTCCATCGCCGCCCGCGCCGCCTTCGCCACCCGCCACCTGTGGGTGACCCGGCACGCCGACGACGAGCGTTTCCCGGCCGGCGACCTGATCAACCAGCACCCGGGCGGAGGCGGCCTGCCCGCCTGGACCGCCGCCGACCGGAGCCTGGACGGCGAGGACATCGTGCTGTGGCACACCTTCGGCGTGACGCACTTCCCGCGCACCGAGGACTGGCCGGTCATGCCGGTGGACCACATCGGGTTCTCGCTCAAGCCGACCGGCTTCTTCGACCGCAACCCGACGCTGGACGTGCCGCGCTCGACCGGCGGCCACTGCCACCCGCGGTGATCAGCCGAGTTGCTCGTCCATGGCGGCGCGCATCCCGGCCAGGAACGTCTCGACGTGGTGGAGCTGCTCCTGGGTGTAGCGGCCCAGGAGTTCCTCCTGCCGCCGGACGATCGGGGCGAAGAACTCCGCGGCCAGTTCCTTCGCCCGCGCTTGCGCGTAGAGGGTGACGACGCGCCGGTCGGCGTGCTCGCGTACCCGGGAGACGTAGCCGTGCTTCTCCAGCCGGTCGAGCAGCGCCGTCATCGCGCCCGACGACAGCGCGACACGCTTGCCGAGCTGGGCGGGCGACAGCGGCGCGCCCGCCGACTCGGCCTTGGCGATCTCCATCAGGGCGAAGGCGTCGGTGAGGTGGATGCCGAGCCGGTCGGCGAAGCGGCGCCCGAGCTCGTTGAAGCTGGCCCCGTAGGCGTGCAGCTCCTCCGCCAGCCGCGCGTGCTGCGCAACGGCGCCCTCGCGCGCTCGCTCCTCCATCCGGTCTTCTCCCGCCTGGCCCCGGCGTGTCACACCTGGATGCGGCGCTCCACCGCGTCGATGATCTCGGCGACGGCCACGTCGACGGGGACGCCGTTCTTCTGCTCGCCGCTGCGGTAGCGGAAGGAGACCGCGCCGGCCGCGATGTCCTCGTCACCGGCCAGCAGCATGAACGGCACCTTGGCCTTCTGCGCGTTTCTGATCTTCTTCTGCATGCGGTCGTCGGCGCTGTCGACCTCGACCCGGATGCCGCGCTCGCGCAGCTTCTTGGCCACGTCCTGCAGGTAGGCGACGTGCGCCTCGGCGATCGGGATGCCGACCACCTGGACCGGCGACAACCACGCGGGGAACGCGCCCGCGTAGTGCTCGACCAGCACGCCCATGAACCGCTCGACCGACCCGAACAGCGCCCGGTGGATCATGACCGGCGTCTGCCGCGAACCGTCGGCGGCCTGGTACTCGAGGCCGAAGCGCTGGGGCTGGTTGAAGTCGAGCTGGATGGTCGACAGCTGCCAGGTACGGCCGATGGCGTCCTTGACCTGCACCGAGATCTTGGGCCCGTAGAAGGCGGCGCCGCCGGGGTCGGCCACGAGCTCGAGACCGGACTCCTCGGCCGCCTGGCGCAGCGACTCGGTGGCCTCGTCCCAGTCGGCCTGCTCGCCGATGAACTTGTCGGAGTCGTCGCGAGTGGACAGCTCCAGGTAGAACTCCTCCAGGCCGAAGTCGCGCAGCACACTCAGCACGAAGGCCAGCAGCGACTTGATCTCATCGCCCATCTGCTCCTTGGTGGTGTAGATGTGCGAGTCGTCCTGCGTCATGCCGCGGACGCGGGTCAGGCCGTGGACCACACCGGACTTCTCATACCGGTAGACCGAGCCGAACTCGCACAGCCGCAGCGGCAGCTCGCGGTAGGACCGCCCGCGCGCCCGGAAGATCAGGTTGTGCATCGGGCAGTTCATCGGCTTGACGCGGTACTCGGTGCCGTCGAGCTCGAAGGGCGGGAACATGTCCTCGCCGTACCACGGCAGGTGCCCGGAGGTCTCGAACAGCGATGACTTGGTCAGATGCGGCGTGTTGACGAACTCGTAGCCCGCCTCCAGCTGCCGCTTGCGCATGTAGTCTTCCATCTCCTTGCGGATGATCCCGCCCTTGGGATGGAAGACCGGCAGCCCGGAGCCGAGCTCCGGCGGGAAGCTGAACAGGTCGAGCTCGGCGCCGAGCCGCCGGTGGTCGCGCTTCTCGGCCTCCTCCAGCAGCTTGAGGTATTCATCCTGCTTGTCGCGGGACTCCCAGGCGGTGCCGTAGATGCGCTGGAGCTGCGGGTTCTTCTCGCTGCCCCGCCAGTAGGCGCCGCCGGTGCGCATGAGCTTGAAGGCCGGGATCGACCTGGTCGAGGGCACGTGCGGCCCGCGGCACAGGTCCTTCCAGCACAGCTCGCCCGTCTTGGGGTCGAGGTTGTCGTAGATGGTCAGCTCGGCGCCGCCGACCTCGACGCTCTCCTCGTCTGCTGCCCCGCCTTTGAGCCCGATGAGCTCCAGCTTGTACGGCTCCGCCGCCAGCTCGGCCCGCGCGTCGTCGTCGGAGACCACGCGGCGCGAGAACAGCTGCCCCTGCTTGACGATCTCCCGCATGCGCTTCTCCACGCGCTTGAGATCGTCGGGGTGGAAGGCCTGCGGGACGTCGAAGTCGTAGTAGAAGCCGTTCTCGACCGGCGGGCCGATGCCCAGCTTGGCCTCGGGGAACAGCTCCTGAACCGCCTGCGCCATGACGTGCGCGGCGGAGTGGCGGACGATGGCCCGCCCGTCGGCGCTGCCGGCCTCGACCGGCTCGACCACGTCGCCGGTGACCGCGTGCGCGGCCAGGTCGCGCAGCTGGCCGTTGACCCGGGCGGCGACGACCGAGCGGCCGTCGGCCTCCAGCGCATCGCCGTACGTCGTGCCGGCCGCGACCACACGCTCGGCTCCGGCGAGGGTGATGCGTAGCTCGGCTGACACGGTGACTCCCTTGGATGGCGATGAAACGGGTGCACCGAATGCTATCGCGGGTCGAAGCCCAGCCTGGTCAGCTCCTCCCGGCTGCCGTGGAAGACGTTGCGGTCGAGCGGGCTGTTGGAGTGCTGGTGAATCGTCCACGCGGTCCACGGTCCCGGCACGATCGGGCGGCCGCGCGGCTGCTGGGGCGAGGCGATCCACAGGGGATACTCGCCCAGGCCCGCGCAGTTGCCCGACCTGGCGAACCACAGGAAGGTGTAGATGAACGGCCGTACGCCCGCCTCGCGCTCGATGAAGCGGCACCAGCGGCGCGCGTAACGTGCCACCCGGTCGGGCGGCAGCCCGTCGTTGGTCTCCAGGTCGAGGGCGATCAGGTCGCCCCTGCGCAGGCCGCCGGCGGCCTGGACGGTGCGCAGGAAGTGCCGGGCGTGCTCGGCCGGATCGCCTTTGGGCCGCCCGAAGTGGTAGGCGCCGCTGACGATCCAGCTTTCGCGCATGCCGTTCCAGTTGCGGCGGAAGAACCGGTCGCTCCAGTCTCCGCCCTCGGTGGCCTTGGCGAAGGCGAAGGCGACACCGGACTTGGCGTGCGCGCCCCAGTCCACCGCCCCCTGCCAGTTGGACACGTCGATGCCATGCAGCAAGCGCTTCACCGCGCCCCTTTCGTCGGCGCGGCGAGGCCTGTCCTGCTCTGCCTGCCGCTTCGCCCGCTCACCTTGCCGGATCTTATTGAGCCATCCTCCGGCCGGCCCCGCGCCGCGCCGTACACCCTATTGAACTAGGCCCTTGAGGAACTGTCGCGTACGTTCCCGTCCGGAGTACTCCGAGGCGATGAAGTCGGTGACGCCCGCCTCGGCGAGCCGCTCGATCTGGGCGCGGACGGCGTCCTCGTCGCCGACCACGGCCACGTCGCCGGGGCCGCCGGCGCCCTCCTTGTCGAGCATCGCCCGGTAGGAGGGCAGCTGGCCGTACACCGAGTAGACCTCTTCGGCGCGCGCCCGCGCGGCGGCGGGGTCGTCGGTGACGCAGACGGGCAGGGCGCAGACGATGCGCGGCGCGGGACGGCCGGCCTCCTCGGCGGCGGCGGTCACGGCGGGCGCGACGTGCTCGACGACGGTCTTGGGGCCGGTCATCCACAGCACGGTGCCGTCGGCCACGGCGCCGGCCAGGTGGAGCATGCGCGGGGCCAGGGCGGCGATGAGGACCTGAAGGCCGCGCCCGGGGGTGCTCAGGCGCACGTCGGCCTTGAGCGTCTCGCCCTGGAAGCCGACCTCGCCCTCGCGCACCAGCGGCAGCAGCACCGACAGGTACTCGCTCATGTGGCGGGCGGGTCTGTCGAAGCTGTAGCCGTACATGTTCTCGATGACGACCTTGTGCGACAGGCCGATGCCCAGCGTCAGGCGGCCGCCGAGCGCGGCGTTGGCGGTCAGCGCCTGCTGGGCGAGGACGGCCGGGTGGCGGGGGTAGGTCGGCACGACGGCGGTGCCGAGTTCGAGGCCGGGCGCGGCGCCGCCCGCGGCGGCCAGGGCGGTCAGCGCGTCGAGGCCGAAGATGTTGGAGATCCAGGCCGAGGCGAAGCCGTCGGCGGCGGCGCCGGCCAGGCGTTCGCGCAGCTCGGCGATGGGGTCATCGCCCCTGGGCTCATTGAGGAACAGTCCGATCCGCATCGCTACCGAACTCCATTCTAGTTTTTCCGCCCATCATAGGCTTGCTTCCATGACCCATGATCGCGCAGGACAACCCGCTCAGCCGGCCGACCTGGTCGACGTCTCCCGGCTGGTCACCGCCTACTACGCGCTGCATCCGGATCCCGGCGATCCCGGTCAGCGCGTGGCGTTCGGCACCTCAGGGCATCGCGGGTCGGCACTGAAGAGCGCGTTCAACGAAGATCACATCTTGGCGACCAGCCAGGCCATCTGCGAGTACCGCGCGGCGCAGGGCGTGTCGGGGCCGCTGTTCCTCGGCATCGACACGCACGCGCTGTCCGAGCCCGCCCGGGTCTCGGCGCTGGAGGTCTTCGCCGCCAACGAGGTCGAGGTGCGCATCGACAGCCGCGACGGCTACACGCCGACGCCGGCCGTCTCCCACGCCATCCTGACCCACCCGGGCTCCGACGGGGTCGTGGTCACGCCGTCGCACAACCCGCCCGCCGACGGGGGCTTCAAGTACAACCCGCCCAACGGCGGTCCCGCCGGCACCGACGCCACCGGGTGGGTGCAGGAGCGGGCCAACGCGCTGCTCGCCGCGGGTCTCAAGGGGGTACGGCGGGTGCCGTACACCCGAGCTCTCGAGGCGGAGACGACACGCCGGCACGACTTCATGGGCGCGTACGTGGACGACCTGCCCTCTGTCCTCGACCTCGATGCCATTCGCGACGCCGGCGTGCGCATCGGCGCCGACCCGCTCGGCGGGGCGAGCGTCGCCTACTGGGCCGAGATCGCCGAGCGGCACCGGCTCGACCTGACCGTGGTCAACCCGCTCGTCGACCCGACCTGGCGGTTCATGACCCTCGACTGGGACGGCAAGATCCGCATGGACTGCTCCTCCCCCTACGCGATGGCCTCCCTGATCGACAACCGCTCCCGCTACGACATCTCCACCGGCAACGACGCCGACGCCGACCGGCACGGCGTCGTGACGCCCGACGGCGGGCTGCTCAACCCGAACCACTACCTCGCCGTCGCCATCTCCTACCTGTACGAGCACCGCACCGGCTGGCCGGGCGCGGCCGGGGTCGGCAAGACCATGGTCAGCAGCAGCATGATCGACCGGGTGACTGAGTCGCTGGGACGGCGGCTGGTGGAGGTGCCCGTCGGGTTCAAGTGGTTCGTACCGGGACTGCTGGACGGCTCGCTCGGGTTCGGCGGGGAGGAGAGCGCGGGGGCGTCGTTCCTGCGGCGGGACGGCTCGGTGTGGACGACCGACAAGGACGGGATCATCCTGGCGCTGCTGGCCGCCGAGATCCTGGCCGTGACCGGGTCCTCGCCCAGCCAGCACTACACCAAGCTGACCGAGCGCTTCGGGGCGCCCGCGTACGCCCGGGTGGACGCGCCGGCGACCCGCGAGGAGAAGGCGGTGCTGGGCAAGCTGTCGGCCTCGCAGATCACCGCCCGCACCTTGGCCGGCGACCCCATCACGGCGGTCCAGACCGAGGCTCCGGGCAACGGTTCGGCGCTGGGCGGGGTGAAGGTGTCCACCGGCCAGGCCTGGTTCGCCGCCCGCCCTTCCGGAACCGAGGACGTCTACAAGATCTACGCCGAGTCCTTCAAGGGCCCCGACCACCTGGCCGAGGTCCAGGAGGAGGCCAGAGCAGTGGTCTCCGCCGCCCTGACCTAGCCCCGGAAACCCGAGGCTTTTGACAAGCCCGATGGTGGGTTGAGGGGTCGGGTCCAGGGGGCGGTCAGGGGGTGTTGGTGAGGATGCGGTCGTCGTCCTTGACGGCGGGGAAGGAGCCGGTGTCGACGATGCCGTGCTCCTGGTACAGGGCCTCGATGATGGCGTGCGCCTGCGGTTCGAGCTTCCACAGGGCACGCCACTCCCGGGCGGTGCCCACCGCGATGCCGACCTCCTGCGCGATGTCCACGGTGCGCGGCACGATGCGCTTTTCGATCTGCCGGTCCCAGTACCGCCGGGCGGCGCGCATCAGCCGTGCCCGCTCGGCCGTGTCGAGCACCTGCGGCGTCGCGTCGAACACGTCGTCGTCCTCGTCGTCGTGGAGCTGGGTCAGCGCGGGCGGCAGGGCGCGGGCGGGCACCGGCTGGTGGTCGTGCTCGGGCTCCCACGGCACCCGCGGGTCGGCGTCGACGAGCTTGGAGGTGTTGTACAGGGCGGCGATCTGGGCCAGCAGCGCCTCCTGACGCTGCGGGTCGACGGCCAGGCCGGTGTGCTCGACGGCCTGGTCCATGGCCTTGTCGAGCTTGGCCAGCGCGGCGCGTACCTTCCGCTCGGAACCTCCGCCCTCGCGCAGCGCCTTGGCCCGTTTGGCGGCCAGCGCGACGCGGGTGAGGCGGCGGTGGGCGTCGACCTCGCTGGCGGTGCGGTCGCTGACCTCGGCCAGGCCCATGCGGACGAGCAGCCGCTCGGGGGTGAGGCGCCAGTTGATGCGGCCGGTGCCGCGGATGCGGTGCCGTTCGATGGCCATGCCGCGCTCCCACAGCCACGCCGCGACGAGCGGCGCGGCCAGGCGGAAGATCGCCTCGGGCAGGCTGCGCGCGTCCATACTGGAAAGCACCGCGGTCAGGCAGGTCAGCGCCCATACGGCGATGCCGTCGATGCCCGCGGAGAAGTTCTCGCGCATGTTGCGCCTGGCCCGCACCGCCGAGGTGATGATCGCGACCTCGATGAAGGCGAACAGCAGGAACCGCAGCGGCCCGTCAAGCCCGAGTACGTCGCCGGAGAAGCGCCACATGCCCTGTGCCGACACGCCCGTGGCGATGCACGCGGCCACGACCGTGAGGACGTCCTCGATCGGCCGTGGCGAGACGTAGCGGCTGAACAACCACGCTCCCGCCCGCCAAGCGATCTTGATGAGCATGAAGGCCAGCGCGAGCACGATCAGTCCCAGCACAGAGATGATCACGGTCACGACCGGCTTTTCCGCGACAAAAGCGGCGATTTCCTCAAATGGGGGCATCAGTCACTGTCCGTCAGGTTGGATGTCCGACTGTATACAGCGAGATCATCGCAGAATGTCGCCCTCTTGTACGCCAAACCGGTCTCGCCCCATCATTTTCTCCCGTCACAGGAGGTGCACGGTACCCAGGGTGCCGTCCACCCGGATCCGCGCCCCGTCCGGAATCGCCGTCGTCGCCCCGTCCACCCCGACGACGGCGGGCAGCCCCAGCTCACGGGCCACGACCGCGCCGTGCGTCATCATCCCGCCCACCTCCAGCACCAGCCCCGTCACCGCCGCGAACAACGGCGTCCACCCCGGATCCGTGTACGGCGCGACCAGAATGTCCCCCGGTTCCAGCCGCGCGTCCTGCGGCCGCAGCACGACCCTGGCGCGTCCCTCCGCACTGCCCGCCGAGACCGCCTGCCCGGCCAGCACGCCCTCCCGCTCCGGCGCCGCCCGCGCCACGGCGACGGCCTCGCCGTCGCCGGTCAGCACCCTGGGCGGGCGCAGAAGCACCTCCGCCGCGTGCGCCTCCCGCCGCTCCTTCACCGGTACGGCGGGCCCGCCCGCGGCCAGCAGGCCGAGCAGTTCCCCGAGCGTCAGGTAGTGCACGTCGTCCACGGCCTCCAGCACCCCGTTCGCCACCAGCCCGGCCGCCTCCTCGCGCACCGCCGTACCGAAGACGTCGAACAGCCGCACGGTGAAGTACTTGTCGTGCTCCCGCAGCGCCAGCAACTCCCGGTAGACCCGCACCACCCGCGCCATCACCACCGCCTTGGCCCGCCCGCCCCTGGTCGCCAGGAGGCGGGCGCGCAGCCGCCGGGCCGCCTGTCCGGCCTCCCGCTCGCCGTCGCGGAAGCGCCGCCGGTGCTCCCCCGGCCCGGTCGTCTCGACGTTGGCCAGGATTCCGGCGAACAACTGCTCCGGATCCTCCCGCCACCGCGTCCTGGTGAGGTCGATCTCGCCGGGGGCGCGCATGCCGTACCTGCGCAGGAAGTCCTCGAAGGCGCGCGTGAACTCGCCCTCCGGCCACACCAGCGGGCGCGGCGGGTCACGCAGGAACGCGAGCACGCCGGGGCGGTCGCGGGCCAGGTCGGCGAGGTCGCCGACGGCGAGGCCCATCTCGGTGGTGACGTTGCCGGGCAGCGACTTGGTGAGGGCGGGCAGTTCGGCCTCGTCGCCGAGCCAGCGCCTGCTCAGGGCGGCGGCGACGGCCCCGGCCAGCATTCCGGCGATGGGCTTGAGCAGCACCTCGGTGTACATGCGGATCGGCACGTGGCGCATCGTGCGCTGGATGCGGCGCACGCGTTCGGCTCCGGTGCTCTCGCCGATCTCCGCCCCGGCCAGGCGCAGCGTGCGCGCGATGAACGCCTCCGCCTCCACGCGGGCGGCGCCGGGGCGCAGCAGGCTCTTGACGATCTTGCCGAGGGTACGGGCGGCGAAGCGGGCGACGGCCAGCTCGCCGCGCAGGCCACCGCGGCGGTACTCCGGCCGCTCCGCCACCCTGGCGAGCGCGGCGGCGGCCTGCTCGTCCATGCCGGCGAGGGCGCGGATCAGCAGCGGCCGTCCGAGGCGAGTGGACAGGACCCGGGTGACGTCGATGTACAGGCGGCCGCCCGCGGGCACCAGGTAGGGGCTCTCCTGGCCGGTCGCCGAGCCGCCGAAGGGGAAGAACGTGCGCAGAACCGAGCGTCCGAGCGGTTTGATGGCGTCGGTCATCATCTGCTGGTGGCCGAAGGAGAAGTACACCCTCGGCCCCGACCCCTCGGGAACGGGGAACAGCGAGGTGATCGGCCGCGCCTGCACGATGTGGAAGCGGCCGCGCGCCCAGGTCCACTCGACGTCCTGGGGCGTGCCGAAGTGGCGCTGGATGCGCGCGCCCAGCTCGGCCAGCGCGCGGATCTGCGCGTCGGGCAGCGCCTGTCCGCGTCCGGTGCTTTCGACGGTACGCGTGCCGCCGCCGGGCAGCGATTCGATCGTCACCTTCTTGCCGCCGAGGGCACGATCGGTGACGACGCCGTGCCGTACCCGATAGAGGTCGGCGTCGACCAGGCCGGACACGATCGACTCGCCCAGCCCCCACGAGGCGTTGACCACGATGTCGCGGCGGTCGCCGGAGACCGGGTCCGCGGTGAACATCACGCCCGACACCTCGGGCTCGACCATGTGCTGCACGACGACGGCGAGGCGCACGCCGCGGTGCCCGAAGCCGCCGCGGGCGCGGTAGGCGATGGCGCGGTCGGTGTAGAGCGAGGCCCAGCAGCGGTGTACGGCGTCGAGGAGCTGGTCGCGGCCGACGACGTTGAGGAAGGTGTCCTGCTGCCCGGCGAAGGAGGCGCCGGCCAGGTCCTCGGCGGTCGCCGACGAGCGTACGGCGTAGGCACGCCCGGCGCCCGCCTCGTTCCAGGCGGCCAGGAGCTCGGCCTCGACGTCCGGGGGCATGGGCAGGTCCATGAGGTGGCCGCGTACCCGGGCGCCGGCGTGGGCCAGCGCCGTGAGATCGGTGTGGTCGAGCGCGTCCAGCTCGTCGTAGAGGGCGTCCATGCCGTCCCGGGCGAAGGCCTCGTAGGCGGCGGTGGTGAGACAGAAGCCTCCGGGCACCGGCAGACCGGCGCGGATCAGTTCGCCGAGATTGGCGCCCTTGCCGCCCACCTGCTCACGGTCCGGCTCCTCGAAGGTCGCGATGAAGGGGTACGGCATGCCGGCCTCATTTCTTCGTCGTTGGTGAAGAATTTTGCCAGAGTTCACCCGGTTTCTTCAACGGCGATGGAGAAAAGTAGGATCACTCTCACCATGAGCGAGTCGGGCGCCGGGCGGCGCGGCAGGTGGCGCAGCGGCGAAGAGAGCCGCCGGCGCATCCTCGACGCGGCGCGGGCCCGCTTCATCTCGCACGGATACGACACCGTCACCGTCCGGTCCATCGCCGCCGACGCCGGGGTGGATCCGGCGATGATCCACTACTTCTTCGGGAGCAAGGACAAGCTGTTCGCGGCGGCGCTGGAGGGTCCGGTGAGCCCGCGCGACCCGCTGGACGACCTGCTCGCGGAGGGCCTCGACGGCGCCGCGGCCCGCATCGTCCGCGGTTTCCTCGCCGCCTTCGACGAAGCGGGCGGCATGGGCCCGCTGGCGCTCCTGCGCTCCGGCCAATCACCCGAAATGGTGCGCGAGTACGTCGAACGCGAGTTCACCACCCGCCTGGCCAATCACCTCCAGGGCCCCGACACCGCCCTGCGCGCCCAGCTCATCACCGCCCAGCTCCTGGGCCTCGCCCTGGCCCGCTACGGCCTGCGCCTCCCCGGCCCCGCCACCGCCTCCCCCGAAGACCTGGTCACCTGGTACGCCCCCCTCATCCAACCCCTCCTCGACACCCCCTGACCCCCACCCCACATCGCTCCCGCCCTCACCCCCTGGCCCGGAGCCGGGACAACCCTTGGTCGAGAGGCCAAGCCCGTAGGCCGGAGCCCCACCACCGCTCGGCATCCCCGCGCCCCTCCCGGCCAACCGACGCATCAAGCCCTGGTCCAGAGCCAGGTCCAGCCGGGAGCCGGAGGATGACCCGAGCCGGGGGCCGGTGGGCGGAGCCCCGAGCCGGGTGGGGAGCGAACGTTCCCGGGAGGCTGAGAGGTTGCTCACGGTGGTCGGTCGGGTGGCGGGGTCGGGGCAAACCCCGGTCGTACCCCCATTTCGGGGCGCTGTTCCCCCCAGATGCCCCGGGCTTGTGGGCGCACCGGAGGCGCGGGGCGCGTCGCGTGCGTAACGTGGCGTGCGGATGCGCCCTGCCGTACCGGAATCTGAGGGTTGTGGATGGGGGTGGACGAAGGCCCGTCAGCAGGTGGGACCATCTATAACGGGATTTATCCCGACAAAATGCGATGACGCCTCCGGCAGGATGGGTTTGATGTCTGAGTCAGAGTTTCCCCTCGTGCAGTTCATGCGCGAAGGCTTCGACCCCGTGGCCGAGCTGGCCCGGATCCGCACAGAACAGCCGGTGTTCCCGATGGAGATCCCCGGCGACCAGACCGTGTACCTGGTGACCCGCTACGACGACGTCCGCGCCGTGCTGGGTGACCACGAGCGGTTCAGCAACGACTTCGCCGGTGTCATCGGCCTGGGGTCCAACCAGGACGACCCGGGCGGCCTCGGCTTCCGCGACCCGCCCGAGCACACGCGGCTGCGCAAGTACTTGACGCCGGAGTTCACCATGCGCCGCCTGCGCAGGCTGGAGCCCCGGATCGAGGCCATGGTCGAGGAGCACCTGGACCGCATGGAGGCGGCCGGCAACAGCGCCGACCTGGTCGAGACGTTCGCGCTGCCGATCCCGTCGCTGGTGGTGTGTGAGCTGCTCGGCGTGCCGTACGCGGACAGGTCGGACTTCCTCAAGCTGAGCACCGACCGCTTCGACTTCACGGCGGGACCCGAGGCGTCGCTGCAGGCGATCAACGACGCGATGACCTACCTGACCGACCTGGTCGCCCGCGAGCGCCTCAACCCCGGCGACGGCCTGCTCGGCCAGCTGCTGCGTGAGCACGGCGACGAGCTCGACGACCGCACGCTCGCCAGCATGGCCGACGGCCTGCTGACCGGCGGCCACGACACCAGCACCAGCATGCTCGCCCTCGGCTCGCTCTGGCTGATGAACAACCCGGACGAGGCCGCCAAGGTCCGCGAGGTCGACGGCTACGTCAACCACGTCGTCGAGGAACTGCTGCGCTACATGACGGTCGTGCAGGTGGCCTTCCCGCGCTTCGCCCGCGAGGACCTCGACCTGTTCGGCACGCCCATCACCAAGGGCCAGCTCGTGCTGTGCTCGCTGACCGCCGCCAACCGCGACCCCGCGCTGGGCGGGAACATGGACACGGCCGTGCCCGGCCGCGATAGCGCCGGTTCCCACCTGGCCTTCGGGCACGGCATCCACCGCTGCATCGGCGCCCCGCTGGCGCAGATGGAGATGCGCATCGCCTATCCGGCGCTGCTGCGCCGATTCCCGAACCTGCGGGTGGACGGCGAGGTGCCCTTCAGGAAGCTCGCGATCGTGTACGGACTGGAGAAGCTCCCCGTCGCCTGGTAGACGGCAGAGCGGCGGCGTAACGTCACGTATGTGAACGGACACGCCATCGACCTGAGCGCCATCGGCGCCGTCGTGTTCGACAGCGACGGCGTCGTGACCGACACCGCGCGGGTGCACGCGGCCGCGTGGAAGCATGTCTTCGACGTTTTCCTGCGCGGCCGCTCGGCGCCGTTCGACATTCGCGCCGACTACGTGCGCCATGTCGACGGACGGCCCCGCCTGGACGGGCTGCGTACCTTCCTGGCCTCGCGCGGCATCACCGTGCCCGCGGGCTCGCCCGACGACGAGCCGGGCGCGCCGACCGTGCACGGCCTGGGGCGAGCCAAGGATCTGGAGTTCCAGGCCCAGGTCGACAAGTACGGCGTGGCCGCCTTCCCCTCGGCCGTCGCGCTCCTGCACGAGCTGCGCCGCCGGGGCTGCCGCACCGCTGCGGTGACGTCCAGCACCCACGGCCGCAAGCTGATCACCGGGGCGGGCGTCGCCCACCTGTTCGACCTGGTCGTGGACGGCAACGACGCGGCCCTCATGAACCTGCCCGGCAAGCCCGACCCCGCCCTGTTCCTGGAGGCCTGCCGCCGCCTGGACCTGCCGGCCGCCCGCGCCGCCGTCGTCGAAGCCGCGCTGCCGGGCCTGGAAGCGGGCAGGAAGGGCGGTTTCGGGCTGGTCGTGGCCGTGGACCGCAACGGCCGCGCGGCGGAGATGCGCGAGCTGGGCGCCGACCTGGTGGTAGGCGACCTCAGCGAGCTGGAGGTACGCGGGCGGGTGCCGGTTTCGTAGACAATGTGAGGGATGACCGTCCTCATTGATCCGCCGAACTGGCCGGGGCCGCGTGGCCTCATGTGGTCCCACCTGGTCAGCGACACCTCCTTGGAGGAGCTGCACGCGTTCGCGGGGCGCCTCGGGGTGCCGGTGCGCGCCTTCGACCGCGACCACTACGACGTCCCCGAGACCGTGCACGCCCAGGCGGTGTCGCTGGGCGCCGAGGCGGTCAGCAGCCGGGAACTGCTGCGGCGGCTGACCGAGGGCGGGCTGCGGCGCCGTAAACGATCGTCGTAACCCAGAACATTATTCGGTACGGTGGGCCCATGACGGACATCTTCGGCGACCTGGAAGCCGAGTACCGGCAACTGGACTCCGTCCTCGCCGCCCTCACCCCCGCGCAGTGGTCCCATCCCTCGGCCGCCGAGGGATGGACCGTCTCCGACGTCGTGCTCCACCTCGCCCAGACCGAAGAGCTGGTCACCGCCTCCCTGGACGGCCACGACGGCCTGTTCGCCCGCGACCCGGCCGTCAGCGACGTGGACGGCATGGCCGCCGGCCTGGTGGCCGCCCAGCGCGACATCACCCCGGACGCGCTGCTGGCCCGCTGGCGCGCCGCGGCCTTCGCCACTCCCCCCGCTCTGGCGGCGCACCCGCCGCGATCGCGCCTGATGTGGGTGGCCGGCACCCTGTCGCCGGGCACCCTGGCCACGACCCGCCTGGCCGAGCACTGGGCGCACGCCTACGACGTCACCGCGCCGCTCGGCCTCGCCTACCCCGCCACCGCGCGGCTGCGCCACATCGCCTGGCTCGGCCACCGCACCCTGCCCTACGCCTTCACCCTGGCCGGCCTGGAACCCCAGCCCGTCCACTGCGTCCTGACCGCCCCCGACGGCGGCACGTGGCACTACGGCGACCCCGGCTCGCCGTCGGTCATCACCGGTCTCGCGGCCGAGTTCTGCCTGGTGGGCGCCCGCCGCCTGGCCCCGGCCGACTCCACGCTCCAGGCGACGGGCCCGCACGCCGCGCGGGCCCTGGCCGTCCTGCGCAACTACGCCGCCTAGTCCCGGAGCGCGGCCAGTTCGGCGCTCATGTTGTGGCGGGCGCGCTCCTGCCACAACGCGCGGGCGCGTTCCGTCCGGTAAAGGTGGGGTACGGCCAGCAGCCGCGCCAGCACCGCGCTCCGCCCGGCCGCGAACAGCTCGTCCGGCACATGCGCGTACTCCCGGCGGATGTCGGCCGCGTACACCTCGTATCCGGGCCGGCCCAGGACCGCGAGGTCGGCGTCGCACAGGACCGCGCCGTTGGCGTCGCCGTCCTGAAGGGTGTCGTGGGCGGCGGTCAGGCGGACCAGCCTGGCCACCTCGGCCACCCGCTCCGCCGGTACGCCGCAGGCGGGCAGGCGGCGCTGGGCGAGCTGGGCGCTGCGTTCCTCGTCCCAGCCGGGCCGACCGTCGTAGACCGCGTCGTGGAACCAGGCGGCCAGCCGTACCGCCACGGGATCTTCGGCCAGGTCGGCGAGGTCGTCGACGGCGGCGAGCACCGCGCGCAGGTGCGTGAGCGTGTGGTAGCGGCGGTGCGGCTCCGACCAGCGGGCCACCAGCTCGGCGTGGAGCGCCTGGGCGGCGGGCGTGTCGGCGACGAGCTCCCCGATCATGGCGTCAACGCTATCGCGAGTGGCGGCAAATTTCGTGTAATGGTCGGATGGGTGATGGACGGCGGTTTCCCCGGTGGCGCGATCTGCGGGCGGTGCTGCCGCCCCTCGGCAGGCGGGACCGGCTGCTGGCCGCGGCCGACGTGGCCGACATCCGGCTGCTGGCCAGGCGGCGGGCGCCCCGGCTCGTCTTCGACTACGTGGACGGCGCGGCGGAGGGCGAGATCTCCATGGCGCGGGCGCGCGAGGCGTTCGCGCGGGTGGAGTTCCGGCCGCGGATCCTGCGCCACGTCGGTGAGGTGCCGCTGACGGCGCGGGTGCTGGGGCGGGAGATCAGCATGCCTCTGGTCCTCGGGCCGACCGGGTTCACGCGCATGATGCACCGCGACGGGGAGAAGGCGGTGGCGCGGGCCGCGGCCAGGGCGGGCGTGCCGTACACGCTGTCGACCATGGGGACCACGCCCGCGCCCGAGGTGACGCGCGCCGCGCCCGGCGGGTGGAACTGGTTCCAGCTCTACGTGGCGCGCGATCGCCAGCGCAGCCGGGCCGCGCTCGACCTCGCCCGCGACGCGGGCATGGACGTGCTGGTCGTCACCGCGGACGTGCCGGTCGCCGGCGCGCGGCTGCGTGACGTACGGCACGGCCTCACCATGCCGCCGACGTTGCGCTGGCGCAGCGCGCTGGGCGTGGTACGGCATCCGGCCTGGTGGTTCGACTTCCTGACCAGCGAACCCCTCACCTTCGCCACCATGGGCGGCAGCGATCTGGCCGGGATCACCAATCTCATGTTCGACCCGGGCGTGACCTTCGCCGACCTGGAGTGGATCCGCGGGGCGTGGGGCGGTCCGCTGGTGGTCAAGGGCGTGCAACGCGTGGACGACGCGGTCGCCCTGGCCGAGGCCGGGATCGACGGGATCGCCGTCTCCAACCACGGCGGCCGCCAGCTCGACCGCGCGGCCACACCCCTGGAGCTGCTGCCCCGGGTGGCCGAGGCCGTGGGCGACCGGGCGGAGGTGTACCTGGACGGCGGCGTGCGCTGTGGGGCCGACGTCGCCGCCGCGCTCGCGCTGGGGGCGCGCGCGTGCTTCATCGGCCGCGCCTACCTCTACGGGCTGATGGCCGCGGGCGAGCCGGGGGTGGACCGGGTGCTGGACCTCGTCCGCGCCGAACTGACCCGCACGATCCAGCTGCTCGGCGGCTCTCTCGACCCTTCCGTGGTACGGCTCCGCCACAACGGGTCAACCTAGGGCGATCTTCACACGTCTCACGGGTCCACCCATCGATGGAGGACCCGACGATGCGTCCCACCACCCTGATCCTCGCCTGCGCGGCCGCCCTGGTCACGACGGCGGCACCGGCCCAGGCGGCCGTGCCGAAGATCCAGCTCGTGAAGGTGTACTACGACTCCCCCGGCGTGGACCGGCGTTCCAACTCCTCGCTCAACGGCGAGTACGCGGTCGTCAGGAACACGACCAGGGCCGCCCTCGACCTGGAGGGGTGGACGATCGCCGACCAGACCGGCTACTGGTACACCTTCGGGCCCGGGCGGGTGCTCAAGGCGGGCAAGAGCCTCACCCCTGCGCACCGGCCGGGGCACGTCGGGGACCAGCACGGTCTACTGGGGGCGGCGCGCGTACGTGTGGAACAACGACAAGGACAGCGCCTACGTCCGTGACGCCGGCGGCAGGCTCGTCGACAAGTGCTCGTACAACTCGAGCTACCGCGACTCGGTCTCCTGCCTCTGAGCCAGCAGATCGAGCTGGCCCTCGCACACCCAGTGGGCCGCGGCGGCCCGGATCCGCACCGGTTTACGCCTGGCCAGACCGAGGCGTTCGGCGCATTCCGGGCCGATCCTGGCCCAGCGCGACTCGGGGGCGCGCAGAACATGCCGGCACGCGCGGCAACGCACCACGTGCTCACGCGCGGCAGGTTCGCTGAGGACTTCGAAGAGGTTCACGGCACCTCTCATCCTGCCATGGGGGTCTGGTACGGCCGGGCAGGCGCGGCCGAGGGGGTCAGGACGGCCAGAGCATGTTGGTGAGCTCGGCGTCGAGGTCCATGAAGTCGGTCTCCCTGCCTGCGGGCACCTTCTCGTAGGTGCGATGCAGGAACTCGGTGAGAGGTGCCAGCGGGACTTCGAAGAGCGCCTGCCCGAACGGTGACGTCAGGCTGATGTGCAGCGTGCGTTCGCCGTCGGCGCGGGCAGGCCAGACCTGCACGTCGCCGTCGCCGACACGCCGCACGATCCCAACGGTCAGGAGTTCGCGGGCGAAGATCCACTCGACCGGTTCGTCGTTCCCTACGTGGAAGGCCATGCGGATGGCATACGGGTCGTCGGCTGTGTAGCTCAGTCCGGCGAGCAGGGGGACGGTCGTACGGTCGGGGACCACAAGCCGAAGGCCAAGCTCGGCAGAGACGGTGGTGCTGTTCATCGTCAGCCAAACCTTTTCGTCGTAGGGTCCCCTCTTCGGGGCTTACTGCTCTGACGGACTTCGTCCTGAGCTATGACGCGGAACGAAGAAACCTGTAGGAAAGATTCCGCTCCTGAGGCCTTCTGTAACGCACATCACAGCAGGACATTTGGGCATCTACCAGGCTAAACGGCATCAATCGGGCCGTGTTTGCAAGGGTTTTGCGAGCTGTAGAGCCCACCCCGGCGAGCCCTCGGCACCTTTCGGGCGAAAGATCCCCTTTCCCAGCGCCTTCCGAACATGACCGATGCTATGCCAACCAGCCACCACGACGATGGGCAACCACCGCGTTTCCCCCCGAATCCTCTCGGGGCGGCTCGTCGCTTCGCCACCTGCTCCGGAAGTGCGGTATGGTTTTCCCCGTCGGGCACCGCAAGGGGCCAGGCAGGGCGGGCGATTAGCTCAGCGGGAGAGCGCTTCGTTCACACCGAAGAGGTCACTGGTTCGATCCCAGTATCGCCCACCAGCTCAGAAGGGGTTTCGGAGCCATCCGAGGCCCCTTTTCGCATGTCTGAGAAGTCCTCCCGAAGGACGACAGTGAAGCGGAATCCCAGGTCAGAGCCTAAACCGTGATCCCGGCTCTGGTTGGGGGCCGTCCCGCAGGTGGACGGTGTCGCCTCCGGTCCCCAGGCGAGCGTCACCATCCATCAGGAACGTCCCGATGCTTGGGCCGGCCCCATCACCACGGGACGATCTTGCCGTGGCGGTCCAGAAATTGCAGGCCCGGGGCGCCGGTCTGTGCTTCGAGGACGTCGGCGACGGCCGGGATGCTCTCCCGAGCGGTCAGGGGCGCGTCTGGGCCGCCCAAGCGGGTCTGGTTGTGGCCGGGATCGATGAGGAGCTTGGTCTGTCCGTCGTCGGCATGGCGGGTGGCGTAGCTGCGCATCAGCTGGTTGAGGGCGGCCTTGCTGGCCTTGTAGAGCTCGTAGCCGGGCTCGGTGTTGCGTGAGATGCTGCCCTGCTCGGATGACATGACGGCGACGGTTCCGCCGGGGGCGACGAGGTCGCGGAGGGTTTCGAGGGCGCGCAACGGGCTCAGCGCGTTGGTGATCATCACCTCGGTGAACATGCCGGTCGGGACCTCGTTGATCGGCAGGTCGCCTCGGTCGATGGCGGCGTTGACGAAAAGCAGGTCGAGCCGGCGGCCGGACAGGCGCTCGCGTAGTGCGGTCAGCTCGTCTGAGCTGGTCATCTCCAATGGCTCGACGGTCAGCCGGCCGTTCGAGGCGTCGGCGCTCGCGCGCAGTTCGGCGGCGCTCTGGCGCATCGTGGCGATGACGCGCCAGCCGCGCCGGGTGAGCTCGTTGGCGAGGACGAATCCCAATCCACGGGACGCTCCGAGGATGAGGGCTTGGCGGTCGGGTGTGGTGGACATAGGGGCTCCTTCGCGAGGCCAACCATAGACGCAACGTTGCGTCCAGACAAATGTACGGCACCGCCCGACGGGTATCGTGTCCCGCATGCCCGTCGCGAACTCCCAGCCCCGCAGGACGCGCTCAGGTAGCCGACGCGACGAGGCCGCCCGCCTGGCAGTGCTGCACGCGGCGGACGACCTGCTCGCCGAGCACGGCTTCGGCGCTCTGACCGTCGAGGCGATCGCGCGTCGTGCCGGTGTCGCCAAGCAGACGATCTACCGCTGGTGGCCGTCGAAGGTCGAGGTTCTGCTGGACACGCTCATCGAGGACAGCGGCAAGCGCCTGCCCATCCCCACGGACACCCCCACGGCGGAAGGCATCCGCGGCTACCTGCGCGCCTTCGCGCGCTTCGTCACCGGCGATCCGGCCGGCAAGGTCCTTCTCGCGCTCATCGCCGAGGCGCAGCACGATCCCGCCACGGCCAAGCTCTTTCACGAGCGCTATCTGGGTCCACGCCGTGAACAGGAACGTGACATGCTCGCGCGCGCGATCGAGGCCGGGACGGTCTCGCCCAGCCTCGGCCCCGACGCCGCGATCGACGCGCTGATCGGGCCGATCGTCTATCGGGCCCTGACCGGGGCGAGTGTCCCCAGCCGCCTGGTGGACGCCCTTTGCGACGATCTGCTCAGGCCCCGCTCGGGCTGAGTGTGCGTCAAGCCGCCGGGCCGGTGCGCTGGAGGAGCAGGGAGACGAAGCCGAGGGTGTTCCGGTAGCCGTTGAGCCACAGGTCGCGGTGTTCTCTTGCGGCGGCCAGGGCCTGGGCGGCGTCGGGGCCGGTGGTTGCCGCGGCCCAGCGGGTCAGGGTGCCGGTCCATGACCACTCGTACTCGTCCCACTCGGCCGGTTCGCTCACGTGGGCGTAGACGGTGAGCCAGCCGTCGGATTCGGCCGTTTCCACGGTGCCCGCCAGATCGGGGTACTGGCCGATGGCCTCGACGATCTCGGGGGCGGGGGGTCGTTCCCAGAAGGCCTCGCCCACCAGGGCCAGGCCGCCGGGGCGGACGAATCGTCCGAGCGCTTCCATCGTCTGCTTCAGGTCGCCGAAGGCGTGCGTCGAGCCCACACAGAGCACCAGGTCGTACGGCTCGGCGGCGGAGAAGTCCGCGGCGGGCATCGTGTGCAGCGACATGCGGCCCGACAGGTTTCGCCGGGCGGCCGCGCGCTCGGCTGCCGCTACGGCGTGCGGCGAGATGTCCACACCGTCGGCCACGGCCGTGGGGGCCAGTTCGAGCGCCCGGAGCGACCATTCGCCCTCGCCACATCCCAGGTCGAGGATTCTGGCCCGGTCCGGCAACGCCGCCCGGCGCAGCAACCTGTCGAGGTTGGACTCCGAGATCGGTGCGGCGATCGGGTGGTCACGGTGTGCGATGGCGCTCAGCAGTTGTCGATCCATGCCGGCCATCCTTCCAGTGGCCGGTGATCGATCAGCGGGGTGGTGGGCATGGGAAAGAGCCGCGCCCCGGCTTTTCCGAACGGCCGTTGCGCTTTCCCACCATTTGTTGAACCTGATGTGATTGCTTTTGTCATATCGGGGTACATGGGCGCGCCGACGTGCTTACATACCTGGTCGCGGAAGTCGGTTCGGCCGTGAAGTGCCTGCTCAGACGGCATAAATATCAACCACAAGCCCCGCAAGAGATGGCTTTTCAGGCTAAATAGTGAAATGTCGGAAATAAGGCTTTGCTTCCTAGCGGGTGACCGTGCGGGGTGCTGGCGGTTAGCGTCGGATACGTTCCGTTAGCGCCGTTCTCGCGTGTCCTGTTGACCGGAATTCGGCGCCATCCACCTGCCCAGACATCTGCTGGGCCTCAAATCAGGGATGGATCTCTGATGCTCAAGCGCATTCTCGTCGGCACCGCGATCGCGGCGTCCGTGTTCGCGGTCACCGGAACGGTCACCTCACAGGCCGCAAGCGCCTCGACCCAGACAAGCTGTTCGGTGGCGTCCACCACGCAGCTCTCGACGTCGGCGGCGAAGCCCAAGTGCAAGTGGCGTTTGGACAAGCACGACCGCAAGTGCTGGTACTGCTGGAAGCACCACCGCTGGGTCAAGCAGTGGTGCAAGGGCAAGCACCACAACCACCACTAGCCCCAATGCCGGGAAGTTAAGGATCTTGGGGTGATGTCCAGGGGTTTGTTGATCTCCGGGACGTGAGAACGGAGATCCAGTAGAACGGGTGATCT
>NZ_JBHYIO010000065.1:0-45706 GCF_042740095.1 Nonomuraea sp. NPDC059023 | reverse complement strand
GGGCCTCGACGTGCCCGGCGACCTGGCGATCGTCGCCTACGACGACGAGAGCGCCTCCGTGGGGGAGATCCCGCTCACCGCGGTCACCCCGCCCAAGCGCCACCTCGGCCGCCAAGCGCCCGAGCTTCTGCTACGCCGCCTGCGCGAACCCGGCCTGCCCCACCACCAGGTACGGCTTCGCCCCGGCATCGTCGTGCGCCGCTCCTGCGGCGCCTCCTCGGGGGAGACCACCATTGACTGAACTCCGTCTCGGACTGGTCGGCGCGGGCGCCGTCGGCGTCCTGCACGCCGAGGCCGCGAGCGCCGTGCCCGGAGTCCGGGTGAGCGCCGTCTGCGACCCGAACCTGGACGCGGCCCACCGCCTGGCCGCCCCGCACGGCGCCCGCGTACACGCCACCCACCACGACCTGATCGCCTCCGGCGAGGTGGACGCGGTCCTCGTCAACACCCCGCACGCGCTGCACACGGCGATCGTCCGCGACGCGGCGGCGGCGGGCCTGCACGTGCTCGTCGAGAAGCCGATGGCCACCACGCTCGCCGACACCGACCTGATGATCGACGCCTGCGCCCGCGCCGGGGTACGCCTGGCCGTCGGCCACATCCAGCGCTTCCTGCCCGCCAAAGCCGCCGCGATGGCCGCCCTCGCCGACGGCGAGATCGGCGAGCCGCTGCTGCTCTCCGACCGGCGCGGCTCCGACTACCGCCCCGGCTCGCGGCCCGCCTGGTTCCTCGACCCGGCAGTCTCCGGCGGCGGCGTGCTGATCAACATCGGCGCGCACTGCGTGGACCGGCTCCTCTGGCTGACCGGCCGCCGAGCCGAACAGGTCGAGGCCACCGTGCACGGCTCACCCATCGAGACCGACGCCCTGGTACGGCTCTCGCTCACCGGCGGCCTCACCGCCCAGATCACGGTGACCAGCACCGGCCCGCCCCCCGCGCACGACGAACTCACCGTCGTCGGCGAGCGCGGCACCCTGGTCGTCTCCGCCTCGGCCGGCGCCGCCCTGCACCGCGACGGCACCACCACCTGGCTGCACCGGACCGCCCCCGGCGACATCGCCGCCGCCTTCGCCGCCCAGCTCACCGACTTCGCGCACGCCGTACGGCGCGGCGTCGAACCCGCCGTGACCGGCGCGCACGGGCGGCACGTCGTGCAGGTCGTGCTGGCCGCCTACGCGTCGGCCGCCGCCGGCGGCCCGGTCGCCCCGGAGGTGCTCGTTGGCCAGCCGTGACCCGCTCCGGCCCAACGTCCTGTTCATCCTCAGCGACGACCAGGGGCCGTGGGCGCTCGGCTGCGCGGGCAACCCCGAGATCAGCACACCCCACCTCGACGCGCTGGCCGCCGAGGGGGTGCGGCTGCCGAACTTCTTCTGCGCGTCCCCCGTCTGCTCGCCCGCCCGCGCCTCGCTGTTCAGCGGGGAGATCCCGTCGCGGCACGGCGTGCACGACTGGATCAGCCGGGGGCACGCGGGGCCGGACGGGGTGGACTTCCTGGCCGGGCGGCGGCTGTTCACCGACGACCTGCACGAGGCCGGGTACCGTCTCGGGCTGGTCGGCAAGTGGCACCTGGGGGCCAACGACCGGCCCAGACCGGGGTTCGTGCGATGGCTGGCGCATGAGAGCGGCGGCGGGCCGTACCGCGACGCCGTGCTCTACGACCAGGGCGTCCGGCGGGACGAGCCCGGCTACCTGACCGACGTGTTCACCGACGAGGCGTGCGCGTTCCTGCGCGCGGAGGCGGAACAGGACGCGCCGTTCTACCTGTCGCTGCACTACACCGCGCCGCACAAGCCGTGGCAGGGGCAGCATCCCGCCGAGTTCGAGGCGCTCTACGACGGGTGCGCGTTCGAGTCGTGCCCGCAGGGGGAGCCGCACCCCTGGCAGAAGTACGACTCCCGCGGGGCTCCCGTCGGCGGCGAGCCGGACCCGCGGGCGGCGCTGACCGGCTACTTCGCGGCGGTGTCGGCGATGGACGCCGGGATCGGTCGGGTGCTGGCCACGCTGTCCTCGCTCGGCCTCACCTCCTCCACGCTGGTGATCTTCACCAGCGACAACGGCTTCAACTGCGGGCACCACGGGATCTGGGGGAAGGGCAACGGGACATTCCCGCAGAACATGTACGACAGCTCGGTCAAGGTGCCGGCGATCGTCAGCCAGCCGGGGCGGGTGCCCGGAGGGCGGGTGTGCGAGTCCCTGCTGTCGGCCTACGACATGCGGCCCACGCTGCTCGACCACCTTGGCCTCGGCGGCGACGATCCTGAGCTGCCCGGCCGGTCGTTCGCCGGGGTGCTCGCGGGTTCTCCCGGGGACCCGGACGCGTCGGTGGTGGTCTTCGACGAGTACGGCCCGGTCCGCATGATCCGGACCAGCCGCTGGAAGTACGTGCACCGCTACCCGTACGGTCCCCACGAGCTCTACGACCTGGCCGCGGACCCGGGCGAGGAGCGCAACCTGGCCGGGACGCACGCCGTACAGGATGAGCTCGCGGCGCGGATGGACGCCTGGTTCGCCGCCTACACCGACCCGGCGGCCGACGGGCGGGCGCTGCCCGTGACGGGTGCGGGGCAGACCGCCCCCGGTGCGGCGGGAACGGCGGCCTTCGAGCCGCCACCGTTCCCGGTGGTCCCGCACTACGGGAGTGTGTAGCCCAGCAGGTGCTCGAACGCGCCCCGGTGCGGGGCCGGTCCTTCGCGGCCCCGCACCGGGACCCTTGCCAGCGCGCGGCGACTCCGCGACCTGGGTATGAGATCGCTTGCGGTGGGGCCATGAGCGAGGTCACGGGACGCCGGAAGTGCCCCGCTTGCCATTGGCGCCGTCACCGTTACCCTGCGGCGCGAGCCGGGCCTGGTAGGTCTCCCACAGCCTGCGACGGCAAGCGCGCGGGTAAGACGGGGAGTTGGGCCTCGATCAGCTCGTGGCCCGCCACGAGCTGGTCTTCAGAGCGGCAGTGACGGCACCGGCGAACTGCCACGGTTGGCGTGCCCGCCGCCGTAAATCACGGCGGTCGCACTGGGCGGCCGGGCCGGCAGCGCAGGTCGCGCGGGAGCGCACCGCCGGCGCGCTGATCCTGTTGCGAGCCTCCTGAGGGGGCAAAGCTCCGATCGTCAAGGGGTGGAGTCTCGATATCGCGGACTTGAACAGGTGAGTGATGATTTCGGGTAAAGATCTTTGCAACAGAGCGAGCGGCTCATGCGTCCCGGTGGTGTGGAGTTCGAGGATTTCGTCCGGACCAGGGGATCAGCCCTGCTCCGCTACGGCTACGTGCTCACCGGCAACGCGGAGGACGCCGCCGATCTCGTCCAGGAGGCTCTGCTCAAGGTGAGCGACACCTGGAGTCGCGTACGCAACAAGGACAGCCCCGAGGCGTACGTACGCACCACCATGGCCCGCCAGCACATCAGCTGGTGGCGCAGGCGGCGCAAGGAGCACGTAACCGACGAGATCCCGGAAGGGTCCCACCACGACACCCACACCTTCGGCGAGCTCTGGAAGGAGCTCGCCACGCTGCCCAGGAGGCAGCAGGCCGTGCTGGTCCTGCGGTACTACGAGGACCTGCCGGATGACGAGATCGCCGCGATCCTCGGCATCTCTCGGGGAACAGTGCGCAGCCAGGCGTTCCGGGCGCTCGCAACGCTCAGGATCAGGCCCGCTGTGCTCGAAAGGGGACGCACATGAGATCGGGAGACGAGCCGAGGGCCGGCATGAGGACGGAAGGCGATCTGGTGGGGGCGCTGCGGCAGGCGGCCGATCGGGCTCCGGAGCCCGATCTGCTGGCCGGGGTCGGCGAGCGCAAGCGCCGGAGGACCAGGCGGCGCGCGCAGTTGCTGGCAGCGGCCGCGGTGGTGGTCGTGGTGGGCGCGGGTACGGCCGCCACCAAGGTGATCTTCGCCAGCGGGGGCGGCGAAGGCGTCGGGACGGATGCCCGGCCCACAGCCGAGGAAGATCGCGGGGCGGTTGCGGAACCCACGGTCACTCAGGGGCTCGATGAGGGGCCCGAGACGGCCGGACCCACGACCACCAGGATCGTGACGGTGACGCCCAGGCGCCCTGCGGGGACGCCGATCGGGAGGCTCTGGCCGAAGGCGCTCTTCCAGATGCCCGCCAAGAACGCCGACGGCTGGCGCTACCGCCCGGTCACCGGGATCAACGCCACCGAGGTGCTGCTCATGGCGGAGTCCTCGTTTGAAAAGGCCGGAAAGATCGAGATTTATGACTCTAAAACCGGCAAGGCGCGGTTGGTCGCCGAGGTGCCGGCGACCAAGGGGTTGAAGGAGTACTTCCCGCAGAGCGCCACGACCGACGGCACGAACGTCGCCTGGTACGCGTCCGGCACGGACAAGGACCGGAACAGGGTCGCGGAGGTCTGGTGGGCTCCTCTGTCCGGCGGCAAGGCGCAGAAGATCCACACCACGACCGAGTACGCCATCGACGCCATCGGACTCGACGGAGATCAGGTCGTCTGGTCGGCCGTGAAGGGCGGGGTGCAACGGAAACCGCTCGTGGGCAGCACCATCGAGCTGCTGAGCAACGAGGACCTGCACCTGATCCGCTGGCCCTGGGCCAGCGACATCGGTGACGGGCCCGACGCCCTGGAGGCCAACCAGACGAAGATCGTCAACCTGGCGGAAGGTACGGAGACCAAGATCGCCATCAAGCCGGGCACGACGGGCCTGCGATGCGGGCCGACCTGGTGCCACGGTCGTCTGGACGACAGGGGCATCATCCAGCGCCCCGACGGAAGTGGGTTCCGCAGGTTGCCAGGGGCCGGGTTCATGAACGGGCTCTCGCCGTACCCCATTCTCGACCGCTTCCTGCAGTCCGGGGACACCGTGTACGACCTGAACACCGGCAAGCAGGCCGTGATCACGAGAGTCGGCAGCTGGGGCGGCGTCGGCACCTCGTCGGAGGCCAGCACGATCGTCTACTGGGGCGTCACCAAGGAGCAGAAACCGGCCAAGTACTGGATGCTGAACTTGGCGGCCGTTCCGCCCGGGCAATAGCGTCCGGATCATGCCCACCGCCAGATGCTGCGTGGATCGCGGCGGCCAGGTGGAGGTAGGCCACGACCGTCCACCGTATTGACGTGTCGCGCGCGAAAGATTACGGTCCTGACCATAATTGAACATGAATGGACAGCCTGGAGGTCTGCTGTGCTACGACTCTGTGTGTCCTTACTTATGGTCCTGACCGTTGTGCTGGTTCCAGTCTCCGCCCGCGCGAGCTCCGCACCGGACTGCGGCACCCAGGCGGTCACCACGTACGGCCCGGCCTCCGTCACCGGCGCGATCGTCGGTGCCACGGTCCACGACGGTCACGCCTACGTGGTCTCCCGCGGGCCGAAGCCTCCGGTCGTAGCCGAGATCGACCTGGCCACCCGCAAAGTAACGCGCACTGCCACCCTGCCGGACGGCCCCGCGGCCGGCGAGCCGGAAGGCGGTTGGGCCACGGCCGTCGCCGACGGCAAGCTGTACATCGGTACCTATCCCGTGCCCGACCTGTACAGCTACGACCTGGCCACGGGCCAGGTGGCGCACCTGCGCTCCTTCGGCGCGAACGGCGGCTTCGTCTGGAGCATGGCGACCGCGCCGGATGGCGCCCTTTACCTCGGTACCTCCTCCGACGGCCGGCTCTGGGAGTACATCCCCTCGACCGGCGCGGTCCGCAGGTACGGCGTACTGGCCCAGGGCGAGCACTATGTCAGGGCCGTGGCCGTCGACGACACCACGGCCTACGCCGGGCTGCTGGAAAAGGCCAAGCTGCTGGCCGTTGACCGGGCGAGCGGCGCGGTCAGGGAACTCGCCCAGGGCCCCGCGGCCGTCGGTACGGTGGCGCTGTACGGCGACCGGGTACTGGCGGCGAGCGGGAGCACGCTGATCGACGTGCGCAAGGACGGCACCGACCGCCGGCAGTTCGAAGCCGGAGTGGGCACCATCGACGCCTTCGAGGTGGCCCCTGACGGCACGGTCTACCTCACCTCACGCCCCGGCGGCGCCGTCTACAGCTACCGTACCGGGCAGAACGCGGTGATCAAGGTCGCCGACCCGCCCTCCCCGGGCGAGGAGACCCGGGCACTGCACCTGAACGGGCAGCAGCTCATCGGCTTCGCCGGCAGCGGCGGCATGTGGTGGCTGAACCTGGCGAGCGGGACTTCCGAGTTCGTCGACCTCATCGACGCGGGCTTGCCGGCGGGTCCCGAGCGGACCCAGAGCATCCTGCTGGTGCCCAACCGGGCGCTGTACATCGGCGGCCACTTCGCCGTGGAGGTCCGTGACCTGCGGACCGGAAAGCAGCGCAGAATCCGCGTGGTGGGCGAGCCGAAGGCCATGGTACGGCGGGGCAACGAGATCTACGCCGCGCTGTATCCGAGCGGAGAGATCATCTCCATGAACGTGCACACCGACGAGGTACGCAGCCACGGCTACATCGGCCATGGCCAGTCACGCCCGTGGGATATCGAGCACGATCCCGTCACCGACACCATCCTGGTGGCATCCGCGCCGACCGGCGCGAAGCTGAGCGGCGCCCTGACGGTGCTCGACCCCGACACCGGGAAGCTGGACGTGTATCCGAACGTTATCCCCGACCAGAGCCTGATGAGTCTGAGCGTCGATGCCGCGCGCGGTGTCGTCTACCTCGGCGGCGACGTGCTCGGCGGAGGCGGCACCCCGCCGACCAGGACGACGGCCTCGATCGCCGCCTTCGACCTGCGGCGGCGCACGGTGCTCTGGCAGATCGATCCCCTGCCGAACCACCGCACCTTCCAGGACCTCAAGGTGCACGACGGGCTGCTGTACGCGGTCTACAAACGTGTGCTCGGCGCCTGGATCGCACTCGACCCCGCCACCGGGACCATCAAGCACCAGGGCCTGCTTTCTGGCCACGGAGAGCTGCACGTACACAGAGGCCGGGTGTTCACCTCCACCTACTTCGGCGGCGGCAACGCCTACGAGCTCGGGTCAGAGGCCAAGCTGCTGGCGACCGGGCTGGGCGACGAGTGGCACACCAATCCGCAACTGCAGTTCGAGCCTGGCTCGTTCAACGCCTGGACGATCGTCGGCCGAAATCTGGCCAAGGTGCGGCTCGACCCGCGCTGCCCGCCCGTGACGATCCCGGACCAGCACGGCTAAGGCGCACTCGCAAAAGTGGAGAAATCCATGCGGGGCGCCGGGCCAGGGCTGATCCTGGGGTGGAGGAGGACTCGTGCGGAAAATGATCGCGTGCCTGTCCCTGGTGCTGTTCCTGTGCTCCTGCGGGGTGGTCCACCAGGCCCCGACCGGCGGATCACCTGACGCCTCGGCCGATGAGTTCGACAGGCGTGCCCGGGAGGTGGCGCAGCGCTGGCATGGCTCGGCCGACGACCGCGCCTGGCGTACAGGCTTCGTCGCCCTGGAGGTCCTGAACCCGCAGGGATGGAACCACGTGCGCCAAATCCCGGCATGGGTGAACAGAAGCGCGCACAACGGTGTCTGGCAACTGGCCGCCGAACTGCCCAAGGCCTCACCGGAGCGCGCCGACGTGCGATGGCCGGACGGCGAAGTCTCGCAGGTGCCGCTCATCAGTGCGGCAAGCGCGTACGCGCAGTTCAGCCGACCGGCCAAGCTCATCGAAGAGGACTGCCCGGCCAGGGGATGCCGTCCGCTCCGGGTGATCGGCGCCCGCCTGGGCAAGGTCCCGCTCCAGACCAGCCGCGGCACCATCCAGGCGCCCGCCTGGATGTTCGCTGTCGAGGGAGTCGAGCAGAAGAAGGTCCACGTGGCGATCGCCCCCTCGGCTGTCACCGCCCGTCCCGAACGCGTCCAGGGGGACATCGAGGAGGTGATGGCCTTCGAGCTCACCGCCGGCAAACCACATGAACTGCTTCTTCGTTACGGGTACGGCGCCTGCGACACCGTTCACGGGGCACGCGCCTACGAGACCGACCAGCTGGTCGTGGTCGACGTGGACACAAGGGATTCGGGTTCCGGTGAGGTCTGCCCGGCGATGCTCAAGACGGCCACGACCACCGTCGCGCTCGCCCGGCCGCTGGGAGAGCGCCTCGTGCTCGACTCAGGTACGGGGCTCCCGGTGCTGCGGGGGTTGAAGACGCGCTGAGCGCCGCAGGTCCTGAACAGCCTCTCCAGCAACGCCGGAACTTCGCTCGATCCTCCCGAGGTGGTTCGCACCCGCCCTTTCCCGGCTCCGCCGGAATCAGCGGACGGGGCGAGGCGGGTGGCTGTGCGGGTGGAACCCGGAGCGATATGGATCAACTGCCTCAGGAGGCTCGTTCGGCTCGGGGCGCCCCTGAGTGAGGCTATGCGGTTCAGACCACAAAGATGCGGATGGCTTCCATGGGAAGCCCCCAGCCCTCGGATCCGAGGTATATCCGACGCCAGGCGTTACCATCGCCCAGCCAGCCGCGATTGCGTACGTGTGCGCTACCTATCAACCGTGCGTCCGTGGCGTCGATGTCGCGTATCTTGATCTCCACTTGCTCGAGCGGCTGATTCTCGCCGACTGTGCCTACTCTGAACGATTCATTGACGTTGCGGCACTCCCAGGAGTCCCACCTGCGGGCGCCCACCAGCTTGACACGGGCGCAGATACCGCCGGGAATCGTGGTCATGAAGTTGAGCGCTTCCAAGTTCAGCCCCTGTCCCTGGGTGCCCGCCATTTGCCCAGCACACTTCCAGTCCAGCCAGCCCAGATCCTGGACATGGGCGTTGTAGCAGATGGTGCCGGTCGAGGCCCCGCCGGCCGCCGCCGCCGCGGGCGGTCCGGTGCCGCTCACCAGACCGCTGACGGTCAGCACGCCGCCCAGAACGGACATGAATCTACGCATGAAAGAAGGCCCTTCTCTTCGGTGAGCGATTCGGAGTGGCATGGTCGGCCTTACCGCCATCGACGTGCCAGGACCCGTAACGGAAGCCGTCGGCGCGTACACGCCACCGCTGGCATCCGAAGCCACACCTCATGTGTGAACAGGCCCATGCCCGAGAGGATCTCGGGCCTCGCTCACCGCGAACTCACCGCACACTCACCGTCCTGCGTCACAGCGAGCGGACGCGGCTCGTGAGGGGTTCAGCGGTGGGATGAAGGATTCAGGACAGGTGGCCCGGGATGGATCGCCCGATCGCGGGCCACCCCGCTTCTGGGCTCAGCTGCAGGTGACGCGGATCTCGTTGGACGGTCTGGAGTCGGGCTTTCCTGTGTACGGGTTTCGCCATGTCACGAGCGTGCGCCAGGTCTGCGTTCCTCGGCCGCCGCAGTCGAAGTAGATCCATTCGACGTATCCGGGACCGTTGATGACCTCGTGATTCATCTGGACCCAACGCCAGACGTCCCACCGTTGGATGTAGATGTCGGCACGGCTGTTCTGACCGCAACTGCTGTCGATACTGCCGCTGCCCCAGATGAGGTTGCCGTCCTTGTGGGTGACGCCGACGTGTCCTTGACAGGCCGCGGCACTTGCGGGATTGGCGGGGCTGAGAGCGGTGATGGACGCAGCGAGCGCCGCTACCGCTACGGAGAACCTGAGCAGTTTCAGCTTCATCGGGGCTCCTTCCGGAAGGTGTTCGGATGAAGCCACTTTCAGCCACGCGGCGGCCGGCGTTCTTGCAGATTCGTGCTCAGTTTGCGTCGGAGCCTGGCCGGTGTGTCGGCGAGGTGACGGCGGATGACATTGGTCATATGAGCCTGATCGACGAACCCGTGGAGGACCGCAAGTTCGGCCAGGTCGGTCATTCCTTCGGCGAGGTGCTCAAGGACCGAGCGGACCCGTAACTCGTTGCGGTATGCCGTGAGGGTCTGCCCGGTCACCTTCTTGAAGACCCGGCTCAGGTGGTGTGGCGACGTACCGACTAACTCGCCGAGCCGTTCCAGCCCGCACGAGGGGTTGCAGTTGAGCGCCTCCTGGGCCGCGGCGGCCAAAGCGTGATGCGCCATTCGGGTGCTCGGCCACGATGTGGGTCCAGGCCGTTCGGTACGCGCCGGCAAGGCTTCGAGCAGAGAAAGAAGCCTTTCCGCGAGCTCGAAGGAGTCGGTCCTGCCGCGGACCGCCGCGAGTAAGAGACGGTGCTGCAAATCCAGGCCGCTGCAGACGTTCAACAACCAGTGCTTCCGCTGTGCTCCCTCCACACAGGCGTCGAACGCGGCAGGTGAAAGCCGGATCCAGGTGAATCCGCACCGCCGGCCGAATACACGTTCTACGGTTCCTGCCTTCGCGAAGTAGCCTCGGGTGGCGTCGAGAAACTCTCGGCATCCCGACTCTTCCCGCCGGAACCAGCCCGACCTGACCAAGCAGAGCCCGTCGTCGGTTTCTGGAAGCTCAGGTGACCATCGACACCGCTCGCGGGCGTCTCGGAATCTGATGTCGCCGAGCACCATGCCGCCCGTCGCGGCGAGCCGCCGGCCGTGAATCACCATATGCGGATGATGCCGCATGCGATGGTGTGCGGCGGGGGCCCGCCCTTATGTGACAGGGCTTTCGGTTTGGCGAAGCTCGGGTTCTAGCCTTTCCGCATGGATGAGAACGTTTTGCTGGAACGGGCCCGCGCCGGTGACGAGAGAGCGTTCGAGCGTCTGGTGCTGGTCTATCGGGGTGAGCTGGCCGCGCATTGTTATCGGATGCTCGGCTCGCCGCACGACGCCGAGGACGCGGTGCAGGAGTCGCTGCTGAACGCCTGGCGTGGGCTGGCGGGGTTCGAGGGGCGTAGCTCGTTGCGTACCTGGCTATATCGGATCAGCACCAACACCTGCCTGCGGCTGAGCGGCAAGAGGGGGCCGCGGGTCACGTCTGCGGATCGGGAGGCGGCTCGTGGCCGTACCGACGATCTCGGGACGTTCGTGGGCGGGCCGGTGTGGATGGAGCCGTGGCCGGACGATCTGGCGTCGGACGAGGCGGGACCGGCCAGCAGCTATCTGCGGCGGGAGGGCGTCGAGCTGGCGTTCGTGGCGGCGTTGCAGCGGTTGCCCGGGACGCAGAGGGCGGTGCTCATTCTGCGGGAGGTGCTGGGGTTCTCCGCGGCGGAGGTGGCCGGGCTTCTGGACACGTCGGTGGCATCGGTGAACAGCGCGCTGCAACGGGCGGGGCAGACCATGCGCAAGCGGGTGCCCGTGGTCAGTCAGCGCGAGGAACTGGCCGCGCTCGGCGCGGGCGGGCGGCGTGAGCTGGTGGCCTCGTTCATGTCCGCATGGGAGCGAGCGGACGTGGACGGGCTCGTGGCGCTGCTGGCGGAGGACGCGCGGTTCACCATGCCGCCGCTGCCCGCCTGGTTCGACGGGCGGGACGACGTACGCCGCTTCCTGGCGGAGCGCGTGTTCGCGTTCGACTGGAGGTTGCGCCCGCTCGGGGCCAACGGTCAGCTCGGTTTCGCCTGCTACCAGCGGGCCCCTGGCGGTTCCGGGTTCGCGCCGGCCGCGATCATCGTGCTGAGCCTGCGGAAGGGGAAGATCGTGGAGATTGCCGGGTTCCTGGACGCGCAGCTGCATCACCTTTTCAGACTTCCGCCGGAAATTTCGCCCGAGGAGCGATGAGTTCGCGGCGGCTTTCGTCTCTGCACTCCTGACAACCGACACAACGGGAGAGCATCATGCGCAAAGTCGTCGTGACCAACATCGTCACCCCGGACGGCTACTTCGAAGGGCCCGGCAAGGACTTCATGGCGATGCCGGAAGAGGACGCCTTCGACGAGTACAACGCCGAACGGTTGCGTGCCGCCGACACCCTTGTGCTGGGGCGCGTGACCTACGAAGGGGCGAAGGCGTACTGGCCGGGAGTCGCCGGCGACGCCGAGGCCCGTCCCGTCCTGCGGGAGATGTCGCGGCTCATCAACGCCATGAACAAGGTCGTCGTCTCCGACAGCCTGACGCCGGAGCGGACCGCGCCCTGGCACGACACGCGTATCGTCAAGCGCGGCGACGCCCATGAGGCGGTGGCAGGACTCAAGCGGTCGCCCGGCCGGGACATCATGATCTTCGGCAGCCACGTGCTCTGGAACGACCTGCTCACGCACGGCCTCATCGACGAGTTGCACCTGATGATCGGCCCCAAGATCCTCGGCGGCGGCACTCCGGCCTTCGAACTTCCCGCGCCGATGTCCCTGCGCCTCCTGGAAGCCAGGCCGCTGCCGTACTCCCAGCTCGTCTTGATCCGGTACGGCGTCTAGCGGGACGTGGCGCTGCCGGAGGACCTGACAACCTTGAGGGCCGGGGCCGGATATTCGGTGGTCTGCCTGTCCCTGAGGACGCAAGATGGTGCGCATGACTCTGGCCACCCCCGTACTGCACACCGCTCGCCTGCGACTGCGGCCGTTCACCGATGCCGACAAGGAGGACCTCTTCGCGCTGCACAGCAGCAGCTACGTGCTGCGCTACTGGGACTCTCCGCCGTGGACCGAACGGGCTCGCGCCGAGCGCTTCATCGAGATGTGCCGGAAGATGGAGGACGAAGGTAGCGGGGCCCGGGTGGCCATCGAGCGTGCTTCTGACGGGGTCTTCGTCGGGTGGTGTGGTCTGACCGGATGGAACCCGGACTACCGCAGCGCGTCGTTGGGCTACGTTCTCCACGATGCGATGTGGGGCCGCGGCTTCGCGACGGAGGCCGCGCACGCCTTGCTGAAGTGGGCATTCGACACACTGGACCTGAATCGAGTCCAGGCCGAGGCTGATACGCGCAATGCGGCGTCCGCCCGGGTGCTGGAGAAGCTGGGATTCATGCGTGAAGGGACGTTGCGGGAGGATTGCATCGTGAACGGCGAGGTATCCGACTCGTGGGTGTTCGGGCTGATCAGGCGAGAATGGCGACCGTCGGACGCGCCGACCCCAGAGCCCCGTCAGGTTCACATTGTGAGATAGCGTTGCCGTCCGAAGCAGCCCTTCCACGGCGACGCTTGCGCCAGAGCCTCGGAAGAGCGTTCAGGTGCAGGCACCGGATCGTCCTGCCTGCCCTCGCCCGTCAGGGACTCGACCGCATGATCCGGCAACTCGACGAGGATGCCGTAGGTGCAGCCCAGCAGGACGGACACCATCAGCCGCCGCACAATGTTCGATCCGGCCATGCGGTGCCCTAGGGTTCGGTGTCGTGTCTCGACGATCATGGATTCTGTGGAGCGTGGCATTACTGGTCACGCTGATTCCCGACGTCTTCTTCTGGATCCGATCGCTCCTGGCCGGAGATGACGGCGGCACGAGTTACGTGTGGATGTCCGCGGGTTCGTGCCTGGGCAACCAGATCGACGACCTGATCAGGTACCCGGAACGCATGGTCAGGCTCCTGCCCCTCTTCTGGTACGGCGGCGCCCCCATGATCGTCGCAGCCTGGGGCGGCTGGTACCTGAGCGTGCGGACCGGGCGTGACCGGCTCGGCAGGGTCATCGCCCGCTCAGCCGCCGTGATCTTGCTCCTCCTCCGCCTCCCCGAGCTCCTGCTGTTCACGCTCGACGGGGCGCTGGGCCGGGAATGCCTGGACGCGTGGGGCCCGCCCGCGATAGTGAGCCGGAACGCGGGCATGGACCTCTACTCCCTGGCGCCGCCCATCCTGGTTCTGCTCGCGGTGCGCCCCGTTCGCCGCGGTTTCGTCAGGAGAGGCCGCTTCGCCCGTACGGCGGTCGCGGTCCTGACCCTGATGACCACCCTCCTGGTCGTGGACCAAGCTGCCCCTCCCGGCAAGGTGAGCAGCGAACGGGAGCTCGACTGCGCCGGTTTCGGCGACGGCACCGCCCACGACCTGACCAAGGCGGAGAAGGACTTCCTGTGCCGCGTCCGCGGCTACGACTCCTTCATGGACGATGGCATCGAGAGCTGGGCCGAGGTTTCCGACCGGGTGGTCCTGGCCCAGGGCCATGACCTGTGCCGCGTGGCCGAACAGCATGAGGGCGACACCGGCGCTCCCGCCGTGCGCGAGGCACCCCACGCGGCGCTGGCCGGCGCACTGGGAGCGTTGTGCCCCGCGGTGGCCAGGGCCCAGGAACTGGCCGGTCAGCGCGGGCAGGCGGAAGAGGCCGCGTACTTCGCCGGCAAGGAGAAGGCCTGCGCCGCGCACCCCGCGCACCGCCCGAAGATCGAACCGGTCCGGCGACACCGCGCCACCATGTGGACCGAGTTCTGGACCATCAACGGATGGGACGACGGATACGAAGGCACCAACCCCGAGCTGGTCAGAGAACTGGTCGGAAGTGAACGGGGCGCGCTGACCATCTGGGCGGCCGACGAGATCGGGCACGCCTGCGTGACCACCGAGTCCTACACCCGGCGGCCGCCGCTGGAGACCAAGGGGTGGAGGGAGGTGGTCGAGGTCGCCTACGAGAGCCCGACCGGTTCGCTGGCCCTCGCCGACGGCAGGGGGACCACGTCGCCCAAGCTGACGGCCAGCGGGCCAGGGTCCTACCGGGTCCGGGTCCACCTGCGTGGCCGTGACCGCGTCTACCAGATTCCCTACCCGCCGGACGCCGCCGTGGAGCTGCTGATCATGGTGTTCCCCGGCGAGCGGAAGGAGCCGGCCGTCTACCGGTGACGGAGTCCGGATCACGACGGCCATCTGGCAGGAGGGCGCGATCACATCTCACGTGCGTGGAGTTCCTTCGGTCATCCACGCACGGTTCGTAGAACGACGCACCCGTTCGAGCGGCACCTCCACGCGGCTGCCTGGCCGCACGTCCTCGGCGAGCCCGGTCAGCCGACGTACCAGGGCCACGCCGCCGGGGCTGCGCGGCATCGTGAAGACCAGCCTGTCGACGTCGAGCGCGCGCAGCTCGTGCCAGAGCCGTGCTGCCGTCGGCAGGGCCAGGTGCCGCCCGCGCAGATCCGGCCGGATCGCGAAGGCGCTCACCTCACAGGTACCGGGTTCAGGCCGGTGGAGCCGGACGGCGATGACACCCATGAGACCCAACCCCGGGTCCCCTCTCCGGGGTCTGTCGGCCACCAGCAGTACCCGCGTGTCCGCGAGCGCCTCCCGGAGGTCGTCCCGCTCGGCGTGCTCACCCGCCGCCTCCAGAGCGGCGGCCATCGACACCATGCCGGGCTCGTCGTAGGGCTCATAGTCCCGCACGATGTATCCGTCGTTGAGTTCGATCTCCAGGTAGGCGTCGTCCTGGCACGGCGCGTGCAGCGGATGCCGCCGGGCGCAGCCGGGATCCCAGTGGCCGGCGTAATGGATCAGCGAAGCGGCCAGATCGGAGTGGGCTGCCGCCCAGAGGTCATCGAACAGGAACCACTGCGCGTGTCCGAAGTAACCGCTGTGGACGCACATCTGGGCGAGATGGTCGCCGAGGTGGATGAGCGTACGGCCGGGGTCGCGCTCCTCCTCCGGGGTGAAACCGTTCAGCAGGCGCAGTGCCCTGGCGTGCGCTTCCTGGTGCGGTCGGGCCAGCGCCGCCAGGTGACGCCGGCGAGCGGCGGCGGATTCCGGGATCGACTCGTCCGGCCATCTGTTGCGACGCTCCAGCGCGGCACCGATCCGTTCCTCGCCCGGGGCCGTCAGCGCCCGCAGGGTCAGCAGTTCCTCGTCCCAGCGCTCGGGATCGGCGTCACTCTCGCGCAGGGCCGCCGCCAGCTCCGGCAGCCGCACACCGGGCAAGACGGTGGGCCGGAGTCCGCCCGCGCTCCGATCGCCATCAGGGAAGTCAAGGATGACCGCATAGGTGACGCCCACCTGGCCCGCGTGGCTGAGCTCGGTTCTGATCGGGGGCACGGGCGGCTCGAAGGTCCTGCCCTGGTCTGCCGGGGTGTCCGGCAGGCGCCAGCCCTCCTCCCACACGGGATAGGCCCAGCGTTCAGGCTCGGCCAGCACGAGCGCGTCGTCGGCGAAGTAGTAGGAGAGCTTCACGTCGTCATCGTTGGTGAGGACCCGCACGCTGTGGTCGTCGACGCGCAACTCCTCCTCGTAGTAGAGGTGCTCCCGCATCAGCCGCCGCAGCTCAGCCATGCTCTCGGGAGCCGGCTCGCCCGTCTCGAAGATGCTGCCGAGGCCGTAGACATCGGTGCCGAACTCGCGGCGTACCCACTCATAGGTGTCCTCCCCGGCGGCCTCGTACCAGGACCTGCGGAACCAGTCCAGGACGGAGAGGCCGGGATAGTGCCGCACCAGCTTGCTGAGCGGGCCCTCGTACCAGCTGCGATAGACGAAATACATCCCGCGTCCCATCCGTGGTCGACTGCAGCGATCATGGCAGATCCGTAGGACAAATCCGGAAAAGGCGACTCTTCCCTGAGTGCGTGAAGTGTGACATGTTACACGCGACATAGTTGTCATCGAGAGGAAGGCGTGACGTGCGCACGTTATCCGTCGTGCTCTTATCCGGCCTTGTCCTGGGCTTGGTACCCGGGACCGCTGCCGCCGGGCCAGACCCCCATCCCGCGAAGGTCTCTTCAGCGGTCCACCGCGACCGGCCGGTCAACCCCATCGCCGACGAGGAGCGCGCCCTGCGCACCAAGGCCATGGAACAGACGCTGGGGACCACCGCCCCTCTGGCGCGCGGTCGTGCGCCCAAGGTCGGCCGGCAGTACGTGGAGCTGGCGCTGGAGCGCAAGGACCGGGTTTTCACGGTCCTGTCCGAGTTCGGGGACAAGGTCGACAATGAGACACGGCACAACGGCCAGATCAGGTACGGCGGCGCCCCCGGCCCGCTGCACAACCAGATTCCCGAACCTCGGCGAGGATACGACAACCACACCTTGTGGAGACCGGATTTCAACCGCGCCTACTACCAGGACATCTACTTCGGCCAGGGCAACTCGCTGCGCAGCTTCTACCGGCTCCAGTCCTCCGGCCGCTACGACATCGGCGGCTACGTCTCCGACTGGGTGAAGGTTCCGTACAACGAGTCGCGCTACGGCACTCCGCGCTGCACCTCGGGACTGGACTGCGACACCCCGGTCTTCGACTTCGTCCGCGACTCGGTCACCGCCTGGTACGAGGCCGAGCGAGCCAAGGGCCGCAGCGTCGCGGACATCGCCGCCGAGCTGAAGACCTTCGACGTCTGGGACCGCAGTGACCACGACAACGACGGAGACTTCGACGAGCCCGACGGATACCTCGACCGTTTCCAGGTGATCCATGCCGGTGTCGACGAGACCTGGGGCGGCGGTGCCCAGGGCGCCGACGCGTTGTGGGCCGTCAGCCACGACGCCTACTGGAACCTGCGCGGTCAGGCGGGCCCCGCCGGCAACCTGCGCGGCGGCGTCCAGATCGGCGAGACCGGCATCTGGGTCGGCAAGTTCCTGACCGCCGGCGAGAACAGCGGCGTCGGCCTCATCGCCCACGAATACGGCCACGACCTCGGGCTTCCCGACCTTTACGCGTACGGCGAAGGAGGGGACAACGGCGTCAAGTTCTGGTCGCTGATGTCCGACGCCTCCTACCTCGGGCGTAAGCACGGACCACTCGCGGAGTACCCGGGCGACCTCGACGCCTGGAGCAAGCTGCGCCTGGGCTGGCTGGATCACGAGCGCGCCCGGGCCGCGACCTCCTCCGCACACACCCTCGGCGTCAGCTCCTACAACACTCGCGATCCGCAGGCCGTACTCGTCGACCTGCCGCCACGTACGGTCAGCACCGAGCTGACCACCCCGGCACAAGGCTCCTACCAATGGTGGAGCGGCAAGGGCGACTACCTCAACGAGACTCTCACCCGGCAACTGGACCTGACCGGCGTCACGGACGCGACGCTCACCGCGAAGGTCCGGTACCAGATCGAGCAGGACTTCGACTACCTCTACACCGAGGTGTCCCTCGATGGGAGGGCATGGACCCAGGTCGGTGACAGTCTGACCGGCAGCTCGGATTGGCGGGACCTGAGTGTCGACCTCCGTGCGTATGCCGGGAAGAAGATCTGGTTCCGGTTCCGCTACTCCACCGACACCAACACCGTCGAGAACGGCTTCGTGGCCGACGCGATCAACCTGCCGGGGGTCTTCTCGGATGACGTCGAGAGCGGCGACAACGGCTGGACCGCGGTGGGCTTCAGCCGCGTGGGCCGGGTCGGAACCAAGGACCACCCGCGCGCCTATCTCGTGGAGAACCGCCGCTACACCGGCTACGGCCAGTACCTCAGGACCGGACCGTACAGCGCCGGGTTCCGCAACGACCCCGAGCGGGCCGAGATCTTCGAGCGCTTCCCGTACCAGGACGGTGTGCTCGTCTGGCTCTGGGACACCTTCCACGCCGACAACAGCACCCAGAACTACCCGGGCGAGGGCCTGATCCTGCCGATCGACGCCCGAGCGGTGCCGCTGCGGTGGAAGGACGGCGCTCGGGCCGGAGGGCGGGTCCAAGTCTTCGACGCCACCTTCGGCCTGGCCAGGACCGACAGGCTGCGGTTGCGCAAGGACGGCGTCGAGACGGTCTTCCCCGCCCGGCCGGGCATTCCCGTCTTCGATGACCACACCGGGGTGTACTGGGACGCCGCCTACCCCACCCTCGGCGTCCGCCCGCCGGACACCAACACCAGGATCCGGGTGATCCGAGAAGCCGACCAGGGGCGGCGCACGACCATCACGGTCGGCCCGGCCACCTGACCCGATGGCCGCCATGAGCCCGGCAGGCCACGTCTGGCGGGCTCGTACCCTCGTGGAACGGCGCTCGCGCCCGGCGACACCCACGGCTGGGGGACGCCCCGGTTGGGCTATGCGCGGGTCGCGAGGTCGAACAGGGTCGTCAGCTCACGGGCGTAGCCCGGCAGGTCGAGGCCGGCAGCGCTCTGCAGCAGGAACGGCAGGCCGTCGAGGCTCCGCTGAATGGTCGCGGCCATGACGAACGTGTCGAAGTCGCGGAACTCGCCACCGGCCTGGCCCTTGCGCAGGATGGCCTGGACGCGCCCGACGGCGGTGCGGTCGTCCGCGGGATCGTAGGAGCCGGCGCCGTCACCGTCGCGGAAGTTCAGGAAGATCGACATCAGGGCCTGCATCTGGGTCCGATGCTCGGCGATGAACTCGACCACGCCGGTGATGTACGCGCGGAGCTCGGTGCGCGCGTCCGGCTGGCCGGTCAGCCGCTCGGTGAGGAACCGGCCGAGCAGTCCGTAGACCTCGGTCACGACGGCGCTCATCAGCTCGGCCTTGCCCGCGAAATGGTAGGAGATCAGCCGCGTGCTGCTCAGGCCAGGCGCAGGCCGGGTACCACGTCGTCTTCAGCGTGCTGATCCCGATCATGCTCGTGGACATCCTCTTCCCGGCCCACCGCGATCGGCCCTACCTGCGACCGGGTGGTCTCGCCGGCGTCGCCGCCCTCGCGGTCCTCGGTGTCGGCATGGTACGCATGACCATCCCGCCCTCGCAGGACCCCGGATATCAGGCACCGGTGGCCGTGCTCGCGGGTGTCGTGCTCGCGGTCGCGACCCTGGCCGTGCTCGCCCTGCGCGTACTGCCGGGCCGTACCCCGTCACCGGCCCCCGCGAGCCGTCTCCCACAACCCGCGGCGGCCGGGCTGCTCGCCCTGCTGGCCACGTTCGGATTTCTGGGCCTGCTGTTCCCGGCGGGAGATCCGCCGGCATTCGGCGAAGGGGCGTGGACTCTCGTGCCGATGGCGGTGGCGGCGGCCATCGGCGCCGGTGCGGGATGGCTGTTCCTGCGGTGGTCGGCAACCGGCGGATGGAGCGATCAGCACCGGATCTGGGCGGCGGGCGGTGCGCTGATGGCCCATTCCGCCGTGGCCGTGTACGTCTTCGCGTCGAGCACCTTCGACCGCGTCGGCCAGATCGTCCTCGCCGCGATCACGGTCCTCCTGCTCGCCCTGCTGGCACGACGGACACGCCGCGCCGCGCCCTGCCTCTGACGGTGCGTCCCCATGGCTTGACGACGGAGAGCACCGTGGCGAGGAAGAGGACGGCCAGCATCACGACCGACCCGGCGATCAGGCCCGGCTCCAAGGAGCCGACGTCGGCCCGCGGATCGGCCAGGGTGGCCGCGAGCGCGGCCTTCACCCCCTGGGCGGTGTACGCGTATCCGAAGACCATGGCGAAGACGGTGAGCACCAGCTTGGTGATCACCCACCAGTGGTGCAGGAGGCGCCACTTGGTGTACAGCGCCAGCACCAGACCGGTGATCAGCGCGGCCAGACTCCCCGGGATCATGATCGCCGTGTCGCTGACATGCATCAGCTCGTAAGCCGCAGGCCGCAGCGGCTTTCCGCCGCTGGTCAGCGCCACGACGCCCATGACGAGCATGGCGTAACAGCCGCCCAGCCAGCCCACCGAGGCGCTCACGTGCAGAACCAGCCACACCTTGCGTGCACTGGGCTTCATCCGCCAGGTGATGGCGGTATGGACTGTTCTCATGTGATGCCCTCCTGCGCGATCGACGACGATGCCTCCAGCACACAGGCGATCGGCAGCCGGGCGAATCACGGCAGATGCCACTCTTCTTGGTATAGCTGGCTGTCATGGCACGGGCGTACAGACGTCCTAAGCTGCGACGGTGTGGAGAGCACGCATCCGCGAGAGGCGGCGAGGCTCCTGGCCTCCTCCGCCCCCTGGCGCGCCTGGGCCTACGCGGCGACCGGCGCCCTGCTCGGCGGCGGCACGATGGCGGTGGTGCTGACGCTCGTCCTGGTGGGCGCGACGCTGGCGCCGGTTCTCGTGGGATTCGTCCCGCTCACGGCGGCGGGGCTGGCCGGGATCCCGGTCGGCGCCATCGAACGCCGGCGGCTGCGATTGCTGGGCCTGCCGGCGCACCCCAGCCCCCACCGGACGCTGCGCGGCGCGGGGACCGTGGCCTGGCTGCGCACCAGGCTCCGTGAGAACGCCTCCTGGCGCGAACTCGCCTACACCATGGCGCTGATCACCGGACTGTGGCTGCTCGACTACGTGGTCGCGGCCATCCCTCTCGCCTGCCTGGTCTGCCTCGCCGCACCCGTCGTCCACCTGGTGTCCGGGCCGGTGGACGTCCTCGGCATCCATCTGGCCACGCTGGGGGACTCGCTCCTGACGGCTGGATTCGCCGGGCTCGGGCTGGTCGCCGCGGCCTATCTGGCCGTCGCGGTCGCGAGCGTCCGCGTCGCGGTGGTCCGGGTACTGCTCGCGCCGCCACCGTCCGAGGCCCCTGACATGGAGACGGTCGGCTCCAGCGGCCGGCTGCTCGACGCGTTCGACGCCGAGCGACGACGTATCGAGCGTGACCTGCACGACGGCACCCAGCAACGGCTGGTCGCGCTCGGCGTGATGCTGGACATGGCGCGGATGGGCGTGGAAGACCCTGAGCTGCGCGGTCTCCTGTCCCGAGCCCATCGGGAGACGCTCACGACGCTCGAAGAACTGCGCGATCTCGTCCGCGGCATCCATCCGCGGGTGCTGACCGAGCGCGGCCTGCCCGAAGCCGTCGCCGAGCTGGCCAGAGCTCACCCCCTGGCGATCCGGGTGAAGGTCGAGGTACCGGGCAGGCTCGCGCCCGGCGTGGAGAGCACCGCGTACTTCGTGGTCTGCGAGGCGCTGGCGAACGTCGCCAAACACGCCCAAGCCGGCGACTGCTGGGTCAGCGGGCGGATCGTCCGCGACGTACTGATCCTGGAAGTAGGCGACAGCGGGCGGGGCGGCCTCGCCCCTCGGGAGGACGGAGGCGTTCGAGGCATGGCCGATCGGGTGGCCGCGGTGGGCGGCCGGGTGAAGTTCGACAGCCCAGAAGGAGGGCCGACCGTGCTGCGCGCCGAGATCCCCTGCCTGCCACAGGCGATGACGGCATGAGAGTCGTGCTGGCCGAGGACTCCGGCCTGCTCCGGGAAAGCCTGGTCAACCTCATCACGCACTTCGGCCACGAGATGGTGGCCGCGGTGGCCACGGCCGGCGACCTGCGTACCGCTGCCGCTGAAACCCGGCCCGACATCGTCGTCACCGACGTACGCATGCCGCCCGACCACACCGACGACGGCCTGCGGGCCGCGATCGAGCTGCGCCGCGGCCGCCCCTCGCTGCCCGTGCTGGTCCTCAGCCAGTACGCCGACACCGCCTCGCTCACCGAGCTGCTGCGCAGCGGTGGCGCCGGCACCGGCTACCTGCTCAAGGACCGGGTGGCCGACGGAGCCCAGTTCGTGGCGACCATGTGCGAGGTCGGCGGGGGCGCGACGGTGATCGATCCGGATGTGGTGCGGCGGCTGCTCACGCACCGGGACGACCCCTTGCTGCGGCTCAGCGCCCGCGAGCTCGAGGTGCTGGCCCTGATGGCCGAGGGCCGGTCCAACGCCGCCATCGGCAGGGAACTGGTCATCTCCGACGTAACCGTCTCCAAGCACATCGGCAGCATCTTCACCAAGCTGGACCTGATCGAGGACCAGGTCAGCCACCGAAGAGTCCTGGCGGTTCTCAGCTACCTGCGCGGCTGACCGCGTCGCTCTTTGCAAATTGTCTTTGCAAAGGGTCTTTGCATCTCGTAGTCTGGTCTCATGCCTGATCCGCCGGGTCCCCAAGAGATCACCGACGTCGAAGCGCTGAAGCTGCTGGCTCACCCCATGAGGCAGCGGATCGAGCGGCAGCTACGGCAGGGCCCGGCCAACTCCACGACACTCGCCCGCGCCCTGGGGGAGAGCAGCGGGCTGACCAGCTACCACCTCCGGCAACTGGCCAAGCACGGCTTCATCGAAGAGGCCCCCGAACTGTCACGGGGACGGGAGCGATGGTGGCGTCATGTGCCGGCTGATCGCCGGATTCCGCCTTACAGCAGGCAGAGCCCGGAGATGCGGGAGGTGGTCGAGGAGATGAATCGCCTCGACTTCGCCGACGAGCTGGAGCAGTTCACCCGCTTCCAGCTCCAGCGCGGGCAGATGGGGGAGTGGGCCGACGCCCTGGCCTGGTCCCGCTCGACGATCAAGCTCACGGCCGATGAGCTCACCGAATTCCTTGAGGAGTATGTGAAACTGCTCTACCGCTTCAAACGGCCGGAGAAGGAGACGCCACCCGGCGCGCGTGTCGTGCTCGCGCGGCTGCTGGCCTTCCCCGCACCCGCCGACGGCGAGTGAATCCGGGCCGCCGAGTGCCAGCTCGGCGGCCCAGGAACGGAATCCGCATCACCACGCCCGCGAAGGGCGTGTTTCACCGTGCGCGAATACCGCAAAGAAAGGAGAGCAGCTCATGCTGCTCCGACGCAAGTTGCCGGCCCTGTTACTGCTGCTGGCCGCTGTTCTGCCCGCCGGCCCCGTCCGGGCCGAGACCCGGGACGTGCGCAGCGGCGACGTCACCTTCACCGGTGCCGGCGGAGTGACCCTGCACGGGACGATCATCGGCCCGAAGACGACGAAGGGGCGCGGCCCGGCCATCGTCATGGTGCACGGCGCCGGCCCGGTCACCCGGGACGAATATCGGGACGAGGCGGAGGCGTACGCCAGACAAGGGGTCGTGACCTTGATCTACGACAAGCGCACCGACGGCTATTCTACCGTGCGGCGGGACTACGGGATGCTCGCCACCGACGCCCTCGCCGCCGTGCGGACCCTGCGCGCCCGCCCCGAGGTCGACCCGGACGGGGTCGGCATCTGGGGACTGTCGGAGGGCGGCTGGGTGGCGCCCCTGGCGGCGGCGCGTTCGGCGGACGTCGCCTTCGTGATCGTCGCGGGGGCGGTCGGCACCACCCCCGCGAGACAACAGGCGTGGGCGTACGGCGAGCGGCTCCGCCATGCCGGGATCCGCGGATCGCTCATCCCGGCGCTGCAACGACGTCTCATCCGTTACGCCGTCGCCAGCGGGCTGTTCGGCGAGGCCGCCCACGATCCCGTCCGCGGCTGGGAACGTGTCCGCCAGCCGGTCCTCGCGGTATGGGGAACCCTGGATCGGGAGGCGGTGCCCGCGGAGAGCGCGAAGATCATTGCCGGGGCGCTGGCCCGGGGCGGCAACGAACACTACGCCATCCGCTTCATCGCCGGCGCCCGGCACAACCTCAACGGCACCCGGGACGACGGCTTCGACCGGCCCGACCTGCTGCCCGCGGCGTACGCCACGCTGGAGGTCGCCTGGATCAAGAGCCTGGCCGGCGGGCCGCCGCCGATCCGGATCGGCAGCCCGCCGCCCCAGGCACAGGCGAGCCGCCCGGTCGACGGGCCGCTCGCGTGGTACGAGGCTCCGCAGTGGCAGCTGGTCGCGTTCGTGCTCTTCGCGATGGCTTGCCTGAGCTACCCCGTCGGGGCGCTGGTGCGCCGGGGGCGCGGACGCCGCGGCGCCCCCGTGGCCGCCCGGCCCGCCCGCGTGTTCGTCGTCGCGCTGACGGCGACGGTGATCGGCTTCCTCGCCTATCTGGGCGTCCTGATCCTCACCGGCGCGACCGTGATCGGGCCGGTCGTCCTCGGCCGGTCCGTCCCGTGGCTTCTGCTCCAGGTCCTCGCCGTGACCGTGGTCGCCGCCGGAATCGCCACCGGCGCCGCCGCGTGGCGATCGCGGCGTTCCCTGTCCCGTGGCGGCCGGCTCCGGCTCGGCGTGCTGATCGCGGCCGCCGCGGCGTTCCTGCCGTGGGCGCTGTACTGGGGACTCGTTGTTCCGTAGACACCCCTGTCCGAGTGGAATCGGCGGTCACACCACTTCGCCATCCGCGTGGACGGCGGGGTGGTCCTCAAGGTATGACCTGCCCCACGCGTCGAGCAGGCCGACGATGGTCTCCAGGCTCCTGCCCGTGTCCGTGACTGAGTACTCGACCCGGGGCGGCACCTCGCGGTAGACCATGCGCGAGATGATCCCGTCCTCCTCCAGTTCCCGGAGTTGGCGGGTGAGCATGCGGGGGGTGATGCCGGGCATCTCCCGCTGGAGTTCGCCGAAGCGGTGCGTGCGCTGGAGCAACTTGTAGACGATCGCCAGCTTCCAACGGCCGCCGAGGATCTCCATGGCCACCTCGACCATGCAGTTGGCGGGCTTGTCGTGCAACCCCTTACGCACTGGTGACCTCTATTCCTATACAAATCAGCACTATGACACATGAAAGACAGTACTTGTAGAATATGCACTATTATCCCCAGGCTGGTGCCCATGCACCAGGACATCCATCCACCCTCGACTCCTCACAAATGGGCAGTACTCGCCGTCATGTGCGCGAGCCTGTTCCTGGTCGGCATCGACGTGACCGTGCTGCACGTCGCCCTGCCCAGCCTGTCCAGGGACCTGAAGCCCGGCGCGAGCGCGATGTTGTGGATCGTCGACAGCTACTCGCTCACCCTCGCGGCGCTGCTGGTGACCTTCGGCACCCTGGGAGATCGGCTCGGCCGCAAGCGCATGGTGCTGGCCGGGTTCGCCGTGTTCGGCGTGATCTCGGCCGCGGCGGCGATGTCCACCACGACCGCCCAGCTCGTCGGGGCAAGGGTCCTGCTCGGCGTGGGAGCGGCGATGATCATGGCGTCCACCGTGGCGATCATCAGATCGGTCTTCCCCGACGCCCGCGAGCGGACGATCGCGCTCGGGGCGTGGACGGCGGCGCACAGCGCGGGCGCGATGCTCGGCCCCGTCCTCGGCGGGCTGCTCCTCGAACACTTCTGGTGGGGCTCGGTCTTCCTGGTCAATCTGCCCATCGTGGCTCTGGTGCTGATCATCGGTGCCCGGCTCATCCCTGAATCCAAGGATCCCGCGCCGCGCCGCTGGCGCCCGGCGGACGCGGCGCTGTCGGTCGCCGCCCTCGGTCTCATGGTCTACGGGCTGAAGCACCTGGCCGAGGATCCGTCGCTGGTGCCGGCGGTCGCCGGGTCGGCCGGAATGGCGCTGGCGGTGCTGTTCGTGCTGCGCCAGCGGCGTGACTCCGAACCGCTGCTGGATCTGTCGCTGTTCGCCGACCGCCGGGTCAGCGTCGCGACGGTGAGCGTGCTGGTCTGCTTCGGCGCCAACACGGCGCTGCTGTTCTTCCTCACCCAATGGTTCCAGCTCGTGGACGGGCTCACTCCGTTTCAGGCCGGTTTGTCGCTCGTGCCGCTGGCCGCCGCCAACGCGGTGGGCGCGGCCGCGGCACCGTGGCCGGCGGCACGCTGGGGACGCCGTTCGAGCGTGGCGGCGGCGCTGGCCGCCCTCGGTGCGGCACTGGCCGTGCTCCCACTGGCCTTGGGCGGGCCCGCCGTACCCCTTGTGCTTGTCCTCGCGGGAGCGGCCGCCGGGGTGGTGATGACGCTCGGCGCGGACCTGGTGATGTCGGCGGCCAGCCAGGAGCGTGCGGGACAGGCGGCCGCCATCCAGGAGACCTCGTTCGAGCTGGGTGCGGGGCTGGGCATCGCGATCCTGGGTACGGTCGTGTCGGTCGTCTACCGCGCCGCGCTGCCCGGCCCGCCGTCCGAGGCGAGCCAATCGCTCGGCTCAGCCGTCGACAGCGCCGCGACGCTCCCGCCCGACCAGGCGGCCAACCTCCTCCAGGTGGCACGGGGCGCATTCCACACCGGCCTGAGCACCACCCTGACCGCCGCCGCGGTCGTTCTGTGGCTGACCGCCGCCATGGTCATGGCGCTGCTGCGCAACACACCCGCCCACGATCGCCTGTGACCTCGGCCTGCACCCTGACGAACGCACCCGCCTGCCCGGGTTTCTCGGGCCGTCGGCGGTCGGCCTCCGGCGGGAGCCGGAAGGTCGGCGGGCTCAGGCGTCCGGCTCGCTCGTGTGCCGGAGGATGGCAGCGGCGATGCGGGGGAGTGCCGGTGCGGGCAGGGTGTGGCCCATTCCCTCGATGGGCATCAGGACGCCGCCGGGGATCGCCGCGGCCAGCGCGCGGCCCTGGTCGAAGGGGGCCATGGGGTCCTCCGTGCCGTGGATCACCAGCGTGGGAGCCGTGATCGAGCCGATAAGATCCGAACGGTCGCGCGAGGCCATCACCGCGAGGATGTGGTTGCGCATCGAGTGAGCCATGTCGCCGGCCCGGGCCGCTTCCCGCTCGATGATCCGGCGCGTGGCCGCCTCGTCGAACGGGGCGAGGGAGCCCGACAGGATGCGGGCCAGGTCGATCCGGGACTGGATGCGCTGGTCGTCGGTGGTGGGGGGATCGGTGGCCTGCCGGGTGTCCCAGGCGACCAGCCGTGGGTCGCGCTCCGAGCCGCGGAAGGTACCGGTCTGCGGGTCGACGGCGGCGGCCGCGGACATGACGGCCGTCAGGGTGCGTACCCGGCCGGGGTGTTCCAGGGCGATCTCCTGCGCGATCATGCCGCCCATCGAGGCTCCGACCACGTGTGCGGCCTTGACGCCCAGCCCGTCGAGCAGGCCGATCGCGTCGTCGGCCAGGTCGGTCAGGGTGTAGGGGCGGGTCGCGTAGTCGACGGAGCCGGACAGGCCGGTGTCGCGGTTGTCGTAGCGAATGACACGGCGCCCTCCGGCCCGCAGCATGTCACACAGGTCGTCCGGCCAGGAGGTTCCCTGGGCGCCGAGCCCCATCACCAGCAAGATCGCCGGGTCGGCCGGGTCTCCCAAGGTCTCGCACCACAGCCGGATCCCGTTGCTCTCGACCCAGCGTTCCATCGCGTGCTCCCGTCTCTGGCAGACTGCTTCCGGCAAAAAGTATAGGCCCGTTAACTTTTTGTCGGAAGTGGTCAGGGAGCGGGTGCCCGTATCACCGCGAGCATCTGCGCTCTCAGGTGGTCGCGGACCACCGCGAGGTCGCCACCGAGCCGGGCAGCGATCACCGGCGTGACCATGCCCATGACGGAGATGACCGCGATCTGGGCGGCCAATGCGGACAGGTCCGGCCGTACCTGGAGCAGGAGGGAGACCCACTCCTCGCGCACCACGCGCATCGCACGGATGAGACGCCGGCGGTCCTCCTCGGGGAGCCTCGGTAGTTCACCCTGCAGGATCAGCATCAGCTCCTGGTTCTCCAGGGCGAATGCCGCGAACCACTCGATGAGCGCGACCAGTCGCTCCTCGGGCGCCTGCTCCCGCGCGGTCAGTACGGCCCGCCCGCCCTCTCCCAGCCGTTCCAGCGACAACTCGATCAACGCGATGAGGATGGCCTGCTTGCCCGCGAAATGCCGGTAGACCGCGGGCCCGCTGACGCCGGCCGCCGCGCCGATGTCGTCGATCCCGGTGAGGTCGTAGCCGCGTTCGACGAACAGGCGGGCGGCCTGCAGCAGGATGACCCGTTTGCGCGCCCCGTGCTTGCGCCCGCTGCCGACGAAGGCTTCCAGCTCGGCCATCACGGGCCCGTCTGATGTCACCGCCCGCCTCCGTTCCTGTCCTTGGTGACGCTCAACGTACGACACCCAGACGTCGGCGTGTGAGCCAGGAGGTCCCGAATGATCTGGTGTACGGTCTCCCGCTCCCCGGCAGGCGCGCCCATCAGGTCTATGGAGGGCGGCAGCGCGTACCGGATGATCAGGGTTCGGGAGTCTCGCCGCGGTGGATGAGATCGAGCACGGCGTCGCGGACGTCGTTGAAGACGGCGATGGTCTCCTCGGCCGCTGCGGCGATGGCCGCCCGGCTGGGTGGGGTGGCGGGTTCGAGCAGGGTGGCCATGGTGTCGGCGAGGACTTCGACGGGGTCGTCGACACCGGCCGGGGCGATGGCCGGTTCGGAGACGGCGGCGAAGAATCCACCGAGCACGGCGTGCACGACATACGTCTGGCGAGGCAGGGGCTGGTCATCGCGGATCAGGCCGTGGCGGTGCAGGATCGGCATGACCGCCGAGCACATGGCGGCGGGATTGATGCGGGCGAACAGCTCCCGGTCGGCGGGCTCTTCGTCGAACAGCCGCAGGAGTTCCGTGTCGCCCCTGTAGGTGCGGTGTGCCAGCGGGAGTTGGTGGGTGGTGCGCAGGAGCAGTGCGGCCAGGTGACGAGGCTGGACCGTCGCGGGGTCGGCGGTGATGCGGCCGATGCTCTGGTCCATCAGCGTCAGCAGGTCACGGGCGAACAGTCCGCGAATGAGGTCTTCCTTGCTCGGCCAGTACAGATAGACGGTGCCCTTGCCGACTCCGGCCGCGCGGCTGATCTCGGACACCGTGACCTTGCCCGCGCCGTGGTCGAGCACCAGTTCGCGTGCGCTGTCCAGGATGCGGGCGGCTTTGCGCGAGTGGTGTTCGACCAGCTGGCTCATCGGGTTCGTTCCTCTTGTTCCAGATCCGGGACGTCTCAGACGGCGGCGACGTCCACCTCTTTGTTGCTCATGTCCGGGCCTATTATCTTGCCCAGGAACTGCCCGATGGCCGGGGTGTGCACGAGGCGCATCATCAAGGTGCGCAGGATCCGCTCCTTGCGGTCATGCGGAGTGAAGATCTTGCGCATCTGCAGCGCGCTGTTCTGCTCGGTATGGATGAAAGGCCGCATCCTGGCCTCCCACGCCCGCAACGCGCCAGGCTGGTCACCCGGGTGGCGTTGCAGCATGGTGCCCAGCAACTCGGCTCCGGCGATGCCGCTGGAGGCGCCCATGCCCGCGTACAAGGTCACGCACCAGGCGGCGTCGCCGATCAGGACGACCCGCCCGCGGTGCCATCGTGGCATCTTGACCTGGTTCACGGAGTCGAACAGGTATTCCGGGGCCTGTTCGAACCGCGTGAACAACTCTTCCAGCAGCCGGCCAGTGGGTTCGGGGCCGAAGGCGGCGCGGATGGACTCGATCGGCGGACGGCGGAACTCGGCGTCGACGTCGCGCGTGCGGTAGGAGAACAGCAGGCTCGGCGTGTGGTCGGAGAAGGGGAAGATGATCGCTGAACGCCCCGGTTCGGCCAGGGACAGGCCCACGTCCAGGCCGAGGCCCTCGATCGGCTGGTCAAGGACGGTGGCGCCGATCATGTAGTTGAGCGGGTGCAGGTACTTTTCGGGTCCGAAGGCCAGCTCGCGCACGGTCGAGCGCATCCCGTCGGCGCCCACCACCAGGTCGAAGCGCTCGGGGACGGTGGCCCCGGAGACGGTGTCGAGGAGGGTGACCTCGGCCGCGGAGTCGTCCTGCGTGATCTGGGTCGGCACCGTGGAGTAGCGGATCTCCACATCGGCGGGCAGCGCGGAGAACAGGGCCTGCTCGATGTCGCCGCGCAGCAGCTGCCGGGGGATGGCGGGCAGGGCGGCCGGGCTCATTCCGGGGCTGCGGCGCCCGGCCCGGTTCACGTCATGGCTGACCATCCGGGCGGGCGTCCGATCTCCGATCGCCTCCAGGACGCCGAGCCTGCGCGCGGGGGCGGCGCCTGCCTTGAACAACATGATGAAGTACCCGCCCGCACGACGGGCGGGTGCTCGTTCCACGACCACGGGCTCCCAGCCCACCTGGCGTAGCCGCAGCGCGGTGGCGAGTCCCGCGACGCCGAGGCCAACCACCAGAGCCCGGCCGCCCTTGCCCGTTTTTGTCATGACAGCTCCTCTTGTTCGCGTCCTGAGCAGAAGGCTAATTGGGAAACTGACCAAATTGGTTCTGACGGTCAGTTCGTGCGGGTGAGATGCCTCACCGCCGGTCCTGGTCCCTCGGAAGCGCCTTCGACATCACGGCCTCTCACGGGCCTCCAGGCCCTCGCGCAAGGTACGGTGCACAGGGGTCCAGCCGAGTTCCCTGGTGGCCTTGGCATGGGAGATGCGCATCGTCGTGTCGATCATCAGGCAGCCCAGATACGGCACGGCGAGCCGGAGCAGCCATCTCGGCGTCACCACGGGCCGCGGGGTGCCGTGGGCTCGGGAGACCTCGGTGAGGAAGGCGCGCCAGCTCACCGGCTGGTCGTCCACGATGTTGTACGCCTCGCCGGCCCGGCCGCGTTCCATGGCCGCGACCGTGGCGGCGGCCGCGTCGTTCACGTGGACGAAGGAGGTGGTGGCGGTCTTGCCCCGAGGCAGGATGGGAGCCCGTTTGCGCATCATGTCGGCGAACATGTCGCTGAAGGCGTTCTTGCCGTAGAACATCCCGTACCGCAGAGCGATGCCCTCGATGCCGTCCGCGGCGAACACCTGGCTTTCGGTGGCCATGCCGGCGTCGGTGACCAGGTCCCCGATGTTGCCGACGCGGGAGCCGAAGGTGTCATCCTCGGTCAGGACGGTGTCGCCGTGATCGCGGTAGCCGTACCCGGTGATCAGTGATTGTGTGACGAACCGCCGCGCGCCGACCAGGCGCGCGGCCGCCAGGAGGTGCTCGGTCCCCCGACCGCGCAGGGCAAGGGTGGGGTCGTCGGGGCGCAGCGTACGCGGAGCGTTCCGCAGCGCTGTGGCCTGGTGCATGACCACGTCGGCGGCCCCGCCGTCGACGGCGCGGAGCAACGCGTCCCGATCCAGTACATCGGCGATCACCGGGTCCGCGCCATGCTCGGCGACCAGCCGTCGCTTGGCGGGATCGCGGATGACGGCAGTCACCTCGTGACCCGCGCCGGCCAGCGCCGACAGCAGCGGTACCCCGATCGCGCCGGTCGCTCCGGCGAGCAGGACCTTCATCGCGCTTGCTCCTTGGTCGCTCGCGCGCGCAGATGCCGGGACCGGAGGACAATGCCCACCAGTGCGAGGAGGGTCTGCGCGCCGATCACGTAGGGATCGCTCGCGGCGCCGCCGAGATGAGAGTCGATCGTGTGGTTGACCGTGTGGATCAAGCTGGCCGCCGCGAGGCCGACGAGGGCGACGAGGATGGCGTCCCGCCAGATCAGCGAGACCAGCAGGGCGACCCCGATGCCCAGGTGGAAAGCACCCAAGTCATGCAGGAAATGAACATGATTGGGATAGTTGACGAACTCGGCGAACTCGCGTGGCCACCCCCACATCCAAACGCCGAAGTACAACGTGTAGAGCGCGCTGACGATCACGACAATCTTCGTCACAGCCCGTGTCATGAAGACCTCCTGCCTCGAATGAACATCGCAAGGACGGAGCAGCCGGCGTCGGTGTGACATGAGGGCGGTCCTTGTGGCACAGGTCACCGTGGCGCGATCTGTGGGGTGTGTGTCGTTGACGCCCGGCCCGGGTTGGTCGCACCGTCGAAGTGTGCAGAAACGTCAGATCGCCTTCGTCGTCTACCCGGGCTTCCAGTCGCTCGATCTTGTCGGACCGCACGAGGTGTTCAGCCGCGCGGAGACCTACGCCGCAACGATCGTGGCGCCGGAATCCGGGCTGGTGCGCGCCGAGAGCGGGCTGCCGGTCCACGTCGCGCACGGCCTGGCCGACCTGGATCCGGCGGGCTTCGACACGCTCATCGTGGCCGGCGGGTCGGGGGTTTACGCGGCCAGGTACGACCGGCGCCTGACCGCCTGGGTCGCGGCGGCGGCGGCGAGCGCCAGGCGGGTCGCCTCGGTGTGCAGCGGCACCTTTCTGCTGGCCGAGGCCGGGTTGCTGGACGGTCGCCGGGTCACCACCCACTGGAACAGGGCTCGGCGGCTGGCGCGGGAGTATCCGCGGGTCAGCGTCGATCCGGAGCCGATCTTCATTCGTGATGGGCGCATCTGGTCGTCGGCCGGGGTGACCGCGGGGATGGATCTGGCGCTCGCCCTGATGGAGGAGGATCTGGGCCAGCGGGTGGCGCTGGAGGTCGCGCGTGACCTGGTGCTGTTTCTGCGCAGGCCGGGCGGGCAGTCGCAGTTCAGCGTGGGGTTGTGGTCGGTACGGCCGGCCAGCGACCCCATCCGCGAGGCGGTGTCGTCGATCCATTCGGCGCCCGGCGCCCGGCACGACATCGCCGATCTGGCCGAGCAGGCGGGGCTCAGCACCCGCCACCTGCAACGTCGTTTCACCGCCGAGGTCGGCATCCCGCCCGCCGCCTATGTCGAACGTGTGCGGTTGGAGGCCGCGCAGCGAGCACTTGAGGAGGGCGGGGACCCCGTCGACGCCATCGCGCGCCGGTTGGGCTTCGGCACGGCCGAGACCTTGCGGCGTGCTTTCCATCGGCGCCTGGGGGTCGCCCCTTCGGACTATCGCGACCGATTCCGTTCCGCTCTGAGAGGATCGTCATGACCACCTACGGACTCCTGGTCTTCAACAGCGCCGAGGAACTCGACTTCGTCGGCCCCTGGGAGGTCTTCATGGCCTCCAGGATGCTCCGCGAAGACGCCGACGCCGGCGTGCTCGTCGCCGAACGGTCCGAACCCGTCCAGTGCAGCAAGGGCATGCGCGTGCTGCCGCATCACACGCTCGATGACCATCCGCCGCTCGACGTGCTGCTGGTTCCCGGCGGCAACGGTGCGCGGCGGGTCGAGCCGAACAACCCGGTCGTGACCGGCTGGATCGCCAAGACCTCCGAGCGGGCCGCGTGGACGGTCGGCGTGTGCACGGGAGCGTTCCTGCTGCATGCCGCCGGGCCGGCGCGCGGCCGCCGCGTGGCCACCCACTGGAACCACGAGGACTCGCTGGAGGCTCTCGGCGACGTCACCGTCGTCCGCGACGCGCGTTACGTCGTCGACGGCAATCTCCTCACCAGCCAGGGCGTCTCCGCGGGGATCGACGCCGCGCTCTGGCTCGTGGGGCGGCTGCATGGACGCGAGCACGCGCGGGCCGTGCGCCGCATGATTCAGTACGAGCCGGCGCCGCCGTACATGGCCGACGAGCCGCTGGCGCTCTAGCGGGTGATTTATAGTTCACTGGCAAGTGCACTTACAGCAGGGGTGGCGCATGACCAGCTTGCATGACCTGACCGGTACGCTCGCCGCCAACGTGCGAGGAAACCGCCAGGCTCGCGGCTGGACGCTGGATGAGATGGCCGAGCGATGCGGTCTGAGCCGGCGCATGATCGTGCAGATCGAACAGGGGCAATCCAACCCCAGTATCGCCACCTTGTTGCGTATCTCCGATGCCCTCGGGCTGGGCCTGCCCCAGCTCGTGGCGCTTCAGCAACCGCCCAAGCCGAAGGTCGTCCGTTCCGGGCAGGGCCCGCGGCTGTGGCGGGGGACTCACGGCGGCCACGCGCACCTGGTGGCCGGCTCGGGCCCGCCCGACGTGCTGGAGCTGTGGGATTGGACGCTCCATCCCGCGGAGTCGCACAGCAGTGAGGCACACTCGCCGGGCACCGTCGAACACCTGCTCGTCATCAGTGGCGAAGTCGATCTCCGGGTCTCCGACGAGGTGCGGCGCCTGCTTCCCGGTGACGCCGTGAGCTTCAACGGAGACCAGCCGCACAGCTATGCCAATCATCCGGACGCCGAGGGTCCGGCTCGATTCGCGCTCAGCGTTCTTCAACCCGGAGTGGGCGCCGCGACAGGCTGATGACAAGGGAGTGATCGCTCTGGATCCATCGATCGTCGACCAGCAACTGGACGCGGTGATCCGGTCATTGACCGCGACCGTCGACGGGGACGTGGTCGCCTGGCCGCCGGAGACGCGGTCGCCGGCGACATCATCAGCTGGACCGAGAGCGCCGCCGGCCACACCTTCGTCACCAACAGCAGTCGCAGGTGGGCGGACGCCTCCATCCTCGCCGGCACGCCGGAAGCCCAGGTACGGGCCGCCGAATCCCGCATCACGTCGTTCTACGCGAATCACTGATTCCGCCACCCGGCTTGCACTAGAGAGTGCATTATGGTGCATTTCGGAAGGGTGCGGACAGCTCCGCGCTCCGAAAGGGAGTCCGGAATGGGGGCTGACGGAACGGCTACGCCTGCCGCTCACCCGTTTCCGCGTCGAACCAGGACGCGCCGGTCAGGTCCAGGTCGACCCGGCACTCGCTCCCGGGCGCGAACGTCAGGTCGCCCGGCATGCGCGCATTGTGCAGTTCGGGGCCGTCCAGGGTGAAGGCGATCACGGTCTCGGCGCCCAGGTGTTCGACGACCACCACCTTGCCGCGCACCCCGCCCGGTTCTGCGGAGATCGTCACCTTTTCCGCGCGTACGCCGAGCAGCCGCCCGTCCCGGGGCAGGAGGTTCATCGGCGGGCTGCCGATGAAGCGGGCGACGAAGGTGTTGGCCGGCCGGTCGTAGATCTCCTTCGGCGTGCCGTACTGCTGGATGACGCCCTCGTTCATCACGATGATGCGCGTGCCCATGGTCATCGCCTCGACCTGGTCGTGTGTGACGTACACGAAGCTCTTGCGTACCCGCTGGTAGAGCGCGCTGATCTCGGCGCGCATCTGCGTGCGCAGCTTGGCGTCGAGGTTCGACAGCGGCTCGTCGAGGAGGTAGAGCGACGGCTCACGCACCAGGGCGCGGGCGACGGCGACCCGCTGGCGCTGCCCACCGGACAGGGTCTTGGGCCGCCGGTCCAGGTGCGCGGTCAGCTCCATCATCGCGGCCACCTCCTCCACGCGGTCGCGCACCGCGGGATCGCGCAGGAACTTCCGGCGCATCAGCCGGTTGACCACCGGGAAATGGTGATACCAGCGGAAACGGCCCATGAGGAGCGGGAAGGCGATGTTCGCTCGTACTGTCATGTGCGGATACAGGGCGTAGGACTGGAAGACGAAGGCGATACGCCGCTCGCGCGGTTCGAGCCCGTTCACCTTCACGCCGTCGAACTCCAGCGTGCCGCTGGTGATGTCGGTCAGCCCGGCGATCATGCGGAGCATGGTCGACTTCCCGCACCCGGAAGGCCCCAGCAGGACGAGGAACTCCTGGTCGGGAACCTCCGCGTCGAAGTTCTTGATGACGCTGACGTCACCGAAGCTCTTGGTGACCGCGTCGAAGCGAATGTTCGGCATCTAACCCTTCACCGACCCAGAGGTGAGCCCGCTCACGATCCTGCGCTGGACCAGCAGGAAGAAGATGATGGCCGGCACCGTGAAGATCAGGGCCGCGGTCATCACCGTGCCGAGCGGCGTGACGAACTCGCCGACGTAGGAGGCCAGTCCCTTGGACGCCGGCCACTTCTCCTTGTCGACCATGAACGTGTTGGCGAACAGGAATTCGTTCCACCCGTCGAAGAACGTGATGACGGCGGCCGCGGCCACCGACGGCATCACCAGCGGGAGGATGATCTGGGGGAGCATCGCGTACTGCGGGCAGCCGTCCACCCGCGCCGACTCTTCGATCTCGATCGGGATCCGATCCATCGCGCTCTTCATGATCCACACGGCGACCGGCATCGCGAAGGCCGTATTGGCGAGCACGAGCCCGCCGAGGTCGTTGAGCAGCCCCACCACCAGGAAGATCGCGTAGAGCGGCACGACGACCAGCGCTTCGGGCAGCATCTGCGTGGCGAACAACGCGAAGCCGAACACGCCCTTCCCGCGGAACCGATAGCGAGAAAGGGCATAACCCGCCAGTACGGCGAGCAGCAGGCTCAGCAGCGTCGTGCCGAACGCCACGAAGGCGCTGTTGGTCAGCCAGCCCAGCATCGGACCGAGCGCGCCGAAATCCAGCCCGCCAGGGTCGGGCACCAGCGGCGGCGACGCGGAGAAGATCTCCTCGGTGGTCCGTGTGGCCGTCGTCAGCATCCAGTAGAGCGGGAAGCCCGTGCCGATCACCAGCACGAGCACTGCGAGAAAACGCAGGATCCGGCCGATCACCACGCCTCCTCCCTTCTGTCGAGCAGGAAGTGGGCCACCGTCACCAGCGCCGCCAGCAGCAGTCCGACGGTTCCCAGCGCCGCCGACAACCCCAGGTCGGAGTTGAGGAACGACTCGCGGTACACGCTGATCACCACCGTGTTCGTGGCCTCGACCGGTCCGCCTTGGGTGAGCAGCCAGATGATGTCGAAGCGCCGCAGCGACCAGATCGTCATCAGCAGGGCCACGATCCTGAGCGTGGGGGTGAGGAACGGGAAGACGATGTCCCGGAAGGTGTTGACCGGGTCGGCGCCGTCCACCCGCGCCGACTCGTAGAGTTCGTCGGGCACCGACTGCAGCGCGGCGAGCACGACGAGCATGACGAAGGGGAAGACCTTCCAGATCGAGGCCACCGTGACCGCCGTCAGGGCCCAGGTGGTGTCGGTGAGCCAGCCTTGGCCGTCGAAACCGAGCGCGCGCACGCCCCGGTTCAGCACCCCGCTGTCGTTGTTGTAGATCCACACGAAGATCAGGGCGACCGCCACGGTCGGTACCGCCCAGGGCATCGTGAGGATGGTCCGCGCCGCCGTACGCCCGGGGAAGGTGCGGTTCAGCAGAACGGCGGCCAGCGTCCCGAGCAGGAGAGAACCGGCTACGGTCGCCGCCGAATAGACGAGGGTGACCACGAGCGAGTGGTAGAAGCCGGGCTCGCCCAGCAGGTTGGCATAGTGCTCGAACCCGATGAACTCTCCGGCCGTGGGATTGAGCAGCTTGGCGTCGGTGACGCTCAGCCACAGGCCGTTGAGCAGCGGCGCGGCGGTCAGCAGAACCAGGTAGACCGCCGCTCCCGCGATGAGGAGGTACGGCAAGCGCCGGGTCACGCCAGTTTCTCCGCCTCCTGTTGAGCCCTCTTCAGTGCCGCCGCCGGGTCCTCGTCCTGCACCAGGACCTTCTCGATCTCCTGCAGCACGATGTGCCTGATCTGGGGCGTCTTGGTCTCGAAGCCGTCGATCACCGCGTCGCTGGAGTTCGGCGCCTGTTCGCGGAAGGTCTCGACCCACGGGTTCTCGGTCAGGAACGCCCGCGGTGGCTGGGCGTCGGTGCCGATCACGCTGGCGCCCAGCGCGGCGGCGGCCGACTCCTGCGCCCGGGCCGAGAAGAACCACTTCAGCCAGTCCTTGGCCAGCGCCTTGTTCTTGCTGTTCTTGTTGATTCCGACGAAGAAGCTCGCGTGGCTGGAGCCCTGGCCGGGGAAAGGCAGTTTGCCCGCGCCGACCCCGCTCGCGCTGGGAACGACCTGGTTACCGTTGACCATGGTGAACAACGCGGAGCTGTTGTCGATCATCATTCCGATCTTGCCCTCTTTGAACTTCGACCGGAAGGTGGAGGCGTCGTCGCCGACGGACATCGCGCCGCTGTCGTACATCTGCTTGTACGCGGTGACCGCCGCGACGTTCTCCGGCGAGTCGATGGTGAGCTTGCCGCCCCGCGACCAGCCGCCGCCGAACCCGTACGGCCAGTTGGAGAAGTCGATCCACCAGGGCGCCTCCTCGTTGATCTGATGCCGTACGGCGAAGCCGGGATTGCCGGTCTTGTCCTTGATGGCCTTGGCCGCCGCGACCAGGCCGGGCAGGTCGGTGGGCGGTTCGACGCCGGCCTCTTTCAGCAGCTTCTCGTTCCAGAACAACGCGTAGTTGACGATCTCCCAGGCGTACGCGAGCTGCTCCTCCTTGAAGACGGCCGCCTTGTTGCCGTTGTTCAGCTTGGCCTTGTCCTCGGGGGCGAGCACGTCACCGACCGGTTCGAGCAGGCCGTTCTGGGCCAGTTCCGGGAAGAAGGTATCGGGGATGAGGAGAATATCCGGCCCGCCGCGCGCGCCCATCTGCGTCTTGAGCGTGCTCTCGTAATCCTTGCGGGTGATCGCCTGCTGCTTCAGCCTGGCCTTGGGATTGGCCTGCTGGTAGCCGGTCACCGCTTTCCATAGCTGGTCACCGCGGTTGGGTTCGAGCCACTGGAAGTTCGCGAAGACGAGTTCCCCGCCCTCGTCGGCCGGCTTGCCCGTACCGCCGCCTCCGCCGCAAGCCGTCACGGCCAGCACCGCCGCCGTTAATAAGGCTCCGAGTTTGCGCATGGCCAAGTGTGGTCAGAACTTTTACAACGAATCAATATGCTGGACAAAAAATCTGTCAATGGGACACTGTCCGCGTGAGCGCCATCGAGGAGTTCGAGCCGCTGCTGCGCCCCATCATGAAGGCGATCGCGGCGGCCGTCGGCCCGCATTGCGAGGTCGTGCTGCATGACCTGTCACGCCACGACATGCACAAGACCATCGCCGCCATCGAGAACGGCCACGTGACCGGGCGTCAGGTGGGAGGCCCTTCGACCAACCTCGGCCTTGAGGTGCTCAAGACCGAGGCGGAGGACCACGACGAGTTCGGCTACCGGGCCCGTACCAAAGACGGCCGGGAACTGCGCTCCTCCTCGGTCTACATCCGCGACGACTCCGGGCGGGTGGTCGCGGCCTTCTGTATCAACGTGGACATGACACCCCTGCAGGCCGCACGGGCCAACCTGGCGGCGATCCTCGACGGGGACGCGCCGGTGCGCGAGGAGATCTTCGCGAGCGACATCGTCGAGGTGCTGGACAACCTCATCGAGACCGCGATCGGCGGGAGGTCAGTGGCCCTGATGTCCAAGGACGACAAGCTGGAGGTTCTCCGGTTCCTGGACGCCAAGGGGGCCTTCTTCGTGAAACGCTCCATCGACCGCATCGCCCGCCGGCTGGGCATTTCCCGGGTGACCGCGTACAACTACCTCGACCAGATCCGCACCACCCCGACGAAGCCCGCGCTCTGAAACGGCTGGGCAGGAAGCGTCCTTCCCGGGCAGGACGCCGTCGCCGATCCAGTCGGCGATGTGCCTGTCGGCGCACTTGTTGCCGTTGCCGAGGATCGCGTGGTTCCATCCCTCCACGGTGACGAACGCCGCCCGTCGTCCCAAGGCGCGACGGGTGGCGAGGGCCCCGCCCAGATCGGAGATCCGGTCTCGGGTGTTGTTCAGCATGAGGATGTTCCGCGGGCCGTACGCGTCGGCCCTGACCGGTTCGCCGGTCGGCTCGCCCGGCCAGAAGGCGCAGGCGCTGACGTTGGCGAATCCGCCCCGGGTGATGGGGTAGCGCCTGGCGTCCACCCGCGTGTTGCGCCGGTAGACCTCGATGTCACGCGGCCACGCGGTGTCGGAGCACTGAATGGCGAGAAAGGCGGAGACTTCCCGGTCGCCGTCGGCGGTGGCCCCGGTGGTCAAGGCGTTCAGGAGCGCTGCCACGGCCGGCTCTGGCGGGGCGCCCGGCAGCCTGCCGAGAAACTGGATCAGGCCGGCGAGGGAGGGGAAGGCGCCGTTGGAGCGAAGCAGCGCGTACGTCGCCCTGCGCAGCTCGCGCCCGTCCATGGTGAACGCGCCGACGCGGATCGGCGCCGCGTCCAGCCGGGTGCCCAGCGCGAGAAAACGGGCACGGACGGCGGCGGCCTCCGAGCCGAGACCAAGGGTCTGGTCCTGGCCGCCCGCCCATGCCGCGAAGTCGTCGAAACGGAGCTCGGAGGCCCGGCCGATCAGGCGGTTCTGGTGATACCAGCCGTGTTCGCTGTCGACATTGGAGTCCAGGGTGATCCGATCGGTGTGCGGGGTGAACATCGACGCGTACGCGACTCCCAGGTAGGTGCCGTAGGAGTTGCCGTAGAAGGAGATCTTCCGTTCGCCGAGCGCCTGGCGCAGCAGGTCCATGTCCCTGGCCGTGTTGGCGGTGGTGAGGTGAGGCAGAATGGCTCCGGCTCGGCGCTCGCAGGACGTGGCGATCGACTCCGCCGTGGCGGCGTCGTCGTGGTGCGGGAACGGCACCTGCGAGTACACGATCTGCTCGTCGGTCAGCCCGCAGGAGATCGCGTTGCTCCTGCCGGTTCCCCGCGGATCAAACCCGATCAGGTCGAACCGCGCGAACGCCCGTCGCACGGACGGCGGGCCGACTCCGGCCAGGCCCACGGTGTAGGCCAGTCCCGGCACCCCTGGGCCGCCGGGGTTGGCGAGCATCACACCCCGCCGGTCGGGACCGGTGGCGGGAACCCGGGACACGGCGATGCCGATGGTCTGTCCTCGCGGTTTCCCATGGTCCAAGGGCACGCGCAGGGTGGCGCACCTGGCCTCGGCGGGCCAGCCGCCGGAGGGTGCGGAATCGGCCGGGCACGGCCCCCAGTCCAGGGGCTCGCCCCCGGCCGCGGCCACCGCCGACGTGCAGGAAGCGGCCACGAGAGTCGCTAGAGCGATGATTTTGCCGATCACACGTGATCTCCTTCTCCGATGGACGAGACCACATCGTTTCCGGCCCCACGCCGAGGCGGCCACGGGCCTGGGCCCCCGATCATGGGGGCCTACACCCCCTGCGGGCGGGACGGTGACGCGGGAGAATGGGTCGTCATGCAAGGGGAGATGACCGCGCGGCGATTCGGCGCGCACGTCCGGCGCCGGATGGCGTCCGCAGGCGGCCTCGTGCTGGGCCTCCTCACCGGTGCCGCAGCGTTGTCCTTGGTGGTGCTGGTCGTGGCCGGGCTGATCCTGGTGCCGGTCGCCGGCCTTGGCCTGCCCGTTCTGATCGAGGCGCTGGTGCTGGTCAGGGCACTGGCCGGGCTGCACGGCCGATGGGCCGCGCGCGTGCTCGGCACCCCATCCTCCGGTTCGTACGGCGAGCGGCCCCAGCGCCGGCTCGGCGCGCGGTTGCGCGACCCGCGTACACGTCGCGAGATCCGCTGGCTGCTCGCCTGCGGGCCGGTCGCGGCCGGTACCACGCTCGTGCCCGGCGCGCTCGTGGCCGGGGCCGTGGCGGTGATGAGCAAGCCGAAAGATCTCGCCGGTACGGTGGCGCAGGCGTTCGCGGCCGCACTGCTGGTGCTGATCGCCTGGTTGCTGCTGCCCTGGCTGTGCCGCCTGCAGGCGAGGATCACGTGGAACCTCCTGGTTCCGGCCGATCGCGCCGAACTGGCCGCACGGGTGGCCGAGCTGACCGCCTCACGGTCGATGGCCGTCGACACGCAGGCGGCCGAGCTTCGGCGGATCGAACGTGATCTGCACGACGGCGCGCAGGCCCGGTTGGTCGCGCTCTCGATGAGCCTGGGACTGGCCGAGCAATCGATCGCCGGCGATCCCGAACAAGCCCGCCGCCTCGTGATGGAGGCCCGGGAGTCCGCGACCACCGCGCTGGCCGAACTCCGCGATCTGGTCCGGGGCGTTCATCCACCTGTCCTGGCCGACCGGGGCCTGCCGGGTGCGCTGGAGGCGGCCGCGCTGCTGTGCCCCGTGCCGGTGCGGGTGGAGGGCGGTGTGCAGGGGCGCCCGCCGGCGCCGGTGGAGTCGGCGGCCTACTTCGCCGCCGTCGAGGCGCTGACGAACGTGGCCAAGCACAGCTCGGCGGACCGCGCCTGGCTGGGCCTGGCCTACGACGGCGGCGTGTTGAGGTTGGTCGTGGGGGACGACGGTGTCGGCGGCGCGAGCCTGGATCATGGCAGGGGTCTGGCAGGGGTTCGGAGCCGGTTGTCCGTCTTCGACGGCACGCTCACCGTCCGCAGCCCGCGCGGCGGGCCGACCGAGATCATCATGGAGGTGCCATGCGCGTTGTCGTCGCCGAAGATCACGCTCTCCTCAGAGACGGGCTGATCCGGCTGCTGGTGGCGTACGACTTCGACGTCGTGGACGCCGTCGCCACCGGCCCGCTGCTGCTGGAGGCGTTGACCCGGCACCGGCCGGACATCGCCGTGGTGGACGTACGGCTGCCGCCGACCCTCACCGACGACGGCCTGCGAGCGGTCATCCAGGCACGACGCACCCAGCCCGGCCTGCCGGTCCTGATCCTGTCGCAGTACGTCGAGCAGCTCTACGCCAAGGAACTCCTCTCCAGCGGCAGCGGGATCGGCTACCTGCTCAAGGACCGGATCGGCGATGTGACCGAGTTCGTCGACGCCGTCAGGAGAGTCGCCGCCGGAGGCACCGCGATGGACGGCGAAGTGATCGCACAACTCCTCACCCGGCGCGGCCGGGACGAACCGCTCGCCGAACTGACGCCCCGGGAACACGAGGTCCTGCGGCTCATGGCCGAGGGACGCTCGAACGCCGCCATCGCCGGACGGCTGTTCATCACCGAGAAGTCGGTCGGCAAGTACACGACCGGCATCTTCCTCAAACTGGGGCTGGCACCTTCTGACGACGACAATCGTCGCGTGCGGGCCGTCCTGGCCTACTTGCAGTCCGATCCGCGTTAGGTGCCGCTGCCGGTTAAGCAAAATTGCGCACTTGGAAATATTGACGATCGCCCTGGGAGGCGACCGGCTGCGGGCCCGCTACGTGGTCGGCTGCGATGGCGGCCGCAGTATCGTGCGCAAAGCGCGGCGGCATCGGGTTTCCCGGCTCCACCAGCAGTGAAGTCTCCAGGATGGGCGAGGTGGAGCTGCCGGCCACCGAGGCTCTCCGGCAGGACTTCGGCGAACTCCTCCGGTACGACCACCCGCTCCAGGCCCTCACCACCTGGTTCGGGATTGCCAAGGAGTGACACGCTTCTACCTGTTCACGCCTCTGCCCGCGTACCACGAAGACCGGGTGGTTCTGATCGGGGACGCCGCCCATCCGGTCACCGCCGCCACGCGCAACCTGGTCACCAGGATGATCTTGACAAACATATGCATGAGTTATATAAATGAGTCATGTGTTATCGGACGGCCAATGTTCTCGGTGCGCTCGGCATCGCCCTGACCGATGCGCAGAATGCGGTGCTCGGGGCGTCGTCGGGGCTGGCGCCGACGGACGCGGCGGCGCTCAACGCGGTGGCGGTGGCGCCCGGATGCAGCATCGGGGCGATGCAGGTCGCTCTGGGGATCACGCAACCCGGCACGGTCCGCGCCGTGGATCGGCTCGCCGGCGCGGGGCTGGTGGAGCGTCGTGCGGGCATGGACGGTCGTACGGTGTCGCTCCATCTGACGTCGGCAGGCCAGGAACTGTGGCAACGGCAGGCTGACGCCCGCCTCGATTGGCTGCGGCAGACGATCGAACGGTTGCCGGCCGCCGAACGTGCCGATGTCGAGCGGGTGGTCTCGGCGCTGCTGACCGCCGTTACCGGTGACGAGGAGTCGGCGGAGCGGATCTGCCGGTTGTGCGATGAATACCGCTGCCCGCAGGATCGGTGCCCCGTTACCCTCGCGATAGGACCGGGCTCATGAAGGCCGGTGGGCCGCTGCTGATGGTCGCCAGCGCGGCTACGTGGGCCGCCGGGCTGGTGCTGACCAAGGTGGCGCTCGACGTGACCGGGGCGGCTCCCGGCTCGGTGCTGGTGGTGCAGCTGATCGCTTCCGTCGGCGCACTCGCCGTCGCCTGCTCGCTCACCCGATGCTCGCTCAAGGGCGCGTGGCGGCAGGGCTGGGTGGGTCTGCTGGAGCCTGGGGTCGCCTACCAGTTCGCCCTCGCCGGGCTCGCGCTCACCAGCGCCGCCAACGCGAGCGTGCTGGGGAGTCTGGAGCCGGTGATGGTGCCGCTCATCGCCTGGGCGCTGCTACGCCAGCGACCGCAGCGGCGGCTCATCGTCGTCATCGGGGGCGCCACGGTGGGATCGGCGCTGGTGTCGTTCTCGTCCGGCGCGGGGGGCGGTTCGTGGGCAGGAGACGGCCTCGTCGTCGCGAGCGTGGTCGCGGCCGCTGTCTATGTGGTGGTGGCCTCCAGGCAGGTCGCCACCACCGGGCCGCTGGCGGCGGCGCTCACGCAGCAGGTGTGGGCGCTGGGGTTCGTGATCGCCTGTCAGCTCATTCTGGGGGGCCAGTTGGTGTGGTCCTCGGCCACGCCTGCCCAGCTTCTGCTGGTCGCCGCGGCGGGCGTCCTCAACTACGCGTTGCCGTTCTGGCTCTATCTGACCGCCCTCACGCGGATGCCGGTGGCGCGCGCGGCCACCTACCTCACCCTGATCCCGGTGTTCGGGGTGCTGGGCGCCGTGCTCGTGCTGGGGGAGCGCCTGACGTGGCTCGACCTCGTCGGCGGCGTCCTCGTGGTGGGCAGCCTGGTCGTCGACGCGCGCAGGGCCCCCGCGGACGACGGCGTACGCGACAAAGAGGAAGCTCGACTCGGCAACCCTGACCCTTGCCCATAATGCACTTCAAAGTGCATTATGGTGCACTATGGGAACGGATACGGCTGACATGGGCTTCAGCACCCTCGCGGTGCATGGCGGGGTGGCTCTCGATCCCGTCACAGGAGCCATCGGGCCGCACATCGCGACCTCGACGAACTTCGCCGCGGAGTACGGAAGCATCGGATTCAGCGCCGAGGCCACGGTCGAGGCGGAGGTGCCCTTCGCCTACGCACGCGAAGGCCATCCGAACGCGGCCCAACTCGAAGAGAAGTTGGCTCTGCTGGACGGCGCGCAGGCGGCGGTGGTGTTCGCCACGGGGATCGCGGCGATCTCGGGACTGATGCTTCAGGTGCTCTCGCCCGGCGATCACCTGCTGGTCGGTGACGTCAGCTATGCCGGCACCGCTGAACTCACCCGGGGGCTGTTGCCCGGCCTGGGGATCGAGGTGAGCATCGCCGACATGTCGGATCTCGACGACGTCCGCGCGGCGTTGCGTCCGAACACCCGCCTCGTCTACGCCGAGACGCCGTGTAACCCGGTACTCAAGCTGGCGGACATACCGGCACTCGCGCAGATCGCGCACGACCATGGAGCGGAGCTGTGTGTCGACGGGACCTTCGCCACACCCGCGGTCACCCGCCCCCTGCGACTCGGGGCCGACTACGTGGTGTACTCCCTGACCAAGTACATGGGCGGTCATGGCGACGCACTGGGGGGAGCGGTGCTCGGCAGGGCGGAACCGATGGATCGCCTGCGGCGCCACATCGGGGTTCACCTCGGCGGCACCCTCAGCGCCTTCAACTGCTGGCTCATCCTTCGCGGGCTGGAGACGTTGCCGATCCGGATGGCCGCCCACGCGCGAGGAGCCACGCGGGTGGCGCGCTTCCTTCAAGATCATCCCAAGGTCCTGTCGGTCCGGTATCCCGGTCTGCCGTCCCACCCGCAACACGCCCTGGCTCGGCGACAGATGATCAGCCCGTCCGGCATGGTGTCCTTCACGGTCGCGGACCATGAGAAGTTCGGTCGGGGACTCAAGGGCAACCTGCGGGTCTTCTCTTACGCGGCCTCGCTGGGCCTGACGCGAAGCCTCATTCTGGAGGCCCGGACGGCCGACCTTCAGCGCACGACCTTCAAGCTCGACGCGGAGCACCTCCGGCGCTACCGGGACTGGGCGGGCGAAGGATTCTTCCGTTTGTCGATCGGGCTGGAGGATCCAGAGGACCTGTGCGCCGACCTCGAACGGGCCCTGTCAGTGATCTAGCTGTACTGACCACGGAGGTTAGGTACAGGGGTTGATCGGTTTGGCATAAGGAAGGGCTTCCGGGTTCGGTGTGGATTGCGAGATCTGCACCGTGAA
>NZ_JBHYIO010000064.1:0-46013 GCF_042740095.1 Nonomuraea sp. NPDC059023 | reverse complement strand
GATCGCCCACCCCCGGATCGCCCACCCCCGGATCGCCCACCCCCGGATCGCCCACTCCCGGATCGCCCACTCCCGGATCGCCCACCCCCGGATCGCCCACCCCCGGGCGCACCGGCCCCCGGGCGTGCTCGCCCCCCGTCTGCGCCCGCCTCCGGGCGCCTACGTTCGGCGCGACCACCTCCGGGTGCGACTACCTCCGGGTGTGTCCGCCCCCCGCCCGCGCCCGCCCCCCGCCTGCGCCCGCCTCCGGATGTGCCCACCGCACTCCTGGGCGCACTCACCTCGCGGTCGGCACGCCCCTCCGGGTTGCGACCCGGGAGGCCTACCGGGGTCTCCGGATCGGGTTGCCCGGATCGGGGGTCGCTCGGAAGGGTTCCCCGAGGGACGCCCAGTGCGGGGGTCGGCCTGCGGGGCTGGGCCTGTGGGGCGCAGGCCGCGTGGGGCTCGCGCGTGGGGCTCGCGCGTGGGGCTCGCGCGTGGGGCTCGCGCGTGGGGCTGGGCATGTGGGGCTCGCCCGTGAGGGTTGGGCCCGCGGTGGCTCGCCCGTGGGGGTTGGGCTTGTGGGGTTGGTCCCTTGTGGTGGGCCGGAAGGACTGGGTCGACGACCAAGCGCTTGCTAGGATAGTGGGCATGAACGAGGCGTACATCGTCGGTGCGGTCAGGACCCCGGTCGGGCGCAGGAATGGCGGTCTGGCCGCCGCCCACCCCGCCGACCTGGGCGCGCACGTGCTCAAGGAGCTGGTCCAGCGCACCGGCATAGACCCGGCGGCCGTGGAGGACGTGGTGTTCGGGTGTGTGGACACCGTGGGGCCGCAGGCGGGGGACATCGCCCGTACCTGCTGGCTGGCCGCCGGGTTGCCCGAGGAGGTTCCGGGGGTCACCGTCGACCGGCAGTGCGGGTCCTCCCAGCAGGCCCTGCACTTCGCCGCCCAGGCCGTCATGTCGGGCACCAGCGACCTCGTCGTGGCCGGCGGCGTGCAGAACATGAGCATGGTCCCCATCTCCCAAGCGATGCTGGCCGGCCGCGAGCTCGGTCACGAGACCCCGTTCAGCGGCTCCAAAGGCTGGTCCCAGCGGTACGGCACGCAAGAGGTCTCCCAGTTCCACGGCGCCGAGCAAATCGCGAAAAAGTGGGAGGTGGCGAGGGAAGACATGGAAGCGTTCGCCCTCACCTCCCACCACCGCGCGATCCACGCCATCGACGCCGGCCACTTCGCCCGCGAGATCGTTCCCTACGAGGGCGCCGCCGTGGACGAGGGACCGCGCCGCGACACCACCGCCGCCAAGATGGCCGGGCTGAAGACGCTGCTCGACGGCGGACGGCTGACCGCAGCCCTGGCCTCCCAGATCTCCGACGGCGCCGCCGCGCTGCTGGTGGCGTCGGCGCGAGCCGTACAGGAGCATGGGCTTACCCCGCGCGCCCGCGTGCATCATCTGTCGGCGCGCGGCGGCGACCCGATCGAGATGTTGTCGGCGCCCATCCCCGCGACCGCGCACGCGCTCGGCAGGACGGGCATGTGCATCGGCGACTTCGACGTGATCGAGATCAACGAGGCGTTCGCCTCCGTGGCGCTGGCGTGGATCAAGGAGAGCGGCGCCGATCCGGCGGTCGTGAACCCCAACGGCGGCGCGATCGCCCTGGGCCACCCGCTCGGCGCGACCGGCGCGGTGCTGATGACGAAGCTGCTGCACGAGCTGGAGCGCACCGGCGGGCGCTGGGGGCTGCAGACGATGTGCGAGGGGGGAGGTCAGGCGAACGTCACCATCGTGGAGCGGTTGTGAGTCACCATTGAACGCATGGCCAACCCCTTCACCTTGGGCGTGGCATCGGGGGAGCCACTGCCGGACGGCGTCATCCTGTGGACCCGGCTGACCGGAGTGCCCGGCCGGGCGGTCGAGGTCAGGTGGCAGCTCGCCGCGGACGAACGGTTCACCAAGATCGTGCAGCAGGGCACGGCGCGGGCGCTGCCCGAGTGGGCGCACAGCGTGCACGTGCGGGTGGCGGCCCTGCGGCCGGGCACGGAGTACTTCTACCGGTTCCGCGCGGGCGCCGACCTCAGCGCCGTGGGACGCACGAAGACGGCCGCCGACCCCGCCTCATCCGATCTCGTACGCTTCGCCGTGGCCAACTGCCAGCGCTACGAGCACGGCCGCTACACCGCCCTGAGACACCTGGCGGACGAGCGCCCCGACGTGGTCTTCCACGTGGGCGACTACATCTACGAGAGCCGGCAGGCCGCCGACCCGGTACGGCGCCTGGACCGGCCGGGTGAGGCGGTCACGCTGGCCGACTACCGTGCCCGCTACGCCCGCTACAAGTCCGACCCCGATCTGCGGGCCGCCCACGCCGCCGCCCCCTGGGTCACGACCTGGGACGACCACGAGGTGCTCGACAACTACCGGGGCAGGGGTGACGGTTCCGCCGCCTTCCTGCGCCGCCGGGCCGCCGCCTACCAGGCGTACTACGAGCACCTGCCCTTACGTGTCCGTCCCGAGGCGGGCGCGCTGCAGATGTACCGGCGGCGCACCTACGGCCGGGTGGCCGACTTCATGCTGCTGGACGTGCGCCAGTACCGCGACGCCTCCACGATGCTCGGCGCCGCGCAGGAGCAGTGGCTGCTGTCGCGCCTGACCACGACCCCGGTCCGCTGGAAGGTGCTGGTGCAGCCGCTCTTCTTCGCCCGTCGCTTCGTTCCCGGCCCCGCGCCGAACCTGCGCCTGGACAGCTGGGACGGCCATCCTGCCGAGCGCGCCCGCATCCTGGCCGCGGCGGGCGGCCTGGTGGTGCTGAGTGGCGACGTTCACAACCACTGGGCGTGCGATCTCAAAGCCGACTTTCTTGATCCTTCCTCGCCCTCGGTCGGCGCCGAGTTCGTCTGCTCGGCCGTCTCCAGCCGGCCGCCCGAGACCGACGCGGAAGCCGTTCTGGCCGCAAACCCGCACATCCGGCACTTCGACGGACACCGCGGATACCTCTCCGGTACGGCCGGCGCGACCGGATTTCGTGTGTCCCACAAGGGGCTGGAAGCCTCAGGAGTCCGTACTGTCGCCGAATTCATCACGGACGGTCTTCGGATCATCCGTGTTGACGTCTGAAAATGCCTCTAGCAAATAGGAAACTTTCCTATTAGATTTCGGGTCATGCCCTTGAGCCGTGACCTCCTGCGCCTGGCTGACGCCGTCCTCCTGCCCGGTTTCGAAGGCACGACGCCCCCCGACTGGCTGCTGCGCAGGCTCGGTGACGGACTGGCCGGCGTCGTGCTTTTCTCCCGGAACATCGCGAGCGTCCCCCAGGTGGCCGAACTGACCGCCGCCCTGCGCGCCGAGAACCCCGCCGTCCTGGTCGGCACCGACGAGGAGTCGGGCGAGGTGACCCGGCTGGAGGTCGCCACCGGCAGCAGCCGGCCGGGCAACTACGCGGTCGGCGTGGTGGACGACCCCGAGCTCACCGAGGCGCTCGCCCGCGACCTCGGCTGCGATCTTGCCGCCGCCGGCGTGACCGTCGACTTCGCCCCCTCCTCCGACGTCAACTCCAACCCCGACAACCCCGTCATCGGCCTGCGCGCCTTCGGCGCCGACTCCGATCTCGTCTCCCGCCACACCAGAGCCTTCGTCCGCGGCCTGCAGTCGGCCGGCGTGGCCGCCTGCGCCAAGCACTTCCCCGGCCACGGGGACACCTCCGTCGACTCCCACCACGGCGTCCCCGTCGTGGGCGGCGAGATCGAGGAGGCGCTCGCCCCCTTCGCCGCGGCGATCGACGAGGGGGTGCGCGCGGTCATGACCGGCCACCTGCTCGTCCCCTCCCACGACCCCAACGCCCCCGCCACGCTGAGCCAGAAGGTGCTGACCGGGCTGCTCAGGAACGAGCTGGGCTTCGAAGGCATGATCGTGACCGACGGCATCGAGATGGCCGCGGTCTCCGGCGCGTACGGCATCGGCGGCGCCTCGGCCCGCGCCATCGCGGCCGGAGCCGACGCCATCTGCGTCGGCGGCGAGCACGCCGACGAGGCCACCGCGATCTCGGTGCGCGACGCCATCGCCGCGGCCGTGTCCGACGGGCTGCTGCCCGAGGAGCGCCTGGCCGACGCCGCCCGCCGGGTGACGGAACTGGCCGACTGGACCGTCGCCGCCCGCGCCAGGACCCTGTCCGGCGGGCCGGTCGCCGGTTCCGGCCGCGTCAACGGCTCCGGCGAGCGCATCGGCCTGGACGCCGCCCGCCGGGCTCTGCGCATCACCCGCAGGTCGGCCGCGCCCACGCTGCCGATCAAGCGGCCCGCCCAGGTCATCGAGCTGTCGCCGGAGATGAACCTGGCCATCGACAAGGGCACCCCGTGGGGCGTCGGCGAGCCGTTGACCAGGATGCTGCCCGGCACCGCGGTGACCCGCCTGGCCGCCGGCGAGGCCACCGGCGCCGCCCTGGAAAGCCTGCTGCAGGACGCCGAGGACCGCCCGCTGGTGATCGTGGTGCGCGACGCGCATCGCTACGACTGGCAGGGCGAGGCGCTGCGCCACCTGCTCAGCGCCCGTCCCGACGCGGTGGTGGTCGAGATGGGCCTGCCCGCCCGCACCGACCTGGGTTCCGTCCACATCGCCACGTACGGCTCCGCCCGCGTCTGCGGCCAGGCCGCCGCCGAAGCGATCACCGGTACCCTATGACGTCGTGAACTTCGACGGCGAGGACCTTTCCCGGCAAGCCCTGACCGAACGCCTCGCCGCGGAGGAGACGCACGTCTTCCGCGAGTGCGACCTGACCGGTGCCGACTTCTGGGGCGCCTCGCTGGGCGGCGCCCGCTTCGAGTCCTGCGTCCTGGACGGCGCCGACTTCCGCAAGGCCGACCTCGACGGCGCCGTGTTCACCGGCGGGGGCGGGCTGGGCGCGGTGTTCACCGACGCGGACCTGCTCGACGCGGTCTTCACGGACGTCGACCTGTCGTCGGCCAGGTTCGGCGGCGCGCTGATGACCGACGCCGCGTTCAGCGGCTGCCGCATGATCGGCACCTCGCTGACCGCCTCGCGCGGCACCGGCTTCAAGGTCAGCAGGTGCAACCTGATGATGGCCAACCTGGGCGGCTGCTCGCTGCGCGGCCAGTTCCTGGAGGGCGTGCGCTTCGACGAGGCTGACCTGTCGGGCTGCGACTTCACCGACGCCGTCTTCAGCGACTGCCGCCTGATCGGCACGAAGGTGCTCAGGGCCGTGTTCACCGGCGCCGACCTGCGCGGCGCCGACCTCGGCGAGCCGGACGACGCCAAGCTGCGCGCGTTCGCCGGCGCCACCATCAACCAGACCCAGGCGGCCGCGATCCTGCTGGCCCGCGGCCTCAGCGTGGTGTGAGCCCGCGCAGCGTCGTCTCGGCCTCGGCCATGACCCGCTCGATCAGCTCCGCGCACGTGGGCAGGTCGCCGATGACGCCGACCACCTGGCCGGCGGCCATCACGCCGAGGTCGGCGCGGCCGTCGACCATGGCGGCCTTCAGCAGCATCGGAGTGTTGGCCGCCTGGAGCACCTGAGCCCAGGTGAGCTCGCGCCCGTGCTTCATGCGCCGGCCCTCGCGCAGCAGCCCGGACCAGGACAGGCCGGAGACCTTCTTGAAGCGGGCGCCGTTGAGCACGGCCCTGAGCAGCCGGGTGCGCTGCAGCGAGTCCACGAACGGCGTGCGCAGCACCCGGTGCGGCACCCCGTCCACGTTCGTGGTGACGAGGGTTTCGGCGGCCGACAGGTAGACCTGCTTGACCGCGTCGGGCACGGGGGAGTCCTTGGTCAGCAGGAACCTGGTTCCCATCGCGATGCCGCACGCGCCGTACGCCAGGGCGGCGACCAGGCCGCGCCCGTCGAAGAAGCCGCCCGCGGCGACCACCGGGACGTCCACCGCGTCGACCACCTGGGGGAGCAGCAGCGTGGTCGCCAGCGGTCCGGTGTGGCCGCCGCCCTCGCCACCCTGGACGATCATCGCGTCCGCGCCCCACGCCGCCACCTTCTCCGCGTGCCGCCGGGCGCCCACGGACGGCATCGTGACCACGCCCGCGTCCTTGAGCCGGGCGATCAGCTCCCGCTTGGGCGCCAGCGCGAACGAGGCCACCCGGACGCCCTCTCTGATCATCACCTCGGCCCGCTCCGCGGCGTCGTCGGCGTCGGCGCGGATGTTCACCCCGAACGGCGCCCCGGTACGCTCCTTGACACTCCTGATCGCCTCGGTCATCTGCCCGACCGACATCGTGGCGGCGGCGATGATCCCGAGCCCACCGGCCGCCGACGTGGCCGCGGCCAGCCGGGCGCCGGCCACGTACCCCATCCCGGTCTGCACGATCGGATGGCGGCACCCGACCAGGTCGGTCAGCGCCGTCCTCACGCGAGTTCCTTCTCCCGCAGCCCGTCGGGATCGAGGGCGGCCAGCACCGCGGACTCCTCCTCGGTCGGCGGCCGGGTCTGCGGCACCTCATCGGGCACGTCCAGCGCGAACCCGGTGGCCGCGACCACCTCCGCCACGCTCACCCCGGGATGCGTGGACACCAGCCGCATCGTCCCGTCCGGCCCGCCGAAGTCCAGAACGGCGAGGTTCGTCACCACGCGGCGCAGGTCGTACGCGCCCCGGTCCGTGCCCAGCCCGCTGACCACGTCCACCTTCTCCACGAAGACCCGCGGGGTGTGCCGGGGGATCCAGTAGCTGGTCGGATCGCAGCGCGTGTTGCCCGGAGCGCCGCGCACGCCCAGCAGCTGCGCCTTCGGCCGCGCCCAGTCGCCGATGGCCGAGATGTTCGTGTTGCCGTGCCGGTCGATCTGGGAGGCGCCGAGCATGACGTGCCGCCGGCCGTTCAGGACCAGCCACAGGTGCTCGCGGAACGGCAGCCACCCCTCCACCACCCGGGGCGCCGCGCCCAGAGCCGGGATGTCACCGGTCAGCAGGCAGACGCCGTCGTGGGTGATCAGGTCCGGCGCGAACACCGACCTGGCCAGCCGCGCAGCCAGCACCGTGACCGCGCCCCCGATCCCCGCCGCGAGAATCTCCCCGTCCCCCCTGAACGCCTCCGCGCAGGCCACTACGCACACATCAGCTGTGCTCATCGAGGAACTCCCGCCAATCGGTCTTCGTGTAGCGCCGCTGACGCGCCTCGTCCCTGCCGTAGTCGGGCTCGCAGCTGGTGAACCAGGCGCCGCCGGGCGCCTCCACCACCCCCGCCACCATCGACCGGCTGACCAGCAACGACTGCACCGGTCCCGCCTTGAGCAGGTCCGCGGTGTCCACGACGCGCTCGCACGAGACGTAGGTCTTCTTCGCCGCCTTCGCGTAGAGGTCGTCGAAGTAGGGGTCCGGGCCCAGGTACTGCGCGTTGCCGCGCGTGTCGGCCCGGTTGAGGTGGATCAGCGCCGCGTCCATCTCCAGCGCGGGCACCGCGACGAGCTCTTCTTCCGTGTACGGCGAGCGGACCGTCCGCAGCTCAGGGTTCACCCGCATCACGTCCGACCCGAGACCCGCCCGCGTCGGCAGGAACGGCAGCCGGTGCGCAGCCGCCAGCAGGCCGAACATGAACATGCCCTCGTCGTACTCGGTGAACGCGACCGTTCCCTCCTGCCTGGCCCGGCGGAAGTGGGGTTCCAGCGGGATCGAGTCGAGGGTGACGAACGGGGCGACGACCCTGCGTACCTTGCCGGCCGCGCACAGGAGGCCGACGTCGGCGCCGCCGTACGAGATGATCGTGAGGTCTTTCAGGGGTGAGCGCAGGATGCCGCCGATGAGCGCCATGGGCTTGCGGCGCGAGCCCCAGCCGCCGACGCCGATCGTCATCCCGCTCTCCAGTTCGGCGACGACCCGCTCGATCGTCATGACCTTGGTCACCGCAGGAACCTCTCCCTGTGCTCGTCGCCGGCGCCGAGCAGGTTCAGCTCGAAGGTGAAGCCCTGCTCGAAGCGGTAGCTGCGCTTGACGTCCACGGGGTCGATGCCGTTGAGCGACTCCTTGGCGCGCCGGATGACGTGGGGGTCCTTCTCGGCGATACGGCCGGCGACCTCCAGGGCGGTTTCGCGGAGCTTGTCCGGGGTGGTGACCTCCAGGACGGAGCCGAAGGCGTGGAGCTCTTGGGCGGTGACGTTCCTGCAGGTGTAGACCATGGCGCGCATCAGATGCTGCGGTACCAGCCTGGCCAGGTGGGTGGCCGCGCCGAGCGCGCCGCGATCCACTTCGGGCAGCCCGAAGTAGGCGTCGTCGCTGGCCACCACGATGTCGGCGTTGCCGGCCAGGCCGACGCCGCCGCCCAGGCAGAACCCGTGCACCGCCGCGATCACCGGCACCTGGCAGTCGTAGACGGCGGCGAAGGCGGCGAAGCACCCCCGGTTGGCGCCCACCAGCGCCGCGTGGCCGTCGGTCCGCTGCATCTCCTTGATGTCGACGCCCGCGTTGAAGCCGCGGCCCTCTGCCCTGAGCACGACCGCGCGGGTCGCCGGGTCGGCGCCCGTCCCGGTCAGCGCGTCGGCGAGGTCGTGCCAGTCACGCACGGCCAGCGCGTTGACCGGCGGCACCTCCACCACTACCTCGGCGACCGGCCCGCCGCGCACCGTGATCCCCATAGCGCTCCCATAGTCGCACCTAACGCTTGCTTGGTACGGTAGCACCCGTGACCGCCACTTACGACTACACCGGCCGCCATGTACTGATCACCGGCGGCACCAAGGGCATCGGCGCCGGCATCGCCCACGCCTTCGCCGCCGCCGGCGCCACCGTGACCGTCTGCGCCCGCACACCCCCGCCCGGCTCACCGCCCGGCTCACCACCTGGCTCGGCGTCCGGCTCGGCGTCCGGTGGCCCGGTGCGGTTCGTGCGGGCGGACGTGCGCGACCCCGAGGACGTCGAGCGGTTGCTGGGCGGCTTCTCCCGGCTGGACGTGCTGGTCAACAACGCGGGCGGCTCGCCCCACGCGCCGCTGGCCGGCTCCTCGCCCAGACTCCACGCCCGGGTGATCGAGCTCAACCTGGTCGCCCCGTTGCTGATGAGCCAGCGGGCCCACCCTCTGCTGAAGGACACCGGCGGCTCGGTGATCATGATCGGCAGCTCCAGCGGGGTCCGTCCGTCCCCGGGCACCTCGGCCTACGGAGCGGCCAAGGCGGGCCTGCACCACCTGGCCGCGTGCCTGGCCGCCGAGTGGGCGCCCGAGGTCCGGGTCAACACCGTCGTCGTCGGCCTGGCCGCCACGGAGAACGCGGCCGGCCACTACGGCGGCGCGTTCGAGCAGGTCGGCGCCACCATCCCGGCCGGGAGGATGGCCCGGCCCGAGGACGTGGCGGCGGCCTGCCTGTGGCTGGCCGCGCCGGGTTACGTGACCGGCGCCCAGATCCAGGTACACGGAGGCGGCGAGACCCCTGCCTGGAGCTGGCTAACTTCTGCTGAAATAGCGCGATAAAAGGATCATTGGAGGTCGTGTGGGCATTTGTGAGGGTCGCGTCGTGGTGGTGACCGGCGCCGGTCGCGGCATCGGCCGGGAACACGCGCTGGAGTACGCCCGCCAGGGCGCCCGCGTCGTCGTCAACGACCTGGGCGCCGAACGCGACGGCGCCGGCCGTTCCTCGGGCCCGGCGCACGAGGTCGTCGCCCGGATCCGCGACGAGGGCGGCCAGGCCGTGCCCAACGCCGACGACATCGCGACCTGGGACGGCGCCGCCCGCCTCGTCAAGTCGGCCGTCAGCGCCTATGGCCGCCTCGACGTGCTGGTGAACAACGCCGGCATCCTGCGCGACCGCATGCTGGTGTCCATGACCGAGCAGGAATGGGACGACGTCCTGCGCGTCCACCTGAAAGGCCATTTCCTGCCCTTACGCCACGCCGCCGCCCACTGGCGCGAACGCCACAAGTCCGGCGACCGGGTCGACGCCCGCGTCATCAACACCTCCTCCGGCGCGGGTCTCCTGGGCAGCGTCGGCCAGGCCAACTACGCCGCCGCCAAAGCCGGCATCGCCGCCCTGACCCAGGTGGCCGCCGCCGAACTCGGCCGCTACGGCGTCACCGTCAACGCCATCGCCCCCGCCGCCCGCACCCGCATGACCGAGGAGGTCTTCGCCACGACGATGGCGCGACCGGAGACCGGTTTCGACCCCATGGACCCGGCCAACATCGCCCCCTTGGTCGTCTGGCTGGGCTCGGTGGAGTCGGCCGCCGTGACCGGCAGGGTCTTCGAGGTCGAGGGCGGCACGGTCGCGCTGGCCACCGGCTGGCACCACGGCCCCGCCGTCACCACCACCGCCCGCTGGAACCCCGCCGACCTCGGCCCCGCCGTGGCCACCCTCCTGTCCCAGGCCCCGCCCCCGGAACCGGTCTACGGCGCCTGAGCCGGGAGACGATGGTGGGTGCCACGGTCACCGGGACGGAGGCGCTGCTCACGTGAGCAGGTAGCCGCCCTCCGCCAGGGCCTTGCCAAGGGCGTCCGCGGTCTCGGCCGGGGTGAGCGCGGAGGAGTCGAAGGCGTGCGGCTCCAGCTCACCCAGGTCGGTGAACTGCGCGTACATGCTGAGCACGGGCTCCGGGTCGGTCAGCGCGCCGGCGCCCCGGCCCGTCGCCCGCGTGAGCGTCGTCTCCCGGGAGGGCCGCAGCGCCACATAGTGCAGCGGCGTCCCCTGCGCCCGCCGCGTGAACGCCTCCACGAACCAGGGCCCCACCACGCCGTCCACGACCACGTAATAGCCGCCCGCCGCATAGCCGAACGCGCAGCCGGCCAGGACGTTCATCACCGTCGCGTTCTGCCGCCGCGCCCCGGGCAGGTACGGCGCGATGCCGCCCTTCCTGATGTAGGCCCAGAAGTCATCGGTGTGCAGATGGACGCTGAGCTCGCGATCGTCGGCCAGCAGCCGCCCCACCGTGCTCTTGCCCGCCCCCGGCGGCCCGCTGACCACCACCACGATCCCGTCCATCAGCCCAACCTATCCACCCCGCCCGAGGCCCTTCCTCCCCTTTTCCGGCACCGTCAGCGCACGCGGCCGCGTTCCGTGGGATGCAGGAGGAAGTGCCGCGGCGGCCCGGTGAGAAGGCCGTCGAGGGCGGGCACGGCAGGAGCTTCCTCACCCCTGGTGAACCGGACGAAGACGTTCTCCCCCTCCCTGACCGGCAACTGAGCGTAGGTGTTCACGGCGTGCTCGCTCTCGAAGCAGGCCGCCGCCCCCTCCGCCAGCCCGGCGAAGCGCGCGGCTGACCCCTCCGCGACGGGAAAGACCGTCAGCCGGTACGGCGAAGCCTGGCCGGAGCCCCCGCTCACCCCGGCGAACGGCGGAACCAGCACGGGCCGAAGCAGCAGCACGTCGTCGGTGTCGACCATCGTGGCCCGCGCGGCCTCCGCGTGCGCCTTCCACGCGGCTCCGGTGTAGAAGTCCGTGAGGGACCGGAACCGGCGCTCCATGTCGGGGAAGGCGCGGATCCAGGTGAAGGTGTCGGGCGCGCCCGGGTCGCGGAACAGCGCGACCACCTCGATCCCGGCCTCCTCCTGTGTCTCGATGAACTCGCGCTCGAACAACTCGATGAGGGTGTCGCGCGCTCCGGGACGCAGTGTGTAGCGGCGCAGCTCGTAGATCATGCGCGCACGCTAGGACCGCCCCGCTGACATCCTCTGTCAGCGGGAGCCCCAGAATAATCTTCTGATTACTAACAGCTACCCAAACACCACTCTCGGTTATACGATCACATTGGCTTTGACCCCTCCGGGTCAAGGTGAGTCAAAGGGGCGGTCGCATGCCTGGGCCCTGCGTGCGGCCTGTCACAAGACGATGAAGGAGCAGAAGTGATCAAGAAGTTGTGTGCCACCGGTGCCGTTGTGGCCGCGGTGGCGGGCGTCACTTTGCTGGCGGCCCCTGCGCACGCGGACAGCTGGAACGGTAACGGGAGCAGCAACAGCGATTCCTCGCAGTCCGGCAACAACTTCAACGAGATCGCTGCCGTCAACGCGGGCGGCGGCCGCTCGACCAACGTCAACAACCTCGGCGGCAACGCCGTGACCACGACGAACGGCAGCATCACGGTCATCTACGTCTTCTACTAGACGCTCACCGTCGAACCTTCCCCATCCGTCCGGCCACAGGCGAGCCGGCGGAGCACGGTCCCAGTAATCCTCCTCGGAAGGACACAGGCATGTTCAAGAAGCTCTGCATGACCGGTCTCGTCGTCGCCGCTGCCGCGGGCACCACGCTTCTGGCAGCCCCCGCTCACGCGGACGCGAACTACAACGCGAGCCGGAACTCCGATTCCCAGCAGTCGGGCAACAACGTGAACAACGTCGTCGCCAGCAACGTCGGCGGCCACGGCGCCACGAACGTCAACAACATCGTGGGCAACGCCGTGACCAGCGCGAACGGCAGCCACACCGGCATCGCCATCGACGACTAGCCCGGACGTGAGCGAGCGAGCCGGGTCCGTATAAGGCCCGGCTCGCGCCGTATTAGCATTCCTGGATGATTACGTGCGCTTATGTGACTTTTGCGGACCCCGAGAACCACGACGACGAGCGTGACCCGGCCCTCGCCGCCTGGCGGGAGCACGGCATCGAGGGCCGCGCGGTCCGGTGGGACGACCCCGACGTCGACTGGAGCGCCTTCGACGCGGCGGTCGTGCGCTCGGTGTGGGACTACACCGACCGCAGGGCCGACTTCCTGGCCTGGGCGCGCCGGGCCGAAGCGGTGACCCGGCTGCTCAACCCGGCCGACGTCCTGGAGCGCAACACCGACAAGACCTATCTCCGGGATCTCGGTGTCCCCATCGTGCCGACCCACTGGTCCTCGCACGACCTGCCCGACTGGGAGGAGTTCGTCGTCAAGCCCGCCGTCTCCGCGGGCGCCCGCGACACCATCAGAACCACCGAAGCCGCCGCCGCCCAGGCCCACGCCGCAGCTCTGGAGGCCGCGGGCCGTACGCCTATGGTCCAGCCCTACCTCGACATGGTGGAGAGCGAGGGCGAGACCTCGCTGCTGTACTTCAACCGCCGCCTCAGCCACGCCGTCCGGCGCACGCCCATGCTCGCCCCGGGCATGACCAACGCCGACAACGCCCGTGCGCAGCTGCGCGATCCTGCCCCGGACCAGGTCGAACTGGCCGAGAAGGTGCTTGCCGCCATCCCCCAGGCCCTTCTGTACGCCCGCGTCGACCTGGTCCGGCTCCCTGACGGCCGGCCGGCGATCATCGAGCTGGAGCTCACCGAGCCCTACCTCTACCTGAGCCACACCCCGCGGGCCGCCAAGAACCTCGCCGTCGCCCTGGGCGAACTGCTCTGACGCTACGCACCGGTGCCGGGCGTCACGCGTACCCCGGCACCGAGGGCCAGCGGACGGTCAGCACCACCGAATCCTCCTCGGCCACCCACGAGTGGTCCACGCCGCGGCCCCAGACCACGTAGTCGCCCTGCCGCTCCAGCAGGACGTCGCGGCCGGGCAGCTCGACCCGGAAGCGCCCGCTGATCAGCACCAGCAACGCCGTGCGCACCTCCCCGCGCACCCAGGCGGGCCGCTTGTCCCCGGCGGCGTGGACGCCCCACTTGATCTCGACATCCTCGCTGTGCCGGAGCCCGGCCTCCTTGAAGTGCCCGAGCAGCCAGCCCTTGTCCAGCGCCGCGTCCCGGCCGGCGTTCCCCACGTAGACGTTCACGCGCGCCGAGACTACCCGGCGAAGGCGTCAGCAGGAGATGCCGCCGTCCACCGGGATGACCGTCCCGGTCAGGTACGCGCCCGCGCGGGAGGCCAGGAAGATGGCGGCCCCCGCCATGTCGTCGGGACGGCCGATGCGGCCCATCGGCACCTGGGAGGCGATCAGCGTGCGGGTGGCCGGGTCGTCCAGGGCGAAGGCCATCATCTTGGACTCGAACGGCCCCGGCGCGATCGCGTTCACGGTGATGTGGGCGGGCGCGAGCTGGCGGGCCAGGTGCCGGGTGAGCATGTGCACGCCCGCCTTGGCGGCCGAGTACGCGTAGTTCTCCAGGCCGGGCACGCGGATGCCGTCGATGGACCCGATCGTGATCACCCGGGCGGGCACGTCGGCGCTGGCGGCGGCGCGCAACTGGGGCAGGAAGCGCTGCGTCACGTAGAAGACGCCCTTGACGTTGATGTTCCAGAGCTTGTCGAAGGCCTCGGGCGGGAACTCCTCCAGCGGCGCGCCCCACGTGGCGCCGGCGTTGTTGACCAGCACGTCGAGCGGGCCGTCCACGGCGGAGACCAGCTCGTCCACCCCTTCGGGCGTGGACAGGTCGGCCGGCACCCCGGTGCAGCCCAGCTCGGCGGCGGTCTTGGCCACCTCGTGGGCCTTGCGGGCGGAGATGTACACCTCCGCCCCTGCCGCCACGAACCCGGCCGCGATCATCCGGCCGATGCCGCGGGAGCCGCCCGTGACGACGACCTTCTTGCCTTCCACCGAGAACAGAGTCATGTTCCGGAAGCATGCCATACCGACCGGTCGGTCACCAGCTCACGAGTTGTCCTTCACCCACAACGCCAGCAGCCCGCGGAAGTGCGCGATGAACCGGTCGTGCTCGTGCGCCGGGTAGGTGGCGGTCACCGCGTTCATCAGCAGCCGGTCGAACGACGGCCCCGCCACCCAGTCGAGCACCGCCTCGTCCAGGTGGGCCAGGCGCTCGGCGCAGAACTCGTGGTAGCGCTCGGTCTCGAAGTAGGCGTCGGCCAGCCCGCGGTAGGCCGCCAGCCGTTCGGCGTAGGTGCCCTCGACGGCGAAGTACTCGCGGGTGTCGAGGTCGATGCGCGGCTTGCGGCCGGTCTCCGCGCAGAACACCGTCCACTTCACCAGCGCCTTCATCGCCCAGGGGAAGTAGTAGTGCAGGCTGGTCAGCGCCACGTCGGGGCAGGCGTTGGCGTAGTCGATCGGGTGCACGTCGGTGCCCTTGACCAGGGTCTCGCAGGAGTTGAACTCCCAGCGGAAGAACGCGTTCACCAGCCGCCCGATGGTCACCACCTCCTCGCCGACCTCGGGCGAGAGGAAGGAGTGGTCCACCGAGTACCGCGAGTGCATCGGCTGTTCCGGGTGGAAGCGCATGACCATGGTCTCGGCGCCGATGGACAGCGAGCGGGCGAAGGCGTCGTACCCGTCGACGGCCTTCTGCAGATGCATGAGCATCTCACCGCTCTCGTCATAGGCGCGGTGCAGTTCGTCGGCGTCGCGCACGAGCGAGACCCCGCGCCAGGCGCCGCCGTCGTAGGGCTTCATGAACAGCGGGTAGCCGATCCGCTCGGCGATCGCGTCGAGGTCGAAAGCCTTGTTGTAGCGCGCCGAGGTGTAGGCGTACCGCGCGTTGTCGAGCGGGTTCTTGTACGGCACCAGCACCGTGTCCGGCACCTTCAGCCCGAGGCGCATCATCGCGCAGTAGGCGGTGTGCTTCTCCATCGACTGGAACGTGAACGGGCTGTTGAGCAGGTAGACGTCGTCCATCATCGCGATCTTCTTGAGCCACTCGCGCGGGTGGTAGTACCAGTAGGCGAGCCGGTCGATGACGACGTCGTAGCGCGGCTCGTCGCGCAGGTCGAACGGCTCGATGGTGACCCGCTCCACCTCGTAGGCGGGCATGGCCCTGCGCATGATCTCCTCGAAGGCGGCCGGCCAGTCCTCCTCGGTCCCCAGCAGCAGTCCGACCAGGTGCTTCACACGAACCTCCCCAGATGGTGGGCGAGCTGCGCCCGCCAGGACGGCCAGTCGTGCGGCACGTCGCGGCCCCAGAGGTCGAGCTCGTGCCTGATGCCGACGCCGGTCAGGGCGGCGGCCAGCCGCTTGGTGCTCTCCAGCGAGCCGGTGGTGTCCTCCCACTGGCCCTGCCCGCACACCAGCAGCACGCTGAGCCGCCCGCGCAACCAGTCGAGGTGGTCGCCGTGCAGGTGCGGCACGTAGTCGAGCGGGTTGTTGAAGTACGCGGCCTCGCCGCGCTCGCCCCAGCCGTGCCACGCGGAGGGGTCGTAGTTGCCCGACAGCCCGATCGCCAGCGGGAACAGATCCGCCCGTTTCAGCGCGAAGTTCGCGGCGTGGTAGGCGCCAAGGCTGCAGCCGAACGTGATGATGTCGTCGGCGCCCGCGCAGTCCTCGTCGATGGCGTTGACGACCTTCTCCACGATCCACTGCTCGTAGCCGGCGTGCCGCCTGGCGCGTTCCTCCAGCGGGATCGACCGGTTCGACCAGGACTCGCGGTCGTTGCTCGGCACGCAGTACACCTTGACCCGCCCGGCCTCGACCAGGTCGGAGATCGCGCCGAGCATGCCGTTGTCCTCGAAGTCCGAGGGCCGTCCCTGCTCGGAGGGGAAGACCAGCATCGGCCGCCCCCAGTGACCGTAGGCCAGGACGCCGTCGATCAGCTCGCGTCTCATGAGCACACGTCCTGCAGCAGCCGCGTCAGGTGGGGATGGAAGGCGTCGCGCCAGGCGGTGTAGTTGTGCACGTCGGGCACTTCGCGCAGGGGCACCGCGTACCCCTGGGTGCGCAGGGAGGCGGCCATCGCGCGGTTGTTGTGGATGTTCTCCTCGATTCCGCCGCAGGTCATCGCCGTGGGCACGGTCCGCACCGCCGTACCTTTGTGCACCTCTTCGACGAAGCGGGTGACCCGCTCGTAATAGGGGAAGCGGCGCTCGTGGGCGTCGAAGCGCGGCTGGAAGAAGCTGCCCGACTGCAGGAACAGCGCGTCGAAGAGGTCGGGATGCCGCCACTGGGCGTGCAGCATGGCCAGCGCGCCGAGGCTGGTTCCCATCCCGATGCGCACGGTCGCGCTCCGGTACGGCTGCGCCGCCAGGAAGTCGGCGTAGTCCGGGTTGGCCGAGTAGTCGGCGTTGCGGTCGCCGGGGTGCAGCAGGATCGCGCGCAGCGGCGGCAGCCAGCCACCGGCGACCCCGGCGGCCAGGTAGCGGGTGAGACCGGCCAGGTCGTCGTACTCGGGCCCGTCGTGGACCACGAGCAGGGGTAAGTCGCCGCCGACGCCCTCCGGCGCCCACACGCTGGTGCCGCCGGAGGAGGCGGGGAAGGCGAGCCAGCCGGGCGGGGAGTATTCGGGGAACTCCAGCACGCTCTTCGGCCCGAAGACGCCGCGTACGCGTAAGGGGTTGCTCGGGTCGAGGATGGTCTCCACGCCGCCGGCGCGGTGGCGCAGCTCCAGGAGGTACTCCATCCGGTGCACGGGCGGGCGGGGGATGGCCAGGGTCCAGCCGGCGGCGCCGTACATGAAGTCGACCGAGGGCAGCCCGAGCTCCTGCCACAGGCGGACACCGGCCAGCCGGTGGGCAGGATCGGGAAGGGAGAAGCGGATCATAGTCCGGGGATTCGGCCGTTCCTGAAGAGATCGACGAACGTTTGATGGTCCTTGCGGGCTTGTGCCCCGTATTGGTGTGCAAAATTCACCAACATCGCAACAAATCCTGAAGAATCGTTGTCGACTACGGCCACAATCGACTCTTCTGTTGAAAAGTCCACCAGGTCGTGGCTGCTCTCGTCGTCGGCCACCGAATGCATGCGCGCCACCGCCCGGCCAAGATCGCGCATGATCGAGCGCAGTTCCTCCGGCTCGTTCACGTCGTCCCAGTCGAGGTCGGCGGAGTAGGGCGAGACCTCGGCGACGAGCTGGCCGACGCCGTCGAGGCTGGTGTAGCCGAGCCAGGGGTCGGCGTAGGCCTGCAGCGCGCGCTGCGACTCGGCGGTGCGGTGTCCCTGGTGCAGGAAGTAGGAGGCGACCCGCTCGTCGGTGATGTGCCTGGCCACGGCGGGCACCTGGGCCTGCTTCATGTAGAGGATGACGTCGTTCTCCAGCGCCTGCGAGCGGCCTTCGAGCAGCAGGTTGTAGGAGGGCAGCCCGGCCGAGCCGATGCCCACGCCCTTGCGCAGCGCGACGTCCTTGATGTGGTGCTCGACCGGGTTCGCGCCGCCGGGCAGCGTGTGCAGGTAGTCCTGGAAGGCCGCCACCACCCGCTCCCTGTCGTGCGGTGAGACCGCCGTACGGCCCTCCATGAGGGCGAAGCGCCGGTCGTAGTCGTCGATCACCGTCTCCACGTCGAGCATGGCCACGCGAGTGCTCAGCCGGGCCGTCTGGAGTACGCGGTGCAGCACACCGCTGGTGGTGTCGAGCGTGAGGGAGCCGATCGCGTCGTCCCCGCCGTGCGCGATGCCGCCCAGCTCGGCCAGGTACGCGGTCCCGAACTCGGTCACCAGCGTGGTGATCGCCTCGTCCGACAGCGCCTTGCCGTACCCGATGAGCGCCACGCTGGCGGCGAAGCGCTTCAGGTCCCAGGTGTACGGGCCGACGTAGGCCTCGTCGAAGTCGTTGACGTTGAAGACGAGCGAGCCGGAGGCGTTCATGTAGGTGCCGAAGTTCTCGGCGTGCAGGTCGCCGTGGATCCAGACCCGGCTGGTGAGCTCGTCGAGGTAGGCGTCGTCGGCGTACTCGGCGGTCATGTCCGCGTAGAACACGCTGGCGCTGCCGCGGTAGAAGGCGAACGGCGACGCCGCCATTTTCCTGAATTTTCGGGAAAAGGCGTGCGGGTCGCGCTTGATGGAATCGCCGAATTCGGTGATCAGGACGTCGAGGATGTGGGCCGCGCGGCCCGTGGTGCCCATACATGGGAAGGTAAGTCCGCGCGGCCCGGTCGCCTAGACCGATCTTTCCTGGAGTCTCCTATGAATCGGCAGCCTCCACACTCCCACCACCGCCAGGATGAGCGTCAGCCCGCCCAGCACCCAGCACTGCAGCGCCGCCACCTGCCAGATCTCCTCGTCGCCGCCGTGGTAGTGGTAGAGGTCGGGCACCCTGGCCAGGAGCGACACCATCGCGTAGAAGGCCAGCCCCAGCAGCGCGGGCGCGCCGGCCCTCAGCGTCAGCGCTGCCGCGGCCACGGCCACGAGGGCGATGACGATGATGCTGAACGTGTCGGTCCAGATCGCGAAACTCTGCAGCGTCGTCGTTTCGCCGGCCGCCGCGCGGCCCGCCATGTAGCGGTTGGCCGCGTACACGGCCGCAGCCGCGATCGCGGGCGGCAGCACAGCCACCCACCAGGACCGGCGCGGCGGCGGCGCGTCGCGGTGATAGCCGAGCAGCAGGGCCAGGACCGGCGCCGCCGACAGCAGGACGTAGCCGGTGCTCCACGCGTCCATCGCGCGCCAGCCGCTCACCAGGGGCACCAGGAACGACCAGCCGAAGACCAGCACGGCCGCCGTCCTGGCCGTACGCACGGCCCCTCGCGCCAGGGCGACGTAGGCGACCAGCCACAGGTTGTGGAGTAGGACCTCGCCGATGTTGAACAGCCGGTCGGCCGAGCCGGGCGCGCCGAAGAACTGCTCGTTCTCGCTCATCCTCGGCAGGAACGGCAACGAGGGAGCCGACAACATCGCCTGCAGGGCCAGCCCGAACAACGCGATCATGCGCACGGTCTCGCCCCAGGCGAAGTAGACCGGCGGCCCGGAAGCCCCCGCCAGGCGGACCCTGAGTGCCAGCCCCATGACGCTGAACACCTCGCCCCAGCGCGGCCGGGGGTTGACCTCGTCGGGGACGTCCCCCGCGTACTCCAGGTAGGCCGCGACCATCTCCTCCTCGCGCTCGGCGCGGTAGGAGGCGGGCAGCATCCGCAGGACGTTGCGGTAGTGGAACTCCAGCAGGCTCACGCCGTCCCCCCGATGGCGGTGTTCCTGGCGCGCAGCCTGGAGGTGGCCAGGGCGGCGGTGCGCGTGACCCGGTCGGCCTCCTGCCGGAGAGCCTCGGCTCCCTTGTCGGTCAGCCGGTAGTAGCGGCGCAGCCGTCCCTGCAGGACCTCCTCACGGTCCAGCTCGACCAGTTCCTCGGCGGCCAGCCGGTCGAGCACGCCGTAGAGCGTGCCGATCTTCAGCTGGACCCGGCCGCCGGAAAGGCCCGAGACCTCCCGCACGATGCCGTAGCCGTGCCGGGGCTCGTCCACCAGCGCGGTCAGCGCCAGGAACATGGGCTCCGTGATATTCATGCCCCCACTATATCCTGAGAGACAGGATATGCGTCAGGGGTGCTGGCTGGAGACCGAGACGACCTCGCCGGTCATGTACGTGGAGTAGTCGCTGGCCAGGAAGACGATCACGTTGGCCACCTCCCACGGCTGGGCCGAGCGGCCGAAGGCCTCCTTGGCCGTGAGCTCGGCGAGCAGCTCGTCGCTGGTGACCTTGGCCAGGAACGGATGCATGGCCAGCGAGGGCGCGACCGCGTTGATCCGGACGCCGTCCGTGGCGGCTTCGAGAGCCGCGCACCTGGTCAACGCCATGACCCCGGCCTTGGCCGCCGCGTAGTGGGCCTGGCCGGCCTGGGCCCGCCAGCCGATCACGGAGGCGTTGTTGACGATCACGCCGCGGCCCTGCGGGATCATGTGCTGGAGCGCGGCCCGGGTGCAGCGCATGGTGCCGTTGAGCGTCACGTCGATCACCGCGTGCCACTCCTCGTCGGTCATCTCCGCGAGGCTCGCCGTACCGCCGAGTCCGGCGTTGTTGACCACCACGTCGAGGCGCCCGTGCGCCTCGACCACCGCGTCGAACAGCGCCATCACCTGCGCCTGCGAGGTCACGTCACACGGTACGGCCAGCGGCTTCACCCCGGTCAGCCCGGTCAGCGCCTCGGCCGCCTCCGACAGGCGGCGTTCGTGCCGGTCGGAGATGACGATCGTGGCGCCCTCCTCGGCGCAGCGGCGCGCGGTGGCATAGCCGATCCCGGCCCCGGCCGCGGCGGTCACGAGCGTGACCTTGCCGTCGAGCAGGCCGTGCGCGCTGGGGTAGGGAGGGGGAGTCGTCATCGTGGTAGTCCCAGGGTGCGCTCGGCGATGAGGTTGCGCTGGATTTCGCTGGATCCGGCATAGATCGTGTCGGCGCGGCTGAACAGGTAGAGGCGCTGGAGGTCGTTCAGCTCCCCGCCCTCGGCGACCAGCCCGGCCCGGCCCTGGACCTCCTGGGCCAGCTCGCCCAGCCGCCGGTGCCACTCCGACCAGTAGAGCTTGGTGATCGGCAGCTGCGGGTCGCGCAGCGCGTTGAGCCGCATGACCTCCAGCTCCAGCCACGACCGCACGAGCAGGTCGCGGATCACCGGGTCGCCGGCCGCGCCGGTGCGCTTGGCGGCCTCGATGACCCGGTCGAGCTCGCGGCGGAAGCCGATCTGCTGGCCGAGCGTGGAGGCGCCGCGTTCGTAGCCGAGCGTGGCCATCGCCACCCGCCAGCCGTCGCCGGGCGCGCCGAGGACGTGGTCGCGGTGCGTGCGGGCGCCGTCGAAGAAGACCTCGTTGAACTCGGAGGTGCCGGTGAGCTGGACGATCGGCCGGACCTCGACGCCCGGCTGGTCCATGGGCACGAGCAGGTACGACAGCCCGTGATGCTTCTTCTCCGCCTTCTCCGTACGGCACAGCACGAAGCACCAGTCGGCCACGTGCGCCAGGGAGGTCCACACCTTCTGCCCGGTGACGACCCACTCATCACCCGACATTTCCGCTTTCGTCTGGACGTTGGCAAGATCCGAGCCCGCCTCCGGCTCCGAGTACCCCTGGCACCACAGTTCCTCGCCCGACTGGATCCCCGGCAGGAAGCGGGCCTTCTGCTCCTCGGTGCCGAACTCCAGGATCGTCGGCCCGATCAGGCCCTCGCCGATGTGGCCCACGCGGGCGGGGGCGCCGGCTCTGGCGTACTCCTCGTAGAAGGCGATCTGGTCGGCCAATGAGGCCGCGCGCCCGCCGTACCGGGTGGGCCAGCTCAGGCAGGTCCAGCCCGCCTTGCCCAGGTGCCGCTCCCACGCGTGACGTTCCTCGTGGCCCTCGTGCTCACGACCGGGCCCGCCGAGGCCGCGCACGTGCGCGAACGTCGTGGACAGCTGCTCCTCCAGCCAGGCCCGCGCCTGCTCACGAAGGCTCACTGAACCTCCCGTAGCCCCCGCGGAAGAACACCAGCGGCCCGCCCTCGGCGTGGGTGTCCAGTTGCAGCACCCGGGCCACCACGATCATGTGGTCACCGGCGAGGTGCTCGGCCTCGACCACGCAGTCGATCCAGGCCAGGGCGCCCTCGATGACCGGATTGCCGGAGGGGGAGCCGGTCCACTCCAGCCCGGCGAACTTGTCGCCACCCCGGTTGGCCAGCTGGGCGCAGACCGGCTGCTGGTGCTCGGCCAGGACGTTCACGGTGATCACCTTGCCGCCGCGCACCTTCGGCCAGCTCGTACTGGTGTGCGCCACGCAGAAGGCGACCAGCGGCGGGTCGAGGGAGACGGAGGTGAAGGAATTGGCGGCCAGGCCGCACGGCTCGCCGCTCTCGGGGTCGAGCGCCGTGATGGCCACGACGCCGGTGGCGAACCTGCCGAGCACGTTCCGGAAGCGCCGGCTGTCGTGCTGCCCGTTGTGGCCGTTCGGCATGGCGGCTCCGTTGTGAATCCCGCGCTTGTACGACGAGTGGGCGTCGCACCCGTCCGGCCTGATCAGCCGGGCTGCGTGTGTGCTCATCCGTGGCCTCCTCGTCGTGGATGCTGAGACCAGCTTACCAAGCGCTTGCTTGGATGGGCAGAGCCTTTTCTGATCCCGTTGACACGCGGCGCACGGCGAGCCTAGCTTCGGAGCTGTGGCCAAGCGCTTGCTCAACTTCACGGACCGCACCGCCGTCGTCGGCGTCGGCTACACCCCCTTCACCAAGGACTCCCAGGTCAGCACCCTCACCCTCGCCTGCCGCGCGATCATGGCAGCGCTGGCGGACGCCGGCCTGGACCCGTCCGACGTCGACGGCCTGGCCACCCACCGCGTCGGCGACTCGGTCCCGCCCTCGCTCGTCGGCCCGGCCCTGGGCCTCGGCGACCCGACCTGGTACCTGGACCAGTTCGGCGGCGGCAGCGTCTCCCACGCCGTCGCCGGCCAGGCCGCGCTCGCCGTGGCCGCCGGCCTGGCCGACACCGTCGTCTTCTACCGGGCCATCAACGCCCGCTCCGAGTTCCGCATGGGCCAGGCCGCCAACCCCAGCCCCGAGGTCCAGTACCAGGCCCCCTACGGCCTGACCGCCCCCGTCCAGCACTTCGCCCTCGCCGCCCGCGCCCACATGCTGCGATACGGCACCACCGAGGAACACCTCGGGCAGATCGCCGTCCGCCAGCGCGCCCACGCCGCCAAGAACCCGCGCGCCCTCATGCGCACGCCCATCACCCTGGACGACTACCTCGCCAGTCGCCGGATCGCCGAGCCGTTCCGGCTGCTGGACTGCTGCCTGGAGACCGACGGGGCGTGCGCGCTGGTCATCACCACCGCGGAGCGGGCGCGGTCGCTGCGCCGTACCCCTGTGCTGATCTCGGCCGCCGCCTGGGGCGGCGGCCAGTCGTTCCTGTCCGGCGCGGACCCCACCCTCAGCGCCGCCGCGACCCTCGCCCCCCGCCTGTACGGCCAGGCCGGCCTCACCTCTGCCGACATCGACGTCGCCCAGCTCTACGACTGCTTCACCTATTCGGTCCTGGTCCAGCTGGAGGACTACGGCTTCTGCGCCAAGGGCGACGGCGGCCCCTTCGCGGCCTCCGGCGAGGGCCCGCCGGTGAACACCCACGGCGGCTTCCTGTCGGAGGGCTACGTCCACGGCATCAACCACATCGCCGAGGCCGTCTCCCAACTGCGCGGCGACGCCGGAGACCGGCAGGTGCCCGGGGCCCGGGTGGCGCTGTCGACCTCCCAGCCCGGCTACATCCTCCCCGCCACCTCCGCCCTGATCCTGAGGAGCCCGTGAATGCCCGCACATCCCAGGCCCACGCCCGACCGGGACTCACGGGAGTGGTGGGAGCGGGTGGCCACGGGGGAGTTCGCCGTCCAGGAGTGCGACGGGTGCGGGCTGCGGCGCTTCCCCGCGCGGGCCTTCTGCCCCCGGTGCCGGGGCGAGGGACGTCACTGGGTGGCGGTCCGGCCGGTCGGGACGGTGGAGAGCTGGGTGGTCGGCCACCGGCCCTTCGGCCAGGGCGAGATCGTGGTCATGGTCCGCCTGGACGAGGTGCCGGACGCCCTGGTGCACGGCTCGTGGGAAGGGACCGGCGAGCCCGAGGGCGGATCGCGGGTGAGCGCGGTGTTCACGGCCGTGGACGACACCCTCACGCTGGTCGGCTGGCGGATGATCACCGGGTGATGGGAACGCTGGGAGACGGCCCGTTGGCCACCCGCAGCGTGAGGGACGTGCGGTCGTCCGGCGGCGCCGGGTAGTACACGTAGGCGCGGCTCTTCTCGCCGGTCTGCAGCGCGGGAACGTGGTTCTCGACGAACTCGGTGGCCATCTTCAGCGGGTGGTAGCGCGCCTTGGTGGCCGGGTCCTCCAGCGTGAACGCGCCGAAGTCGGCCGCCGCCGAGAACTCGTGCTCCCACCCGGAGAACGGCGCCGGAGCGGGCACGAACACCATGTTGGTCCGCACGGCCGAGACGTCGAAGGACGCCACCAGATAGGCCCCGTCGCGGTAGAGCGGCAGCACCTCGACCTTGAGCCGATCGTCCTTGTTGGCGAACGTCCAGGTGAAGTCGGCCACCGGCGCGCCCGGATCCGGGCGGAACGGCGCGTTCGGGCCGGTCGGGCCGCGTACCTCGCCGGCCGAGGGGTCCGTGGTGGTGGTCACGTCCGGGGCCTGCTGCTTGATCGTGTAGGAGATCTCCACGCGCCGGTTGCGCGCCCGGCCCTCGGGGTTGTCGCCGCCGCCGGGCTTGTCGTTCTTGGCGATCGGGGTGCTCTCGCCCTTGCCCTCGGTCACGTACCGGTAGCCGGCGCCCAGCTTCGCCGCCAGATACTCCTTGACCGCCTCGGCCCGCCGGACCGACAACGTCTGGTTGTAGGCGTCCTCGCCCTTGGTGTCGGTGTGGCCGACGATCGCGACCGGCGGCTTGGCCGGGTCGGCGCGCCTGCGCGTCTCCTCGGCGACCTCGTCCAGCACGGCGGCGGCCTTGGCACTGAGCTCGGCCTGGTCGAAGGCGAACAGCACGTCGGTGCGCAGGCCGATGGTCTCCTTGGCGCCCTCCTGCAGGGTGGTCCTCTTCGGCGTCTCGACCAGCTCGTTCACGTCGGAGACGCCGGACCAGACGTCACCCTCGGGCAGCACGACCGGCCACTGGAACACCTGACCCGCCTTGGGCCTCCCGGAAGCCCCACGCTCGCGGGCGACGGGCTCGCTCGCGGCATCGGCGACGGGAATCCCGGTCATCGGCCCCATCGGCAGATCAGGCACAACGGAGACCGCCTCGACCCCGGCCGGCAGCAAGGGAAAGTACACCTCGACCGGATACCGCACTCCAGGCACGAAGTCCTCGGGAAACCCGTTGCCCTCCATGGTGTGCCGCGTCCCGAACGCCTCGTCGCCGCTCTTGGCCCGCAGCGTGAAGTACACCTTCCTGCCCACCGGATCGAACAACCGGAACCGCGCGAAGTCGCTGGGCACACTCCCGTACCCGAAATCACCCTTGGTGTTCCGGTCCGCGGTGGTCATGATCTCCATGCGCAGCACCGTGAGCTTGGGCGTCCGCTCCACACCCTTGATATCGATCTTGAACGGCTCCGCCGAGTAGAACCCCACCAACCCCTCGGTTCCGTACCCGGAAACGCGGGGACTTGGTGACGCGGTGACGCCGGGCGAGGGCGGCACCGGATCCACCCGCCGGACGGGCTCACCAGTAGACCCGCACCCGCAGGCCAGCACGGCCACAGCCAGTAATCCGGATGCTCGAAGAGGAACTCGCATGCCGCCAGACCTTTGTAGACCGTCCTTGCAACCCACTTACCGTCCAACCGAAACCGCCTGTCAAGGCCGGCCTCGTGGCCCCGGTATATCAGGTCCGGGTCAACGGTGCGGGCGTAACGGCGGCCCGCCCCGCACGCTGGACGACCGTGCCCCTGGACGGGGCCCGGCCACGGTCGGCGGGTGGGGGTGGGGCGGCTTGCCGTAACGGATCATGGCGGTGAGAGAAGCTCGCACAGCCGAGAGGGCCCGCACGAAGGGGAAGGTCCGTGCGGGCGGGAAGGCTCGGATGAGGGGGAAGACACGCAGACAGGAGAACGCACCCTGGCGGGCGTGGGGGACCCGCCAGGGTGCGTTTCCTTTCTCCGACGCGGGCGGCGCCGGGACTCCGGCGAGGGATGGAGTCCTAGGCCGAGTGTTCGCGTGCGGAGTCGGTGGGGGAGTGTTCCGCTAGGGAACGCTCCGAGGGAGAGGACTGTGGTCGCCGACGGCGGTCGGCGATCCGTCGTGCTGCGCCAACCGGGTCGTCGATGGGGTGGCTGACTTCGACGCCCTCCTCATGCCAGACAAAGAAATCGTCTCTGCACCACACGGTCAACTCGGTTAGCACGGACAGCACGGACATACCGTTCCCGTTGCTCTGGTAGGTGTGGGTGAACCCCTGGCGATGCAACGCGTAACGCAGTAAACGTGTTGCCTCACGGGGATCGTGCCAGGGCGGGTAGCTTCGCAAGCTCGCTTGCTTCGCAAACGGCGCACCCGCGCGGACCGGCAACACCGGCCCTCACCCCCTCACCGGCCTTTCGATGGATTTGTACCAACGAATGGATGATGCGGCTGTCAAGGCCGTTCGGTCAAGGGGTTGTGGCCTGCTAGAACCAGATCGTCTAAATTGTTGGAACAAAAGGGGTGAAAGTGGCAAGACCGTCGCTGTATCAGCAGGTGGCTTCGGAGCTTCGCAGAGCCATCTACTCCGGCGACTACGGCCCCGGGGCGCAGCTGCCGACCGAAGAGGAGCTCCGCGCGCGCCACGGCGTCAGCCGGAACACGGTCAGGCTCGCAGTCGCGGAACTGGTCAACGAAGGCCTCGTCACGCGCGCACCCCGGCGCGGCACGATCGTCAGAGAACGACGCGCCCTGCTGATGCATCCGCAACGCGAACTGGAGCCGCAACCCACGGGAGTTCCCCGGGAGGCCTTCGCGTACGCCGTCAGCCAGGAAGGCCGCCAGCCCTCCCAGCTCATCGAAGTGTTGACGGTCCAACCGGCTGAGGACATCGCCAGCAGGCTGGAGCTCGACGACGGAAAACTGGCAGTGGTACGGCGGCGCCTGCGTTTCGTCGACGGCCAGCCCTACAACACCAACGATTCCTATTTCCCGCATGACCTGGTCGCCGAGTCCGAGATCGCCAGGCCGGGCGACATCGGGCGCGGCGCGAACCGGGTACTCGAGGAACTCGGGCACGCGCAGATCCGCGTGGTCGACGACATCTGGGCCAGGATGCCCAACCAGGCGGAGGTCGAACGGCTCCAGCTGGAGCTGGGGACGCCGGTCGTCGTGTATGTCCGAGTCGGCTACGACCGGGAGGACACGCCGGTCCGTGTCGCGGTGTCGGTGCTTCCCGCCGACAAGCACTTGATCAGATACGAGCTCGGCAGCCGCTGATCGAGCTCGGTTGGGGGTGATCCCAACGGCCGCGCGCAGCGAGATCTGACTTCGCTGGGCGGGGGAGTGGTGCATGCTCCCCTAAATCGTAATTTATCCAGACATATCCGTTTAGCTGCCGCGTGCCGTGAAGTGCACACGAGATGTGTTCTCCCGGACACCCAGCGCAACGAAGGGTAGACCCATGCACTCGAACACCCTCCTTCACCCGCTCACCCTGCGCCGAGCCGTACCCGCTGACCTGGGCGGAGTCCTCACCCTGCTCGCCGACACCGCCGACTGGCTCCACTCCCGGGGAATCCGCCAGTGGCCCCGAGGCGGCTTCGGCCCCGAGCGCATCGCCCCCCTCATCGACTCCCACGTCCTCTACCTCGTCGACGACGAGCTGCGCTACCTCGACTTCGACGAAGCCGCGCCGCCCGTCGCCACCATCGCCCTCGACGCCCAGGCCGACCCCGAGTTCTGGACCCCGGCCGACCGCCCCCGCGCCGCCCTCTACGTCCACAAACTGGCGGTGGCCCGCCCCTGGTCGGGCAGCGGCCTCGGCGACGCCCTCCTGGACTGGGCCGGCGCCACCACCCACGCCGTCGGCCTGCCCTGGCTCCGCCTGGACTGCGCCAAGTCCAACCCCGGCCTGCAGGAGTACTACCGCAAGCGCGGCTTCCGCCACCTGCGCACCGTCGACCTCCCGCACCGCGCGTCCGGCGCCCTGTTCCAACGCCTGACCCGCCCTGCCCTGTCGACGGCCTTCCGCGACCTCACGGTGCCGCACCTGCTGAGCGCCTGACCGTTCGCGGGCTTTAGGCGCATTGTTCAGGCGCATTGTTTAGGCGCGTTCTGACGGCGCGCTCGCGCTCGTTCGTGCTTTCTCGCGCCTCCCCGTTACGGCGAAGCCGCGCCCACCCCCCTCGCCGTAACGGGCGGGCCTCTGTCCTGGCCGCTCGTGAAGGCTCACGCACATCCCGCCGCGACGAGCGCCCCCTGGGCCACCCGACGGCGCCCAAGGCAAACCCCGGGGTCCCAAGCCGACTTTCAGGGGCCGCCGGTGGGTCTTCTGGCCGGGGTGGTGAGGTTTAGTCGCGGTCGAGCAGGGAGCGCCAGCGGGCGACGAGGGAGGGGTCGACCGGTTCGGTCCAGGAGGTGCGGACGGCGCTGCCGACGTGGAAGGCGCGGATGCCGTAGTCGAGCAGGGCCCGCACGTGCGGCGGCTTCAGGCCGCCCCCCGCGAGGATGAGCCCCGCGTCGCCCGCCTCGCACCGGGCCTTGAGCACCGGCAGCCCGTCGCCCACCCCGGAGGGCGAGCCGGAGGTGAGCACGGTGGCCAGGTTCGGCAGCAGCCGGACGGCGCGCCAGCTCGCGGAGGTGTCGGCGGCGTGGTCGACCGCGCGGTGGAAGGTCCACGGCAGCGGCGACACCGCGTGGATCATGGCCTCGGTGGCGTCCAGGTCGACGGCGCCGTCGGCGTCGAGGAACCCGAACACGAATCCGGCGGCCCCGGCCTGGGCCAGCGCCTTGGCGTCGTTCCTGAGCCGGTCGAGCGCTTCGGCGTCGGCCGTGAACCCGGCCTCGCCGCGCAGCATCACCATCTGGGGGAGCGCGCACTCGGCGGCGATGGCGGCGACCGTTTCCGGCGCTGGGGTGAGCCCGTCGGCGGCCATGTCGGAGACGACCTCAAGGCGGTCGGCACCACCACGTTCGGCGGCCACGGCGTCGCGCACATTGAGCGCGATCACCTCAAGGAGGGATCCGGTCATGGAGCTGAGGCTATATGGTGCGCTACCCGTCCACTGCACCCGATTCCCTGACAATCCAGACAGCCCGCGGACAACCCTCCAGTCAAGGTTGCCCTACAAGGCCGGTTCAGGCGGGGTTTCCGGTGAAGTCCCCCAGCGCGGACCGGGCCCGCGAAAGTGCCGTCACAAGAGTTTTGACGGTGGCCGGTTCGTCCATGACGCCCTCCACCTGCCGCTGCTGTTCCCAGGCCGCCACCCGGGCCGCGTAGCCCTCGTAGGTGGCCAGGTGGAAGGCGTAGACGGTGGCGAACCTGCTCACCAGGTGCGACGGGTGCATGTCCCAGCCCTGGTAGAAGCCGTGGGCCAGCGAGTGGCGTACCAGCTCGGCGTGCCGGCGCCACAGCGCGTGCACGTCGGCCGTCGCGGACGACGCGGGGGCGGCGGCCAGCGAGCCGTCCGACAGCTCGACCCCGGTGCCCGCGAACGCCGTCTGCATCACGTGCCTGGCGTGGTCGCAGGCCGGGTGGTCCAGGCGCTGCTCGTGCGGCGGCAGCCCGATCGCGGCGGTGTAGTCGAAGACGCCGAAGTGCGCCGCGGCCAGCCGGCCTTCGGCCAGGCCGGCACGCAGGAACGGCAGCGTCTGCGGCGCCTCCACCTGGATCTCGAAGCGCAGCGGGCCGAGACCGAGCCCCTTCTCCAGATCCTCCAGGAAGGCGGTGAACTGGCCGAGGTAGTTCTCCATCAGGACCTTGGGGAACGTCAGCGCGAAACCCGGCGGAAGGGCGCCGATCCGGGACACGACCTCGGTCAGGAAGCCGTCCAGCGTGCGGACCGAGCGTTCCGGGTCGGCGTCGGCGAACGACTTGACCCGCAGGCCCCACCTGCGCGGCAGCCGTCCCTCCTCGTGCATCGCCACCACCGCGGCGGCGGCCTGCTCGACGTGGCCGTCCTCGTCGTCGGGACGCACGCCGTAGCCGTCCTCGAAGTCGATGCGCAGGTCCTCGACCGGCTCGGCGGCCAGCTTCCCCAGCAGCCGCCGGTGCACGGCGGGAGCCAGCTCCTCGCTCACCCCGAACACCGCGGCCAGCTCGCCGGGACCCGGCAGGTGGGTCTCTGCCAGCTCCAGCGCCTGCCCGCCCCACGTCGCGACCGTGTCGGCCGAGAAACGGTCGGCCGGAACATAGACCGTGTGCACCGGTTGCCAGCCGGCCGGGGTCATCGGGTAGCGGCTCTGCTGCAGCCGGTACTCCTCCGCGAACCCGGTGATCGGCCGATGCCCAACGGTGACACGCATGTTCTCCTCCGGAAACGCGGCGCTGGCAAGCTCGCCGAGCATCTCACAGCTTGGGAGGGCCCATGCCGGCAGCCCGTGAGGCGCTGATGATCGTGACCGTCACCCAGACCGACCCGGGGATGGCCCAATTACGGACGCCCGCGAGTGATACCGACGCGCTCGGCGAAGCACTGCTCGCGGGCTTTGCCCTGCGGAAACTGATCAACGGCACCCCGGGCGAGGTGCTGGCCGAGATCACCGCCTTCCTGGCCGGCCGGGAGCCGGACGACGTGCTCCTGCTCTACGTCGCCTGCCACGCCGTCGCCACCCCCGGCGGCCTGCTGCTGACCACCTCCACGACCGGCCGCGAGGACCCGGCCGCGACCTCGGTGCCGGTCGCCGCCGTCGAGCGGGCGCTGGCCGGGACCGCCGCCGGGCACGTCGTGCTCATCCTCGACTGCTGCTTCAGCGGCGCCGGGCGCGCCCCGATCGACCTGTCCGGTCTGTCCGCGCCCGCCCAGGTCTTCCTCAGCGCCACCGACCGCGTCGAGTACGTCCTCGACCAGGGCATGATCCGCGGCAGGGGCGTCCACTCCAAGCTGACCCCGGCGCTGGTCGAGACCCTGCGCACCGGCCGCCTCGTCACCGCGGCCGCCTTCGCCGGGCTCCCGGCCGCCGTCATCGAGATCCGCGAGCCCGGCCTGCCCATCGCCCGCGCGGAAGCCGCTCCCGAGCCCGCCCCCGTGCTCGAGCATCCGAAGCCGACCGTGGGCGGGTGGGCCGTCCGCATCCTCTACTGGGGCCTGGTGATCGTCGGCCTGTCGCTCCTGGGGATGCTCGCCTCGGGCTGGTTCGCCTGGCGCATCTGGCGGCTGAACCTGCCCGTCGACCCCCTGGACGTGCTCGGCATGGCCTTCTTCGCCGGGCTCGTGGTGGTCGGCGCCGGAACCCTGGTGGCCGCTGTCTCCTATGTCGCCCGCAGGCGGCGCTCCAGGAAGTAGGGTTCCTGACCGTGACGGACAATCCGCTCTTCGCCCTGGCCACCTCGGGCAGGCGGCGTACCCATCCGATCCTCGCCCTCGTCGTCGCCGTGGCCGCGATCCTGCTGGGCGGGCTCATCGGGGCGATCATCCTGGCGTTCACCGGCCTGCCCGCCGACCCGTCCCTGCGCATGCTGGTGACCCTGGTGACCGGGTTCGCGCCGGTCGCGCTGCTGATCTGGCTGTGGATCGGGCTGTTCGAGGCACGCGGCTTCCGTACGCTCGGGTTCACCCGCGAGCACGCCGTCCGGCGCTCGGCGCTCGGCCTGCTGACCGGCGTCCTGTCCTTCGGCCTGGTCACCGCGATCCTCGTCGTGCCGGGCTTCACGCTGACCGACAACGTGCCCCAGGGCCTGGCGGCGATCGGCCCGGCGATCCTGGTGTTCGCCGGCTGGGTCGTGCAGGGCTCCACCGAGGAGATCGTCACCCGCGGCTTCCTGCTGCCGGTGGTCGGCGCGCGCTACGGGGCCGTGGTAGGCGTCGGCCTGTCCTCGATGCTCTTCGCCGCCCTCCACCTGCTCAACCCCGGCGTCAACGCGCTCAGCCTGGTCAACCTGGTGCTCGTCGGCGTGCTCCTCGGCCTGTACGCGCTGTGGGAGGGCGCGCTCTGGGGCGTGTGCCTGTGGCACGCGGCGTGGAACTGGGCCCAGGGCAACGTCTTCGGCTTCGAGGTCAGCGGCACCGACACGGGCATGATGGCGATCGTCGACCTGAAGGAGAACGGCCCCGACGTGGTCACCGGCGGCGTGTTCGGCCCCGAGGGCGGTGTGGCGACCACGCTCGTGCTCGCCCTCGGGATCGTCGTGCTCAGCCTCGGACTGCGTCGCGCATCGCGGCAAGTCCGACCAGTTTGACCCGCTCGCCGCGGCCGAGCGTCCTGGCCAGCGCCTCCTCGGCGGCCTCGATGCGCAGCCAGTGCTCGTAGGTGACCGGCTCGACGCCGCGCGAGCGCAGCAGGTCCTCGACGGAGGCGGGCCGTACCCTGTCGTGGCCGGCGAGGTCGGACAGCAGCGTGCGGACGGTCTCGGCGGCGTCGGACTTGTTGGTGCCGATCACCCCGGTGGGGCCGCGCTTGAGCCAGCCCGCCACGTACTCGCGCTCACGCACCCGGCCGGCCTCGTTCGGAACCGTCATCGAGCCCGTGTCGAACGGCACGCCGGGCAGCGGCACGCTCTGGTAGCCGACCGAGCGCAGCACCATGCCGACCGGCAGCGTCTCGTACACGCCGGTGCCGACGACGCGGCCGTCCTCCAGGCGGGTGCGCTCCAGCTTGAGCCCCTCGACCCGGTCGGTGCCGAGGATCTCCACCGGGCGCAGCCAGAACCGCACGTCCAGGCGGCGCGGGCGGCCGACGGGGGCGCGGGCCGCCCATGACTGCAGCACGTCGATGTTGCCGCGGATCTGGCGCGGGAAGTCGGCGCCGAGCACGACGGCCTCGTCGGGGCGTACGCACACGTCGGCGTTGGCCAGCTCGCCCAGCTCGCGCAGTTCCTTGAGCGTGAACTTGGCGTGCTCGGGACCGCGCCTGCCGATCATGTGGATGGCTTTGACCTGGCTGTCGGCCAGGCGTTCGAGCACGTCGTGGGGGACGTCGGTGGCGGCCAGTTCCTCCGCCGTCTTGGCCAGGACGCGCACCACGTCGACGGCCACGTTGCCGACGCCGATCACGGCGATCTCGGGGCTGTCGATCACGAAGCGGCCGGGGTCGACGTCGGGGTGGCCGCAGTACCAGTTGACGAAGTCGGTGGCGGCCACGCTGCCGGGCAGGTCCTCGCCGGGGATGCCCATGCGCCGGTCGACCATGGCGCCGGTGGCGTAGACGACGGCGTCGTAGCTCGCCAGGAGATCCTCGACGGACAGGTGCTCGCCGAGGGTGACGCCGCCGAGGAAGCGCACCTGGGGGAGTTCGAGCACTTTGCGCAGGTAGTTGGCGATGGACTTGATCGAGGTGTGGTCGGGGGCGACCCCGTAACGGACCAGCCCGTACGGCGTGGGCAGCCGCTCCAGCACGTCGACCTCGACTGGTTCGGCCGACTGCTTGACCAGCGCCTCCGCCGTGTAGATGCCCGCCGGGCCCGACCCGACTACCGCCACGCGCAACGACACGCCTGCCTCCTCAGGAGCGGGGGACACGTCCTAGTAGGTGCGACCGGCCAACCTCAACGAGGTATCCCCGGTCGCTCGTGCGTACGAACCCATCTTTCGCGAACACCCGCAATTCCGGCAGAGTTCGGGCATGATCCCGAGCGCGGCCTCGGTGTCAACGTAGCGGTTGCGACGGATCCGCGCACCGCCCTGAGGCAGGCGGCGCACTTCCACCCTAATCCGCGAAAGACCGGCAAGCGCGACCAAAACCGCAGGTCAGGAAATATCCCCTGCGGCCATCCGGCGGAGGGCGATCTTGTCGGTCTTGCCGTTCGGGTTGGCGGGCAGCTCCTCCACCACGATCACCCGCTTCGGCACCTTGAAGTTGGACATGTTCTCCCGCGCCCACGCCCGCAGCGCCTCGCCGTCCACCCGCGCACCGGATCGCGGCACCACGAACGCCCACCCCGCCTCGCCGGAGTCGTCGTCCGGCACCCCGACCACCGCGGCCTGAGCCAGCGACCCCTCCCGCAGCAGCAGCGCCTCGACCTCGGCGGGCGAGACGTTGAACCCGTTGACGATGAACAGCTCCTTCTTCCTGTCCACGATGCTGAGGTTGCCCGCCTCGTCCATCACGCCGACGTCGCCCGTGTGCAGCCACCCGTCGGCGTCGATCGCCTCCGCCGTCTTGCCGGGCTCGTCCCAGTAGCCGCGCATCACCCCGTACCCGCGCTGCAGGACCTCGCCCCGCTCCCCGGGCGGCACCTCCTCGCCAGCCAGGTCGACGATCTTCACCTCGATCCCCGGCACCGCCCGCCCGGTGGTCGTCGCGATCACCTCGATCGGGTCGCCGGCCCGCGTCATGGACACGACCGTGCCCTCCATGAGCCCATAGGCGTTGATCATGCGTTCCAGGCCCACCCGCTCGACCAGCCGCGTGATCAGCGGCGCCGGGACCGACGCCGCCCCGCAGATCGCCACCCGCAGCGACGAGACGTCCCAGTCGCGCCGGTCGAGCTCGTCCAGCAGCCGGGCGAACAACGTGGGCGGACCCGCCAGGATGCTCACCTTCCCGGACTCCACCAGCGCCATCAGGCCATCGGGGGTGAACACCCCGACCGGCATCATCGTCGCCCGGCGCAGGACGCAGGCGATCAGCCCGGCGTTCAGCCCGAAGCCGTGGTTGAACGGCGCGATCACCGGATAGCGGTCGTCCGGGCCCAGGGTGACGATCTCGGCCCAGTCCCAGTAGCCGCGCAGCACCTGGGCGTGGTCGAGCATGACGCCCTTGGGGGTGCCGGTGGTGCCGGAGGTGGACATGATCTCGCACAGGTCGTCCGGTCTCACCGCCAGCGCCCTGGTCTCGACGTCGCCCTCGCCGGTCTCCAGGAGCTCGGAGGCGGTCAGCGTGGCGGCCCGCCGTACCTCGTCGGGGACGATCACGTGGCGCAGGACCGGCAGGGGCGGCAGCAGGTCGGCCAGGACGGCGCCGCCCGCGCCAGGGCCGGTGACCAGCACCTCCGCGCCCGTCTTCGCGATGATCTCCGCGGCCTCGAAGCCCTTGTACCGGGAGGAGAGCGGCACGATCACCGCGCCCGCGTCCCAGACGCCGAAGGCGTGCGCCACCCACGCGGCGTCGTTGATCCCCCACACCGCCACACGGTCGCCGGGCCCGACGCCCAGCGCCATCAGCCCGCGCGCCACCGCGGCGGCCCGTTCGCGCAGCTCGCGCAGGGTGAGGCGGACCGGCCCGTCCACCACGAGGGTGTCCGGATACGCCGCGGCCCGCGCGCGCAGCATGCGGGGGAGCGTCCCCCAGCCGGGCACACTCTCCATCGCGCCTCCTCAGCCGGCCAGGCTGCGATCGCGGCCCAGGTGGTGGCCGCGCAGGTCCGCCACGACACCGGGCGTGACGGCCTCCGACACCTCGGGCGCCACCTCCACGCCGATCTGCACCGGCGTCAGCCCGTGCACGGCCTGCTGGATGCGCGACTTCCACATCGGGTTCTTGACCAGGCTCGCCCGGTTGAAGACGACCGTGAGCACGGCGGCGTCCAGCGTGCCCTGGCGGCTGACCGTCAGTTTCCAGCCCGACACCCCGTCCACCTTGGCCAGCGCCTTCTGGATCCGGAGCAGCGACACCCACACCCCGCGCACGAGCACGTGCTCGCCGACCGTGTGCGCGGGCGCGAGCCCGCCCCGCGACACCTGCCCGGTACGCAGCACCGCGTCACCCAGCGCCGCGTGCCCGCGCGGCGTGATCACCACCTCGGCGAGCTCGCCCGCACCGGGATCGAGCGCGTCCTTGCCCAGCGCCGCCAGCCCGACCAGCCCCTCGGCCAGCGGCACGAAAGGCTCCTCCTCCGCGGTACGGCAGGCCAACGCGGCCCCGGTGAACGGGCTCGCGTACACCTCGGTCACCGCGGCGTCGAACTCCTTGGCCAGATACGCCATCGTCCGCTTGGCCGCGTTCTCACCCGTCAGCACGATCGTGCGCAGCCCCAGGTCCAGCGGGTCAAGCAGAAACTCCAGGTGCAGGCGGGACAGGAAGTCCATGGCCCCGGTCGGCGTCGCCACCAGCGCCGTCGCCCCGACCGAGGTGAGCGCGTGGTGCAGCCGCATCCGCCCCCTGGGCCCGACCGAGGCGCCGGCCCGCGCGACGTCCGCCGCCGCGCCCGCCCACAGGGCGCCGGCCGGTTCGGCCAGCGCCACCACCACGCGGTCCCGCGCGCCGACGCCCGCTGCCGTGAGCGCCGCCCCGGTCATCGCGGCGGCGTCGGCGCGCTCCCCGGGCCCGAGCGGGAACACGCTCGCCGCGTCCGGCGAGACCACCAGCAGCCCGGACGCCGACCGCCCGGCGGCGCCCAGGTCGTCACGTGTGAGCCATCGCATCGAAGGCCACCCCCATCCCTTCCCTGAGACCCGCGCGGCGCATCAGCGCACCACCTCGGTCATGAACGTGCGCATCGACTCCGTGACCAGCGGATGCGCCAGCCCGCCCACCTGGCACTGCAGGATCAGGTCGGTGGCGCCGGCCTCGGCGATGCGCGCGACCGCCTTGCGTGAGCCCTCCACGTCGTCCACCACGACCATGAGGTGCTCGCGCAGCGTCGCCATGGCCTCGTCGGGCGGCATGCCGGCCGCGAGCTGTCCCAGGACGCGATGGGTGGCGTGGCGGGCGTCGTAGTAGTCGGGCGGCGTGACCAGGTTGACCTGGCGCCGGATGTACCAGAGCACGGCGTCGGCCGCCTCGTCCCGCGCCTGCCCCACGTACCAGGGGATCATCAGCGCCACCCGCCGGCTGGCGGGGTCGAAGCCATGGTCGGCCAGGCACTCCCGGTATTTCGCGATGTCGGCGGCGACGTCGTCGATGCCCTTCAGCATCGTCATCCCGAGCAGGTTGTAGCCGTGCTTGGCTGCCGCCAGGTAGCCCTCCAGGGACGTGGACGCCACCCACACCCTCGGATACGGCTCCTGCACCGGCCGCGGGTACACGGACACGTCCGGAATCTCGAAGAACTCGTTCGACCGGCTGACCGGTTCGCCGTCCGCCTGCCAGATGGCCAGCGTGGCCTCCAGGGAGTCCTCCCAGATCTGCCGCGACTTCTCGAACGGCTTCTGGAACGCCTGGTACTCCAGCGGCGAGGCGCCGCGGCCGGTCCCGAACTCCACCCGGCCGCCGCTCAGGACGTCGAGGGTGGCCACGCGCTCCGCCGTACGGATGGGCGACTGGAAGGGCAGCAGCACCACGCCCAGCCCCAGGTGGATCCGCTCGGTGCGCTGAGAGATCGCGGCCAGCACCAGATCCGGCGCGGAGGAGTGGGAGAAACCCCTGGTGAAGTGGTGTTCGACGAACCAGGCCGTGTCGAAGCCCAGTTGGTCGCCCAGGACCACCTGGTCGATCACATTCCGGAACGCCTGCTGCTCGACCTCGCGGGTACGCCCGCGAACCTCCAGTTCGTAACCGAGGCTGATCCGCATTCATCCTCCAAGTAAACCAAGCGCTCGCTTGGTAGAGACTATCAGGGTGGCTGTCCGGCGGGAAGTGCGGCTGTGCGTCCGGGACTTGCGGGATACGTGGTACGGCGATCAGAGTGGGTGATCGTGAGGCGAAAGCACGCGCTGCGGCGGCAGAAAGATGGCACGCTCCCAGACATGAGGGGTTTCCGCCGGACTCGGTCGAGCGACGACGAGCTTTCCAGCGCGCGCCGCTACGAGGCGTTCGGCCGGGTCATGGCGGTCCTGGCCACCAAGGCGGACTTCATCGAGGCGTGCCGCGACCTCACCTGGTGGCGGGGCGCCGACCACAGCTGGCACATCGAGTGGCGCGACGGCCCCTACGCCGCCGAGGTGGCCGCGCTGCTCGCCGAGCACGTGCGCGACCCCGACTTCGACGGCAGCCTGGTCACGGCGGCCGGTCCCGGCAGTAACGCCTCGGCCGTCCTCGACGTCATGGGCGTCCGCTTCGAACTCCACGCCGTCGACCCCATGGGCTCGGCCCGCGTGCACGTACGCCCCGGCTTCTGGCGCCTGGCCGAGGCCCTGGACACCACCCGCCGCACCAACGCCCGCCAGCCCTGGGAAGAACTCCTCGGGGGCTAGCCGCCGAACACGTGCGCGGCCAGTTCCCCGCGATGCCCCAGCGGGGTGCGGAAGAGCTGGGCGTCGGAGGTGGCGCGCTTCAGATGGCGGTGGGCGTCATGCTCCCAGGTGATCCCGATGCCGCCGTGGACCTGGATGTTCTCACCCGCCGCGCGCAGATAGGCCTCTCCGCAGTAGGCCCCGGCGACGGCGGCGGTCACGTCCGACTCGTGCGCGGCCAGCGCCGCCGACCTGGCCGACTCCACCAGCAGCGCCACGTCGGCCAGCTTGTGCTTGATCGCCTGGAACGACCCGATCGGCCGCCCGAACTGCCGCCGCTGCTTGGCGTACTCCACCGACGCCTCAAGGCACCGCTCCGCCCCGCCCGCCTGCTCGGCCGCGAGCGCGGCGATCCCGAGCGTGCGGACCGCGTCCCGGTGCTCGTCCCCGCCCAGGACGGTGGCGGGCGTCCGTTCGAAGACGAGCCTGGTCAGGGGCCGCGTGAGGTCCATGGTCCGGTACGGCTCCCGCACCGCGGGCCGGGCCTCGACCAGGTGCCCGCCGGCGTAGAGAAGCACCAGATCCCCGTCCAGGACATACGGCGCCTCCCCGGTCAGCAGCCCGTCCTCCAGCGACAGTTCAGGGCCGAACACGACGGTCGCGCTCATCGCGCCCTCGGCCAGCGGCGGGAGCAGGCGCGAGCGGGCCGCCGCATCCCCGTCGAGCCTGAGCGCCGCCACGGCCAGCACCGCCGTCTGCAGGAACGGCTGCGCCGACAGCGCCCGCCCCACCTCCCACGCCACGGCCGCGACCTCCTCGGGCCCGCCGCCCGCGCCGCCGTACTCCTCGGGCACGGCCAGTCCCGCGACGCCGAGTTCCCGCGCGAAGTCCGCCCACGACGCGGACGGGCGGCGGGACAGGTACGACCGGACGGTGTCACGCAGCAGATCCATGCTCCAAGACTAACCAAGCACTTGCTTCGCCGTTAGCTTCGGTTGACCGAATTTTGCCTTTTCTGTAAGTCCGCATACTGTGAGTAATGGCCGCCTTTAGTGGTTACTGGGGGAAAGGGTGGCCTGGGAATGGAGATGGAGAAGAAGACGAGCGCCGTCGACTATGCCGACTTCGCCGAGTACGACCGGCGACAGCGCGGCATCGAACGCCACGTTCTCGCGGCCTTCCTCGGAGGGCTGGCCGTCGGCCTTCTCGGCATGTTCGTCACCGACAACGCGCCGGCCCTGCTCGCCGACCTCTACGACCCGTACGTCTACCTCGCGCTGACCATCGCGCTCGGCGCCACGAGCACCGGGTTCGGATGGGCGCTGCTGACCACGTTCCTGGCGACCGTCTCGTCGCTGGTGGCCGCCATGGGCGGCAGCGCGATCCAGGGCCGCTTCAACATCGACGTCGTGGGCGGCGGACCCGTCGCGCTGAACGTGCTGCTCGTGCTGCTCGTGGGCCTGGGCATGCTCGGCTACCTCACCCGCAGGAACGATCTCTGGGGCGACCTGGCCGCCGGCGGCATCGGCGCCCTGGTGCTGGCCGACGTCATCGACCGGGCGACGCCCGGGTTCCTCGACACCGAGGCCACGTTCTGGCCGGTCCCGGCCGTGGTCGTCGGCGTGCTGACCGTCATGGCCGTGCTGTGGCTGCGCCGTACCACCGTGGGACGGCTGCGCGCGCTGGGGGTCACGGCCGTGCTGGCGGGGCTCTTCGCGTTGTTCGTGACCTGAGTGTGAAGGCGCCGAGGCGCAAGCCCGCGCGGCGCGGCCCCCCGAGTCGATAGCCTGTAGTCCTTCACTTCCGGGTTCGAGCAAGGAGTAGCCGTGTCGCTGCGCATGTCGTCGTTGTTTCTTCGCACCCTGCGGGACGACCCGGCAGACGCGGAAGTCCCGAGCCACAAGCTCCTGGTCCGCGCCGGCTACGTCCGCCGCGTCGCGCCCGGCATCTACTCCTGGCTGCCCCTGGGCATGCACGTGCTCAAGAACGTCGAGTCGATCGTCCGCGACGAGATGAACAAGATGGGCGGCCAGGAGGTCCTCTTCCCCGCGCTGCTGCCCAGGGAGTACTACGAGGCCACCGGCCGCTGGACCGAGTACGGCGACACGCTCTTCCGCCTCAAGGACCGCAAGGGCGCCGACTACCTGCTCGGCCCCACCCACGAGGAACTCTTCGCCGACATGGTGAAGGGCGAGTACGCCTCCTACAAGGACTACCCGGTCACGCTCTACCAGATCCAGACGAAGTACCGCGACGAGGCCCGCCCCCGCGCCGGCATCCTGCGCGGCAGGGAGTTCCTGATGAAGGACTCCTACAGCTTCGACCTCGACGACGACGGCCTCAAGCGCTCCTACGAGCAGCACCGCGAGGCCTACATCAAGTTGTTCGACCGGCTCGGCATCCACTACAAGATCGTCTTCGCCACCTCCGGCGCCATGGGCGGCTCGGCCTCCGAGGAGTTCCTGGCCCCCACGCCCACCGGCGAGGACACCTTCGTCGCCTGCCACTCCTGCGGCTACGCCGCCAACGCCGAGGCCGTCACCACCCCCGCGCCCGCCGCGCGCCCGGTGGCGGAGGCCGGCGCCCAGCAGGTGCTCGACACCCCGGACACCCCGACGATCGAGACCCTCGTCGAGCACGTCAACACGGTCCACGGCCTGTCGATCACCGCCGCCGACACCCTCAAGAACATCGTCGTCAAGATCACCACGCCCGGCTCCGACAAGGTCGAGACGCTCATCGTCGGCGTCCCCGGCGACCGCGACGTCGACTTCAAGCGCCTGGAGGCCGCGCTGGCCCCCGGCGAGCCGGCGATCTTCGAGGCCGAGGACTTCGCCAAGCACCCCGGCCTGGTCCGCGGCTACATCGGCCCGCAGGTCCTGAAGGACCTCGGCATCCGCTACCTGGTCGACCCCCGCGTCGTCACCGGCACCGCCTGGGTCACCGGCGCCAACGAGCCCGGCAAGCACGCCGTCGACGTCGTCGCCGGCCGCGACTTCACCCCAGACGGCACCATCGAGGCCGCCGAGGTACGCGCCGGCGACGCCTGCCCGCGCTGCGGCGGCGAGCTGTCGATCGACCGCGGCATCGAGATCGGCCACATCTTCCAGCTCGGCCGCAAGTACGCCGACGCCGCCGGCCTCGACGCCCTCGGCCCCGACGGCAAGCCCATCCGCATCACCATGGGCTCCTACGGCGTCGGCGTCTCCCGCGCCGTCGCCGTCATCGCCGAGCAGGCCCACGACCAGCTCGGCCTGGTGTGGCCGCGCGAGGTGGCCCCCGCCGACGTGCACATCGTCGGCACCGGCAAGGAGAACCAGATCGAGGTCGCCCTGCAACTGGCCGACGAACTGACCGCCAAGGGCCTGCGCGTCCTGGTCGACGACCGGGCCGGAGTGTCGCCGGGCGTCAAGTTCAAGGACGCGGAACTGCTGGGCATGCCGACGATCCTGGTGATCGGCCGCGGCCTCTCCTCCGGCGTGGTGGAACTGCGCGACCGCGCCTCCGGCACCAAGGAAGAGATCCCCCTCGCCGAGGCGAGCGCCCGCATCCTCGCCGCCTGCTCCTGACCGTCACGCTCCGGAACTCTCCTCACCCGGTCGCTCGTTATCAGGGCGTAACCGATCCCGAGGAGGGTTCCATGGGCTGGCACTACCGGAAGTCCATCAAGGTAGGCCCATTCCGCATCAACCTCTCGCGCCACGGTGTCGGCCACAGCTTCGGCAACCGCCGCTTCCACATCCAGACGACCCCCGACGGGCGCCGGCACCTTTCCGTCCGCCTGCCCGGTGGGCTCCACGTGACCAAGACCCTGGGGCGCGGCCGTACCCGCCACTACCGCTACTGAGACGGACTGGTGGTGGGGGAGGGGGCCGGCTTGGGCGGGGCGGGCATGCCGGGGAACGCCGGCGCCGAGGGGCGGAAGCCGTAGGAGCGGGTCACCGACTCCTGCATGGCCAGGGCCGCGTACCGGCGCAGGGCCGCGTCCTCGCAGGCGGCCAGTTCGAGGTAGGTCGCGGTGATGCCCTGCTCCACGTGGACCGCCAGGCGGATCGCCTCCGTGGCGTTGCCGGGCGTCACCGGCAGCGCGTAGGAGGGCTCCGGCTCGGCCGGGCGGCCCCGGCGGGCGGTGATGAGGCCGCGTAGCTGGTCGCGGCGGGCCCGGTGGCCGTCGAACGCCGACGTCACCCTGGCCCGCAGCGCGCCCGTCGTCCTCGCGCCGATCAGGCCGTAGGCGTAGACCGCCGCGTGCTCGGCCGCGAGTGCCTTGCGGAGCCGTTCCAGATCGGAGCCGGATGTCTGTGTGGAGAGAGTCATAGGGACCTCGGCAGCGACAGGACGTGCAGGGCCTCGCAGGCGCCGATGCTGGCGATCAGCTGGGAGAGGGCGGGTGAGGCGTCGGCGAGCTGGCGCGGGCGCAGGGCGGCGGCCTTGCGCTCCACGTCGCGCAGCCGCGTCAGAGAGACCTTCGGCGGCGGCGGCGACGGCGGGGTGGTCGGCGGGTTGGTGGGGAGCTTGGCCGCGTCGGGGAAGCGGCGGCGCAGCTCGGCCAGGTGGGCCCGGTGACGCTCGCGGAAGGGCGCCAGCTTCTCGCCGCCCGCGGTGATCAGCGTGGTGTAGAGGCCGATCGTACGCTCCTTGTCGGCGATCAGCTCGCGCGCCAGGACGTGCTCCGGGTCCTCCGGCTTGGGGGTCGTGGCCTCCGGGGCGCCCGAGCCGCTGCACCCCGCCAGGGCCGTCGCGCCCGCGAGACTCGCCCCGCCCGCGAGAACGGCACGGCGGGACAGTGGACGGCGCACGGGTGAGACCTCCGGGAAACAGGACGCAGACAGCATCGTACGGGCTCGCGCCCGCGATCGCCGCCACCGGCGGCTCGCCACCCGAGCGTGCCGAGTGGCGCTCTTTTCGGGCCCTGGTACGGATAGGGTGTCAACTGTCGTCGCTGGCAGTGCTGCCATGGACGCCGACAGCCGACGGCGAGGTACGCCCGGCTGGAAACATGACAATAGGGGAGGTCGATATGGGCAGCGCATCATCCCGCGACCACCTGATGAAGCTCCTTGAGCCCGTCGTCGCCGCGGAGGGTCTCGATCTGGAGGACGTCACGGTCACCACCGCCGGCAAGCGCCGGTTGCTGCGCGTGGTCGTCGACCGCGACGGCGGCGTGAGCCTCGACGACGTGGCGGAGGTGAGCCAGGCCGTCTCCACCGCCCTCGACGAGGACGATGCGATGGGCGGATCCGCCTACACGCTCGAAGTGTCCTCTCCAGGCGTCGACCGGCCGCTGACGGAGCCGCGCCACTGGCGCCGCGCGGCCAAGCGGCTGGTGAAGGCGGAGCTGCGCGACGGCTCCGTCGTGGAGGGCCGGGTGCTGACCGCCGACGACGCCGGCGTCGACCTCTCCGTTGACGGCGCTGAGCGCCGGCTCGACTATCAGGACCTCACCCGCGGACGGGTGCAGGTGGAATTCCGCCGTCTGGACGACGAAGACCCAGACGGCGACGAAGGCTAAGGGGGAAGCCTCGTGGACATCGACATGAGCGTCCTGCGCAGCCTGGAGCGGGAGAAGGACATCTCCTTCGACCTGGTGGTCAAGGCGATCGAGGACGCGCTGCTGATCGCCTACTTCCGCACCGACGGCGCGGCCCAGAAGGCACGGGCCGAACTCGACCGGCAGACCGGCCACGTCAGCATCTGGGCGGCGGAGCTCGACGAGGAGGGCGAGGTCGTCCGGGAGTTCGACGACACCCCGGGCAACTTCAGCCGCATCGCGGCGACGACCGCCAAGCAGGTGATCCTGCAGCAGCTGCGCGACGCCGAGGACGAGATCAACTTCGGCGAGTTCGCCAGCCGGGAGGGCGAGCTGGTCTCCGGCGTCATCCAGCAGGGCAAGGATCCCCGCGTCGTGCTGGTCGACCTGGGCAAGATCGAGGCCGTGCTCCCGCACAACGAGCAGGTCCCGGGCGAGGACTACGTGCACGGCGAGCGCATCCGCGCCTACGTCGTGCAGGTGAAGAAGGGGCACAAGGGGCCGTCGGTCTCGCTGTCGCGCACGCACCCCGGGCTGGTGAAGAAGCTGTTCGCGCTGGAGGTGCCCGAGATCGCCGACGGCACGGTGGAGATCGCCGCCGTGGCCAGGGAGGCGGGGCACCGTACCAAGATCGCGGTGCGCTCGCGCAAGCCGGGCGTCAACGCCAAGGGCGCCTGCATCGGGCCGATGGGCTCGCGGGTGCGCAACGTGATGACCGAGCTCCACGGCGAGAAGATCGACATCATCGACTGGTCGGAGGACCCCGCGGAGTTCGTGGGGAATGCCCTGTCGCCCGCCCGTGTTTCCAACGTCGAGGTTCTGGATCTGCAGGGGAGGGTCGCGCGCGTCATCGTGCCCGACTACCAGCTCTCGCTGGCCATCGGCAAGGAAGGGCAGAATGCCCGGCTCGCCGCCCGCCTCACGGGATGGCGGATCGACATCCGCTCCGACGCACAGGCAGAGGATGCCGCCGGTTCCGTAGATGCGTCAACACGGTAAGCTGGAATATGGTGGCCTGGCAGCCCCGCAGAGAACATGTGTGGGCTGCAGGGTTCGCACGGCTAAGTCCGAGCTGCTCCGATTGGTGCTGGTTGAGGATCACATAGTCCCCGACCTGCGAGGACGGCTTCCCGGCCGGGGTGCATCGCTGCATCCCGACCTGAGCTGTCTGGAGCTTGCCGAGCGTCGCCGAGCGTTTCCGCGCGCGTTCCGCGTGCCGGGGCCGCTTGACGTCTCGCGTGTGCGGGCGCACCTGGAAGAGGAGAACCACGAAATGTCATGTAGGACGCCGAGTTGATGGGCGGAGTCAGATTGCTATGAGCGCCTGATGAGCACGCGGCGATGAAGACGTCAAGGTAGCGACGGTCCGGACGGCACAGCCAGCCTCCCGGGCCGAGTAAGGGAGTGCAGTGGCGAAGGTCCGGGTATACGAGCTCGCTAAGGAGTTCGGCGTCGAGAGCAAGGTCGTCATGGCCAAGCTCCAGGAGATGGGGGAGTTCGTCCGTTCGGCGTCCTCCACCATCGAGGCGCCGGTGGTCCGCAGGCTCACCGAAGCTCTGGGCGCATCGAAGGGTGGGTCCAGTAAGGGCGGCGGTTCGTCGTCCAACAAGCCGCAGCCGCCAAGGGCTGCTCCTCGGCCGGCTGACAGCCAAGCCGGCAACGGCGCTGAGTCGCCGATTCCATCAGCCCCGCGTCCGGGGCCCAAGCCTGGTCCGGCTCCCAAGCCGGGCCCGCGCCCTGGTCCGGTTCCGATGCCGCACCAGCCGCAGCCCGAAGCTCCGCGCTCCGAGGCTCCGCAGGCGCATTTCGACAGTGGCACCAGTGCCCCGAGCGCCCCGAGCGCTCCGAGCACCCCGAGCGGGCCCTCCGGCTCGCGGCCGGCTCCCGGCCCGCGCCCCGGTCCCGCCGCCCGTCCCGGGCCCGGCGGGCCGAAGCCCGGTCCCGCGTCCCGTCCCGGTGGATCCGGCGGCGAGCGCGGTGGCGAGCGTCCTTCCGGCGGTGACCGTCAGTCCGGCGGCGACCGTCAGTCCGGCCCGCGCCCAGGCGCCCAGTCCGGCGGTGGCCCGCGTCCGGGCCCCGGTGGACCCAAGCCGGGTCCGCGCGGCCCGCGTCCTGGCAACAACCCGTTCTCGTCCAACGCCAGCGGCATGGGCCAGTCCCGTCCGCCGCGTCCCGGTGGCGACCGCCCCGGCCGCGACGGTGGCCAGGGTGGCCCGCGCGACCGTCGTGACGGTCCGCCGCGCGATGGCGCCGGTCCGCGTCCGCCGCAGGGCCGTCCCGGTCCCGCGGGTGCCGCGGGTCCGCGTCCCGGCCCGCCCGGTGCGGCCGGTCCGCGTCCGGGTCCCGGCGCCGGTGGCCCGCGTCCCGGTGGTCCGAGTCCGATCCCCATGTGGATCAGGCTGGGTCGTCCCGCGGGGCGAGGTAGTGGGGCGGGGGGGGGTGGTGGTGGTGGGGGTGGG
>NZ_JBHYIO010000063.1:0-46681 GCF_042740095.1 Nonomuraea sp. NPDC059023 | reverse complement strand
CTGATCGGCATCGGCTCGGAGAACATCAACTTCGCCTGGGTCGGCGTCCTGCTGCTCGGCGGCGTGATCGCCGCACCCATCGCCGCCTGGCTGGTGCGCCACATCCCGCCGCGCATCCTGGGCTCGGCGGTCGGCGGTGTGATCATCCTGACGAACGTGCGTACCCTGCTGCGCAGCGACTGGATCGACGCGCCCGGCAACGTGCAGGCCATCGCCTACGTCCTCATCGCGCTCCTCTGGGTCGGCGCCATCGTCTACTCGGTACGCGAGTACCGCCGCGACAAGGCGAACGAGTCGGTGGAAGCCGTGGACTCCGAGCTGGAGCGGCAGGACGAGCCCACCCCGGCCTGAGCCACCCGTGATTCGCCCACGATGCCCCCGGACGCGAGCCGGGGGCATCGCGCTTTTTCCGAAGGAGTGCCTCCTTGAGATCAGCTCACCGCCGCGGGGAACGCTGATGCGGATCTCCGCCAGAACCCGGTACGCGCTGCGCGCCATGTGCGCCCTGGCCACCGCCCCGGCCCCGGTGCACGCCCACCAGATCGCCGCCGGCCAGGACATTCCGCGCCGCTTCTGCGACAGCATCCTCCTGCACCTGCGCCGCGCCGGGCTGATCCGCAGCCAGCGCGGCCCCGAGGGCGGCTACTGGCTGGCCCGCCCGGCCGGGGACATCACCCTGGCCGACGTGATCGCCGTGACGGAGGGGGCCGAGCCGCCCGCCGCCCGCTTCCCCGGCGCCGCCGCCCCGCTGGCCGAGGTGTGGGAGCGGCTGCACGACTACGAGACGGCGCTGCTGGGCGAGGTCACGCTGGCCGACGTCACCAAGCGGCCTTCCCGCTCCTGACGTACGGCCGGATCTTGACGAAGTACACCACCGCGCCCCAGGCCAGGGCCAGCAGGAGGAAGACCAGCGCGATCCGGCCGTTGCCCGACGCCGCCGACTCGCTCCTGGCGACGTACTCCGCGGCGGTGTAGACCGGCCTGCCGTCGACCACGGCCCCGACCGCGTGGATCCGGTTGCTCCCGTCCGGGTAGCGGGTGGCCGAGGTGAAGGCCGCCTCGGCGTCCTCGAGGATCTCCAGGCGTACGCGCATGCCCGCCTTGACCCCGCCCGCCGGAGTCGTGTCCAGCCGGAACGCGACGTTCCGCGGGCGGCCGGTCAGCGTGAGCAGGTAGTCGACGCGGCTGGACTGGCGGTTGCCGCTGCCGGCCTGGGTCCTGGAGACGTCGAAGGTGGCGACGATCCCCTCGACCACCTTGACCTCGGCCATGGTGAAGTCCGGCTCGCTCTTGCCGCCCCGGTCGTTGAAGAAGATCGCGAAGCCCAGCAGGACCAGAGCGGGCATGACCCACCGGATGATCACTTTCACCGGGCGACTATCTCATATCCACGAACATCCGCTCGATCCCATCCAAAGCGATCTTCAGCTTGCCGGCAAACCACTCCTCGTGGCCCGGACCGGCGGCCCGGGTGATGATCTCCAGCACCCGCGGGTCGAAGTTGCCGGTCCAGGCGCGCGGCGGCTCGCGGTCGCCCTCCAGCGCGCCGGCCAGCATGAAGTCCCGTGACAGGACGGTGTTGCAGGCCAGATCCAGGACGAAGTCGACGGCGAGCGTGGCCTTGTCCGGCGGCAGCCCCTGCTTGATCAGGTCGAGGCACAGCCGGTTGAACGCGGCGATGAGCTCGTCGTTGGCCAGCAGGCGCCGGCCCGCCGCCATCATGAGGCCCGGGTTGTCGCGCAGGATGCCCCAGACCGTCCAGGCGGCGCCTTCCAGCAGGTCGCGCCAGTGGGCGCCCCCGGCCGGCCACGCGGCCTGCCTGATCAGCAGCGTCACGCCGGTGTCGACGAGGTCGTCCTGGCCGCCGATGTGACGGTAGAGGGTCGCCTGGTTGACCCCGAGCCGCTGGGCGATCGCGCTCACGGACAGCTCGACGAACCCGTGCTCGACGACGGCCCTGGCCACGGCCTCCCGGTCGACCACCCGGGGGCGGCCGCCCTTTCTGGTCGGTTCGCGCATGGGTCCAGTATGAAGGTTTTGCGAATGCCGTTGCAAAACAACGCGAGCCGCCACTACGGTAAGGCTTACCTAAGTCCCCCGAGGAGTGTCATGGCGCGGCTACGCGTGCTCTACCTGAGCGTCTTCATCATCTTCCTGGGCCAGCAGACCCTGAACCCGCTGATCGCGCCGCTGGCCCGCGAGGTCGGCCTGGCCGACTGGCAGGTCGGCGTCATGATCAGCACCTCGGCCGTCGTCGTCGTGCTCACCAGCCAGTTCTGGGGCCGCAAGTCCGCCCAGTGGGGCCGCAAGCCGGTGCTGGTCGGCGCCCTGACCGGGGCCACGGTGGCGATGCTGGCCTTCGCCGTCCTCGCTCACCTCGGGATCGCCGCGCTGCTCTCGGGCGCGCTGCTGTTCGGCCTGCTCGTGCTGACCAGGGGCGTGCTGTTCGGCGTCGCGTTCGCCGCGGTGCCGCCCACCGCCCAGGCGTACGCCGCCGACGCCACCGAGACCGAGCGCGACCGCCTGGCCGCGATGGCGGCGATCGGGGCCGCCCAGGGCATCGCGATGATCGCCGGAGCGGGTGTGGGCGGGCTGCTCGGCGGTTTCGGCATGCTGACCCCGCTCTACGCCGTCCCGCTGATCCTCGCCGTCGGCGCCGTGCTCGTCGCGGTCCTGGTCAAGCCGCAGGGCGCCCGCGAACTCGTGGCCGCGCCGCCCCGCGTGCACCCGCTGGACCGGCGGGTGTGGCCGTACCTGCTGACCGGGTTCGGGATGTTCACCGCGCTCGGTTTCGTGCACATCCTCATCGGCTTCCTGCTCCAGGACCGCAACGGCCTGTCGGCCACCCAGACCGCGGGCGCCACGGGCGGCACCCTGCTCGCCGCCGGGGTCGGCATGCTGCTCGCGCAGGTGGTCATCGTGCCCAGGGTCGGCTGGCCCGCGCGGCGGCTGATGCGCGTCGGCGCCCTGGTCGCGCTGGGCGGACTGGCGCTGCTGCTGCCCGACCTCGGCCTGCCGGTGTTCGTCGCCGCCGTGCTGATCATCGGGCTCGGGCTCGGGCTGGCCATCCCCGGCTACACGGCGGGCCCGACGTTCGCGATGACGAAGGAGGAGCAGGGCGGCCTGGCCGGGGTGGTGGCCGCGAACAACGCGCTCACGTTCGTCCTCGCGCCCACCCTCGCCACCTCCCTGTACGCGCTGTCGCCCCTGGTCCCGCTCGTCACCGCCGTCGCCATCATGTGCCTGGTGATCGTCCTGCTCTACACCCACCCGCTCTTCCGGCGGGACGAGGCCCGGCCCGAGGAGCCCGCGGCGGCGCGGCAGGGATAAAGTGGCTGGCCGACGACCGAGAGTGAGGGGACGCGGGTGGCTCGGACCAGGCCGGCGGGACAACGGCGCGCGCAGTTACTCGACGCGGCGGAGGCGCTGGTCCTCAGGGCAGGGGTCGGGTCGCTGACCGTCGATGACGTCACCGCCGGGGCCGGTGTCGCGAAGGGCACCTTCTACCTGCACTTCTCCAGCAAGGACGACCTGGTCGGCGCGCTCAGGGACCGTTACGTGGAGCGGTTCGCCGCCCGGCAGAGCCAGGTCGCGGGCTCGGCGGACGGGGTCGAGCGGATCGAACGATGGATGCTGGCCGGCATCGCGGAGTATCTCGGCGACCTCCGGCTGCACGACGTGCTGTTCCACAGCTCCGCCCGGCCGGAGCGGCCGGGGCCCAACCCGGCCGTGGACGCGATCGTCGCGCTGCTGGCCGAGGCGGGCGCGGCCGTACCCGATCCGGAGGCGACGGCGATCGTGCTCTACCACGTGATGCACGGCAGCGCCGACCACGTCTACCACTTCCCCGGGGACCGGGACCGGCTGATGGCCGAGGCCGCGCGCCTGTGCCGCGCCCTCGTCACGCTCTAGACCTCCACCGGTGGGGCCGAGGTGTCCGCTGTCGGCCAGGTGACGGCGGTTGACCGGCGCTCCTGACGGGAAAAGGTCGCTGGGTGGGCTTCCCCGGTCCCGGATCGGGTGCTCCAGCAGGCCGCCGTCATCGCTGGGTCCACCGACGGTCTCGTCCTGCCTGGAGGTATGCATGCTCCGTCATCCGTTACCGGTGCTCGCCGGCGTGGTCGCGCTGGTGTCGGCGGTGCTGGCCGCGCCCGCCCACGCCGCCTTCCCCGGCGCCAACGGCCCCATCTACTTCGTCGACCAGACGACCGACCCGGACAAGGAGATCTACCGGATCAACCCGGACGGCGGCGGCCTGACCAAGCTCACCGACAACGACGTCGCCGACTCCAACGCCGCGGCCAATGCCGGCAACACGCGCGTGGCCTTCACCCGCTCCGCCGGCGGCTCCCACCAGCTCTGGACGATGAACCCGGACGGCACCGGGCAGACCCAGGTCGACACCGGCGGCCCCGTCGTGGACGCGCCCGTCGACTGGTCGCCGGACGGCACGAAGATCATCTACCGGGCGGGCGACAGCACCCTGACCGTGATCGGCCCGGACGGCTCCGGCCGTACCTCGCTCGGCGTGTACGGCGACGCCCCCGCGTGGTCGCCGGGCGGCGACCGCATCGCCTTCCGCGACCCCACCCGCAACATCTCCGTCATGAACGCCGACGGCTCCGGCGAGACCCAGCTCACCGCCTACAGCGGCAACGACGGCGCCGGGCTGCCCGACTGGTCGCCCGACGGCAGCAAGATCACCTACGGCTGGACGCGCTTCGCCCCCAACCTCGCCCAGATCTACGTGATGAACGCCGACGGCAGCGGCCAGGCCAACCTCTCCAACGACGCCACCTTCAGCGGCGCGCCCCGCTGGTCGCCCGACGGCACCAAGATCGCCTACACCTCCGACAACGACCTGTTCACCATGAACACCGACGGCACCGGCAAGAGCGCGCTGGCCGTCGTCCCCGGCTTCCAGTTCACGATCGACTGGGCCCCCGCCGGCGCCACCGACGTGGCCGTGGACCTGGCCGCGCAGCCGCGCCTCGGCCTGCTGGTCCCCTACCTGAGCTACCGCATGACCGCGCGCAACGCCGGTCCCGGCCCGCTCACCTCGGCCACGCTGACCGCGACGCTGCCGCCCGGCCGGACCGCCACCCACCTCTCCCCCGGCTGCACCTCGGTCCCCGGCACCGTCACCTGCTCCTACACCGCGCTCGCGGCCGGCGCCTCGGCGACCGCCACCTTCCGGCTCCCGCTCGGCCTGCTCAGCCTCGGCAACGTGACCGTCACCGCGACCCGCACCGCCTCGTCCCCCGCCGACCCCGACCCGGCCAACGACAGCGACGCCGCCCCCTGCACGGTCGTCACCGTCCTGCTCGCCACCTGCGCCTGACCCCCCTTCTCTCCGGTACGGCTCCCGCCGGCGGGAGCCGTCAAGGCGCGTCGCGCTGGATCCAGGCGCCGATCTGGACCCGGGAGGAGATGGCGAGCTTGGTGAGGATGTTCTCCATGTGGGTGTCCACGGTGCGCTTGGCGATGCCGAGCCGCTCGGCGATCTGCCGGTTGGTCAGGCCCTCGGACACCAGCCGGGCGATCTCGTACTCACGCTTGGTCAGCGGCTCCTGGACGCTCCGCGCGGGTGCGGACGGGTCGGATTCGGCGAGGATGCCGGCCAGGGTGCGTTCGAGGCCGATCTGGTGGCCGATGCGGCGCTGGGCGTCGAAGATCTCCTCGCCCAGCGCGTCCCTGCACTGCTGCTCCATGATCTCCCTGATGAGCGTGTGCTGGGGGCCGAACATGGAGACGCCGCTGACGGTGCGCGCGTCCTCGACGGAGCCGATCAGGCGCGCGGCCGCCTCCGGGGTGCCGAGGTTGAGCAGGCAGCCGCCGTAGAACTCCAGGGCCAGGGCGATGCCGAGCATGTCGTCGAGGTCGTGCTTGACGCGCAGGGCCTCGCGCAGCCGCAGCAGGCCCGCCGACGGTTCGCCGCTGAGCATGAGCGTCATGCCCCACACCGCCTCGGCGTAGGAGCGGGCCCACAGCTCGCCGGCCTCCGCCCCCGCTGCCACGACCGCGGCGGCCCGCTCGACGGCGCCGTCGAAGTCGCCCTGCAGGGCGGCGACCACCGCGATGAACACCGGCCCGAGCGGGACGAGGACGTCGCGGGTGTCCAGGCGCGCGTGGATCGCGCTGCCTTCCTCCAGCCGGGTACGCGCCTCGGCCAGCTGACCGGCGAACAGGCCGGCGATGCCGTCGACCAGGGCGATGTAGCCCTTGAGCGGCTCGTCGCCGGTCGACTCGGCGAGGGCGGCGGCCCGGTCGAGCAGCGGCCGGGCGGCGTCGGCCTCGTCGTGCATGACGATGAACAGCGCGTGCATCACCAGGCCCTCGCCGGAGGCGGTGGCGCCGGGGAAGGCCCGCCCGGCCCAGTAGCGGGCCTCGCCGATGAGCCCGTGCATCGCGATGAGCCGGGCGACGGTGAGGAACACCTCCTCGTGCCGGCCGCCGCGCAGCAGGTGGTCGCAGGCCTCGCGGATCTGGTGCTGCTCGCGTGCGTACCAGTCCAGCCAGCCCACCTGCGCGCCGGTCGGCAGGTCCCGCCGGGCCTGTCCGGCGTTCTCGACCAGCCAGCCGGCGATCCTGGTGCGCAGCGTGTCGCGCTCGCCGCGCCGTTCGAGCTCGCGGGCGCCGAACTCCCTGACGGTGTCCAGCAGGCGGAAGCGGGCGTCGTCCTGGCTGCCGGTGCGCAGCACGATGGACTGGTCGACGAGGCTGGACAGCGTCGCGACGACGTCGTGGAGCGGCAGGTGCTCGTCGGCGCAGACACGTTCGACGATGTCGAGGTCGAAGTCGCCGGTCAGCGCGGACAGCCGGGCCCACAGGAGCTTCTCGCGGGGCGAGCACAGCTCGAAGCTCCAGCCGATCGTGGCGTCGAGGGTCTGGTGGCGGCCGCGGCGGCCGCGCCTGCCGGGCACCTCCAGGATCCGGTGGTCGAGCCTGGCCAGGATCTGCTCGGCCGACAGGGTGCGTACGTGGGCGGCGGCCAGTTCGAGGGCGAGCGGGATGCCGTCGAGGCGCTCGCAGAGCCGGTGCACCGGCTGCAGGTTGGTGGTGGTCAGCCGCCAGTCGTGGGCGACGGCGGTGGCGCGGTCGGCGAACAGCCTGGCCGCCTCCGACAGCTCGGGCTCGTCGTCGGCCGCGGGCGGCACGCAGGTCAGCGGGCCGATGCCGAGGACGTGCTCGCCGGGGATGTTCAGCGGGATGCGGGTGGTGGTCAGGATGGTCAGGCGGGGGGCGGCGCGCAGGAGGTGCTCGGTGAGGTCGGCGCAGGCGTCGACGAGGTGCTCGCAGGTGTCGAGGATCAGGAGCAGGTGCCGGCCGGCCAGGTACTCGACCAGGATCGTGCCGGGGGCGCCGACGTTCTGCGCGCTCAGGCCCAGCGACTCGCAAACCGTGGCGGCGATCAGGTCGGCCTCGTGCAGGGCGCCGAGGTCGATGAAGCAGATGCCGTCGGCGTAGTTGTCGGCCGTCTGCGCGACCGCCTGGACGGCCAGCCGCGTTTTGCCGACGCCACCCGGTCCGGCCAGCGTAATCAGCCGGGATTGACCGAACAGCCGGAGAATCTCGCGCAGCTCGGCATTCCTGCCGATGAAGCTCGTGAATTCCGCAGGCAGCCGCCCCATTCGCCGCTCTGTCCCCGAAATCATCACTCCGGGATCGTAACCGGCCGGTCACGGGCCGGATAGGGTATCGAACGGCTCTGAATGGGAAGGCCGAATTTCCCGATTGAACCTTCGGTGAACCACCCGCTGAACGTCGCCTTTGGTTGACATATTTGTATTTTTCGGGATATCGGTGATTGATCCTGATAGTTTCCTGGGCGCATGGGGGCAATTCTTACCCGGGGGAGAAGAATGTGGCGCCTGGTCGCGGCTACTGCCGTGCTCGTGGCGCTCGGTTATGGCACGGTCGCCGGTGACGACGACCTTTTCCCTTTCGGGCCTATGGTGCAGTACGCGTTCAGCATCCCGCCCGACGGCGAGATCAGATCGCTGATCATGGAGGCCGACACCGCCGCGGGCACGCGCGTGGAGATCCCGATCGAGCCGTACTACGTCGGCATCCGCCGCGCCGAGCTCGAAGGCCAGCTCGGGCGCTACGTCGCCGATCCGTCGCTGCTGCAGGAACTGGCCGGCAACCACGCCAGGATCCGCCCGGATGACCCGCGGCTGACCAAGATCTACGTGATCACCAAGGTCATCACGTTGAAGGACCGGCGCCCGGCGTCGACGCACCACGTGGAGAGGGTGACATGGCAGGTCCGCTGACAAGGTGGTGGTTCCCGCAGGAGCCGCTGCGGCGGGTCCGTGTCCTGGGGGTCATCGTCTACCTGTTCCTGCCGGTGGACATGATGCTGTTCACCGGCGGGGTGTGGGGGCACGCGCACGGCTCGTCCATCTACCGGCCGGTCCTGGTGGCACGCCTGCTCCACCTGCCCGGGGCCAGTACGGCGCTGGTGTACACGCTGTTCGCGCTCGTCGTGCTCGGCGCGCTCATCGCCGCCGCCGGCCGGCTGCCGAGGGCGGCGGGGTACGTCGTCGCGCTCGGCTACACCTACTGGGCCGTGCTCGCGATGTCGTACGGCAAGGTCGACCACGACCACCTGGCCCTGATCGTCACACTGTTCGTCCTGCCCACCGTGGGACGTACCGCCGGGGCAGGTACGGCCGGGGCGGGTATGGCCGGGGCGGCGCGGAGCGGGCAGGCGGCGGGGTGGGCGTTGCGGTGCGTGCAGATCGCCGTCGTGGCCACCTACTTCCTGTCCGCCTACGCGAAGATCCGGCACGGCGGGTGGGAGTGGCCCAACGGCGCCACCTTCCAGTGGGCGGTCACCCGGCGGGGGACGTTCTTCGGGCACTTCGTGGCGGGCATCCCCGGCGCGCTGCTCATCGGACAGTGGGTGGTGCTGCTGGCCGAGACGGCCTCGCCGATCCTGCTGTTCCTGCGCGGCAGGGCGCTGTACGCCGGGGTGGCGTTCTTTCTCGCCTTCCACTTCTTCACCTGGGCGGCCATCACGATCCACTTCCTGCCGCACGTGATCTGCCTGGCCGCGTTCCTACCTCTTGAGCGGATCTTCCAGCGCGCACGCCGCGGTGCCGCCGGGCAGCCGGTGCCGGTTGCCGGCGACAAGGCGGTAGACGCCGTGGGCTAGCCAGCGGATCGGCGGCAGCCGCAGGATCGCGCCGAGCGGGCTCCAGGGCAGGCCCGCGTGGAGGAGGAGCTTGGCCACGGCCTGGGCGCCGCCGTACACGCCGGTGCCGGACACCCACAGCAGCTCGTAGCGGGCCCGCCGCTCCGTGACGCCGAGGGCGGCCAGGTCGGCCGCCTGCCAGGCGGTGATCCGCGCCCGGACGCGCATGCGCCGCTCGATGAAGCGCACGCACGTCGTGCAGAACCCGCAGTCTCCGTCGTAGACGAGCACGGCTGTCATGGATCCAACCTAGCCCCGTACCGGACCGGGTGGGTCACGGGGACCGGGCGCGTCACAGGCGGGGGCGGTGGTGATGGCGGGCCGGGTGGGTCACGTCACAGGCGGGCGGCGTCGAGGAGGTCCTGGGTGTAGGGGTGGGCGGGGGCGGTGATGATCTGGTCGGTGGGGCCGGACTCCACGATGGCGCCCTGGTACATGACGGCGATGTGGTCGCTGACGTACCGGACGACGGCCAGGTTGTGGGAGATGAACAGCATCGTGAGCTTCAGCTCCTGGCGCAGGTCCCTGATCGTGTTGAGGATCGCGCCCTGCACCGAGACGTCCAGGGCCGAGGTGATCTCGTCGGCGATGACGACCTTGGGGCGGCCGGCGAGGGCGCGGGCCAGCGCCACGCGCTGGCGCTGGCCGCCCGAGAGCTGGCCGGGCAGCATGGACGCGCGGCCGGGGTCGAGGCTGACCCGCGCGAGCAGGTCGGCGACGGCGGCGCGCCTGGCCGCGGCGCCCTTGTAGGTCTCGCGTGGCATGGGCTCGGCGATGGACTCGCCGACGGTCATCCGGGGGTTGAGCGCGGAGTAGGGGTCCTGGAAGACCATCTGCAGCGGGCGCCTGCGGGCGGCCGTCACGTCGGCGCCGTCCAGGAGGACGCGGCCGGAGGTGATCGGCGACAGGCCCACGGCGGCGCGGGCGAGGGTGGACTTGCCGGAGCCGGACTCGCCGACGAGGCCGACGGTCGTGCCGGACGGCACCGCGAGCGTGACCCCGTGCACGGCGCGGGCGGCGCCGAAGTGGACGGTCACGTCGTCGAAGAGCAGGTCACTCATGGGGCGGCTCCGGGTTCCAGCAGGCGAGGAGGTGGCCGGGCGCCGTCTGCGCCAGGGCGGGATCCTCGCGGACGCACCGCTCGGCGGCGAGGGCGCAGCGCGGGGCGAAGGCGCAGCCCGGCGGGACCTCGTGCGGGCCGGGCGGGCGGCCGGGGATGGTCGCCAGCGGCCGGTCCAGGTCGGTGTCCAGGTCGGGGACGGTGGCGAGCAGGGCCCGGGTGTAGGGGTGGCGCGGGGTGGCGGTGACGGGCAGGTCCTCGACCACGCGTCCCGCGTACATGACCAGCAGCCGCGAGCAGGTCTTCCTGACCACGGAGATGTCGTGGCTGATCAGCAGGACGGCGGCGCCGTCCGCCCGGATGCGCGACAGCAGGCGGAGCACCTCGCGCTGGACCCTGACGTCCAGCGCGGTGGTGGGTTCGTCGGCCACGACCAGGCGCGGGCGTGCCATCAGCCCCATGCCGATCATCGCGCGCTGCCGCATCCCGCCGGAGAACTCGTGCGGGTACTGGCGGGCGCGGCGTTCCGGCTCCCCCACGTGGACGGCGCGCAGCCGGTCGACGGCGCGTTCCATGGCGGCCCGCCGTGACAGCCCCTGGTGGGCCTCGGCCACCTCGGCGAGCTGGCGGCCGATCCGCTGGGCCGGGTTGAAGGAGGTCATCGGGTCCTGGAAGACCATGGACAGCGAGGGTCCGAGGAGCGTACGCAACTCCCCCGGGCGGGCCGACAGCAGGGGGACGCCGAGGAAGTCGAGGCGGTCCGCCCGCACTTCGCCGGGCGCCTCGATCAGGTGGGAGACGGCCAGCGCGGTCAGGCTCTTGCCGGAGCCCGACTCCCCCACGATGCCGACCGCCTCGCCGGGGGCGATGGTGAAGCTGACGCCGCGGACGGGGGTGACGCCGGGGAAGGCGACCTCGAGGTTGTCGGCCACGAGCAGTTCGTCCTCGCCGCGGGCGGTGGTCGCCGGGGCGGGCGGCGGCCGTTCCCGCACCCGGGTCCTGGGCACGCGGATGCCGATCACGGCGGCGGCCGTCTCGCCGAAGAGGTTGAACGCCAGCCCGATGACGACGACGGCGATCCCGGGCGCCAGGGCGGCGGCGGGGTTGGTGTAGATGCGGTCGAGTCCTTCGACGAGCAGCCGGCCCCAGTCGTAGCCGGGCGCCTGCACGCCGATGCCGAGGAAGGAGAGCCCGGCGAAGGCGAGCAGGGCGGCGCCGGCGCCGATGGTGGCGTTGACGACGAGGGGTTCGCCGATGTTCGGCAGGATGTGCCGGGTCATCAGCCGGATCCTGCCGACTCCGGCCACTTTGGCGGCCGAGACGAAGTCGCGGCCGGAGACGGAGGCGGCGAGGGTCTGGGTGAGGCGGGCGAAGGCCGGGGCGCCGGCCAGGCCGATGGCGAGCACGGCGCCCTTGACGCCGACCCCGAAGATGACGGCGAGGAACAGGGCGAGCAGGAGGGCGGGGAAGGCGACGGCGATGTCGACGGCGGCGGTGACCAGGCGTCCGGCCCGCCGGGGCAGCACCGACGGCGCCAGGCCCAGGATGACGCCGGCGACCAGGCCGATGGCGGTGGAGGCGAGCGCGAGCGAGACCGACAGCCGGGTGGCGACGACGACGCGCAGGAACAGGTCGCGGCCCAGGGAGTCGGTGCCCAGCAGGTGGGCCGCGGAGGGGCCCTGTTGGATGGCGTTGGTGTCGGTGAGCTCCGCGGCCTCGCCCCAGAGGACGGGCGCGAGTACGGCGAGCGCGCCGACGAGGACCAGCAGGACGGCGGAGCAGGCCCCGATCGGGGTGCGGGCGGCGGCGAGCCATTTGCGGGCCATCAGCCCTCCTTGATCGCGGATCGGGGGTCGAGCACCGCGAGGAGCACGTCGACCAGCAGGTTCACCAGCAGCACGCCGGCCCCGTAGACGAGGACGACGCCCTGGACCATCGGGTAGTCCTTCTGCAGGATCGACTCGACGATCGTGGAGCCCATCCCCGGCCAGGCGAAGACGTTCTCCACGAGCACGGTGCCGACGACCATCCCGGTCAGCGTGAGGCCGGCGACGGTGAGGGTGGCGGTGAGCGCGTTCGGCAATGCGTGCCGGAGGTAGACCAGGCGGGCGGTCAGGCGCTTGGCGCGGGCCGTACGGATGTAGTCGTCGCCCAGGACCGACAGCAGCTCGACCCGCACGATCCTGGACAGGATGGCCGCGGGCGCGATCGCGAGGGCCAGTACGGGCAGGACGTAGGAGATGAGCCCGTCCCGCCCGGCCACGGGAAACCACGGCAGCTGTACGGCGAAGGCGTAGACGAGCCCCACGGCCAGCAGAAACTCGGGGATGGCGGCCAGGAAGACGCTGCCGGAGGTGAAGGCCAGTTCCCCGGCCCGGCGCCGCCCGCCCCTGGTGAGGACGGCCATGACCAGCCCGATGGGGATGGCCGTGGCGAGCACCAGGGCGAACGCGGGCAGCGCGAGCTTGACGGTCTCGGGCAGCCGCTCGCCGATGGTCTGGGCCACGGGCATGTTGCTCACCATCGACGTGCCGAGGTCGCCGGTGACCAGGCCGCGCAGGAAGTCGAGGTACTGCGTCCAGAGCGGGTCGTCCAGGCCGAGGGCGGCGCGGCGTTCGCGGATGAGCTCGACCGGCGCGGTCAGCCCGAGCGCGCCGCGCACCGGGTCGCCGGGAATGAGGTGGATCATGAGGAACGCGGCGGTGACGAGGACCCAGAGCGAGACGGCGAACCGGCGTGTCCTGCGCAGCGCGAAGGCCACCCAGGGGCTCCTCACCGCAGCACCCTGATGCTGGTCGGGATCGGCTGCTGCAGCCAGCCCTCCGTCGCGGCCTTGGCCTTGTGGAAGTAGTAGGGCTGCTGGGCGATGGAGATCGGGACGACGTCGGCCGCCTTGAACAGGGCCCGCTCGGCCTCGTTCCAGAGCTTGCAGCCCGCGGCGCCGGGGGTGGCGGCGGCCTCGGCGGCCAGCCTGACGAAGTCGGGGTTGTCGATGCCGGCGAAGTTCTGGCCCTTGGGCGGGACCTCGCCGGAGGCCCACGGCAGGATGTGGGTGGGCAGGTCGAACTTGAACCCGGCCCAGTAGGCGTCGAAGTCGCCGGTCTCGAACATGGTCCTGGACAGCGCGGCCGGGTCGTCGGCGGTGAGCTTCACGGTGACGCCGGCCGCCTGCCAGCGTTTGGCCACGAGTTCGGTGGCGGCCACGCTGCCCTCGCCCTCGCTGGGGCTGTAGTGCAGGTCCATGAGGAGCTTCCTGCCGTTCTTGGCGCGGGTGCCGTCGGCGCCCTTGGCCCATCCGGCCTGGTCGAGCAGGGCGGCGGCCCGTACGGGGTCGGCGGCGGGCAGGTGGCCGGTCGCGGAGTCGGCGGCGCACGGCTGGGCGAGGTTGGCGACCAGGCTGCCCGCCCGTCTGCCGGTGCCGGTGGTGGAGACCCTGGTCAGCTCGTCGAGGTCGAGGGCGGCGGTGAGCGCCTGGCGGACGAGCGGGTCGGCGCCGGGGCGGCCGTCGCGCTGGTTGTACCAGAGCTCGCCGAGGATGGTCGACACGTCGTAACGTTCCAGCTTGCGGGCCTGGAGACGGTCGCGGTCCGGGCCGCCGACGCCGGCCATGTTGATCTCGCCGGACAGCAGCAGGTTGGCGCGGGTGGTCTCGTTCGGCACGACCTTGACCACGATCGTGGCCGGGCTGCCGGGGGCGTTGCCTGCGGCGCCGTCCGGGCCCCAGGTGTAGCCGTCGCGGCGGGTGAAGATGTAGTGGTCGCCGCGGACGACCTTGGTGAGGACGTAGGGGCCGCTGCCGGCCGAGGTCGTCCCCAGAAGTTCGGGGTTGTCCAGGCCCTTGTCGCAGACGATGGGGACGCGGCCCAGCGTCTCGACCAGGAGGGCGAAGGGCTTCTTCATCGTCACCTTCACCGTGCCCGCGGCGTCGTCGGCGCTGACCTCGAAGGGTGTGGTCGGCACCAGCAGGCCGTACATGGGCGACTGGTTCTTCGGGTCCTTGAGGAAGCCGAAGACGCGCGCGACGGTGCTCGGGGTGAGCGGGGATCCGTCGGAGCAGGTGATGCCCTTCCTGAGGGTGAAGGTGGCGGTCTCGGCGTCGGCCTTCCAGGACGTGGCCAGCCCGGAGACGACCTTGCCCTCGGGGGTGACGTTGACGAGCGGGTCGTAGGCCAGGCTGCCCATCTCGCCGAGCGGGAGCAGGTTGCGGTAGGGGTCGAGGATGCCCTGGTCGGCGGGGATGGCGAAGGTGAAGGTGCCGTCCTTGGCCAAGGGGAGCCCGCCGCCGCCCGGCGGCGACGCGCCGGCGCAACCGGTGGCCAGGGCGATGGAGACAAGGAGGGTGAGCGGTTTGCGCATGGGTGGTTCCAATCGGCCGGCGTCCCCCGGTCTGAGCTGGTTGCGGCTCAGTTTCATACAGCGGAGGCCGCCGTCCTAACGACAGCAGTCGCAAGAATGAACCCGGCGCTTCGGCAGATTGTCGGAACTGTCAGAGGTGGTGGCGCAGGCCCATCAGGCGGGCGATCTTCAGGCCGAGGTGGAGTGCCAGGCGGTCCTCGCCGTCGGCCAGGTGCGCGCCGGTGTACTCCTCGATCCGCTGCAGCCGGTAGTAGAGCGTGGTGCGGTGCACGTACAGCTGCTCGGCGGCGGCCTGCACGTCGCCCGCGTGGTCGAGGAAGGCTTCGAGGGTGTCGGCGAGCTGCTCGCCCTTGGCTCCGGCGTCCAGCAGGCGGCGCAGGCCCGGCGGGAGGGCCTGGGGAGTGAGCTCGTCGAGCGGGATGCGGACCAGCAGGCCGTAGACGCCCAGCCGGTCGAAGCCGGCGACCCGGCCGAACCCCTCCACCAGGCGGGTGACCCGGGCGGCCCGCCGGGCCTGGCCGTAGGACTGGAAGAAGGCCGACAGCTCGCTCACGGGCTCGCCGATGCCGGCGGCCACGTCGGCGCCCGACAGGTCGCGGTCGAGGTGGTCCAGGAGCTCTTGCGCGAGGTGGCGTTTGGCGTCACCGCTGACCAGCGGGTCCTTGTCCGACAGCAGGAGCAGGCCGTGGTCGCGGCGGACCAGGCTGATGTGGCGGCGGTCGGACAGGCGGCCGCTGACGCGTTCGAGCCAGCCCTCCAGCGTGGAGCGCTCGATGTCGGTCAGCGCCTGCTCGCCGGCGTGGACGGTGACGACGATGGCCACGACGGGCTCGGCGGCCACGAAGAGGTCGGCGTCGATCAGCTCTTCGGCGGCGTGCTCGCGCAGCCGGGCGTCGTCGCCCACAACCAGGTCGCGTACGAGTTCCCTGGCCCGGCTCCGGTACAGCTCCTGGGCGAGCTGGTCGCGCTGGATGACGATGGCGATCGTGTCGAGCGTGGCCAGGACGCTCCCGAGTGCCTCCTCCGACAGCGGGTCGTCGCCTTCCAGGACCCAGATGAACCCCAGGAGCGCTCCCTCCTGCCGGATCGGCACGCACAGGCGCTGGATCGTGGCGCCGATCTCGGGCGCCACCGGCGGGCGGAAGGGCCCCGGCGCTGAGCGGGCGCCGGCGCCGAACGTCCACTCCAGCGCCCCGTCCGGGACGTCGCGCCGGAAGATGGACTGCTCGCGCAGCCGGTCGATCTCGCCGTACTCGTGCGAGGAGAAGGCCAGTTGCCGCAGCCGCCGGTCGTCGACCGTGACGTTGCGCTGCAGCCGCCGGCCCAGGCCGTCCACGAGACGCTGCAACTCGCTGGTCACAGCGGTGAGCCTATAACCCGAAACACCACTGCCCGCTGGAAGTACGCTCATTTCCGCACGATACGCGCGCCGGGCCCCGGCTTCCTCCGCGCCCGGACGAAGCCCGCGTGACCCGCTTTCGACGGCTGTCCAAGCAACCGCCGCCCGTCGCAACCGGGCCCCGCTCTTTCCTGCGTCCGTCCGTCGAGCGGCGGGCCCGCGCGAGCCGACGATGGGCGGCATGACTCACAGGTTCCTGGCCAGCGGTTCGACATCCGGTCAGCCCGTCGCCTGCGCCGACCTCACCTCGATCGCCCACGGGGCCGACTCGATGGCCGGGGTCGGGGCGGCGCTCGGCCCGGCTCTGGAGGAGGTGCGGGCGCAGTTCTTCACCGCGATGGCGGGCGATCCGGGCGCGATCGTGGCGGTGGTGACCCGCCCGCCGCGTCCCGACGCCGACGACGGGCTGCTGTTCGTGGCGGCCGACGGGCCGCTCGGCGGGTGCGGCGAGGCGTCGATGTTCGCCGGTGCGGTGCGCTCCCCCGGCGACGGGGCCACGGTCGTCTTCGACACCGCGGGCGGGCTGATCCGCGCCACCGACCGGGGTGACGGCACGATGACGCTGCGCATGCCGGCGGCGGCGCGGCCGCCGGGCACGTACGTGGTCGAGGTGGGCGGGCGGCCGTACACGGTGCGGGCGGTGAGCGTCGCGGGCAACTCCTTCCTCGCGCTGCCCGCCGCCGCGGCGGGCCTGGACCTGGACCGCCCGGACGAGCTGGCGGGTCCCGGCGACGCGTTCCTGCACGAGGCGGGCGCGGAGCTGGCCGCGCGGACCGGCGAGCGGCCCGGCCTGCTGCTGCTGACCGAGCCCGTCGTGGACGGCGCCACCCGCAGCGCGGTCGTCTGGGGCGAGCGGATCGTCAACGTCGGACCGTGCGGGACCGGCACCTGCGCCCGTCTCGTCCTCGCGCTCGCCGACGGCGAGCTGGCCGAGAACGAGACACTGCGCCACTTCAGCCCGTACGGCAGCGCCTTCGAGGCCCGGCTGGACCGGGCCTCCGGCTGGAGCATCCTGCTGCGCGGCCGGGTGGACCTCAGCCGTTGACCGCCTCGAACACGCGCAGGAAGTTCTCCCCGATGATGCCGCGGACCTGGTCGTCGTCGTAGCCGCGCGAGACCAGGCCGCGGGTGAGGTTGACCAGGTCGCGGTAGTCGCGGAAGCCGTCCAGCGTCCTGGTCACCTTGTCGATGCCGTGCTCGGGCCGGAACCCGAAGTCGGCCTGCTTTCCGGCGAAGGCCGCCTCCATCACGTGAGAGGGCAGCGCCAGCGGCCAGTCCGTGCCGATGGCCACGTGCTCCCAGCCGACGAGGTCGCTGATGTGGTCGACGTGGTCGAGGAACAGCTCGATGGTCGGATTCGGGTCGTCCGGCGCGGCCAGGAAGAACGGCACGACGTAGACGCCGATCACCCCGCCCGTCCCGGCGATCGCGCGCAGCTCGTCATCGCTCTTGGCGCGGTCGTGGGCGAAGACGGCGGCGGCGGAGGTGTGGGTGGCGATGACCGGCTTGCGGGAGGCGGCGCAGGCGTCGAGGGTGGTCTGGCGGCCCGAGTGCGCGGTGTCGACGATCACGCCGACGTCGTCGCAGCGGCGCACGAACCGCAGCCCGAAGTGGCTCAGCCCGGGGTCGTAGCGCTCGGTGCAGCCCGCCCCGATGAAGTTCATGCTGTTGTAGGCGCAGTCGACGGTGTTGAGCACGCCCAGGTCGTGGGCGATGTCGATGAGGTCGAGGTCGCCGGGGGCGAGCATGTTCGTCTGGACCAGGCCCCAGATCGCCTGGCCGCCGGCGGCGTGCGCGGCCCGGATGTCGCCCGCCGTACGGGCGCGGCGCATCCACGGGAAGGCCTCCAGCGCGCGGGCGGCCAGGTGCGCGGCGTCCAGGATCGACGCCTTGTCACGGAGCACGTAACCGCCGGTGGCCGGGGCGGTGACCCCGGAGGCGTCCATCAGCTCCTTGTACCTCGGGAACTGACCGGCCAGCGCCTTCTTCTGCAGGAAGAAGGCGACCGTGAACAGGTCGTCGGAGCCGAGCGCGTCCAGTTCGGCGACGAGCTCGGCGGTCCACACGTCGGGTGAGCAGGGGCCCTGGTAGAGCAGGTCGATGACGACGCCGTCGTGGTGCAGCCGCCGTGCCCGCTCCTCCTGTTCCGGTGTCAGGCCGAAGTCGAAGCGGCCGTACACGCGTTCCTCAGAGCCCATCACGCCTCCACTCCACCAAAGCCGGCTGGGGTTCGATGCCCGCCTTCAGCCGCGGGTCGGGCACCAGTGTGGTCGCGGACACCCGCAGGAGCACCTCGCCCGCCCACACGTCCAGGTCGTAGTCGCCGGCCCGGTCCATCGGCGGGCCGGTGCGCACCTTGGCCGAGCACTCCGTCAGCGGCACCGCCAGCACACGGGTGCTGTTCAGCTCGGCGTCGGTCAGCGGGCGCAGCTCCGGGATGCGGCCCGGCGCGATCCGCTCCACCAGCGCGTGCATCGCCTCCAGCTTCTCCTGCCGCTCCAGCACCTCGTGGGCGGCGCCGAGCACCACCACGGAGCGGTAGTTCATGGAGTTCTCCATCACCGAGCGGCCCAGCACCAGCGAGTCGACCACGGTCGCCTCGACGCAGATGGGCTCGCCCAGCATGCGCTCCAGCATCCGGTTGCGCTGGGAGCCGTGGAAGTAGAGCAGGTCGCCGACGCGCGTGTGCAGGGTCGGCAGCACGTACGGCTGCCCGCCGTCGGCGAAGGCGACCCGGCACATCAGCGCCTCGTCGAGGATCCGCCGCACCAGCTCCGGATCGTACGATCCCCGATCCGCCTTGCGCCGGACCCGTACCCTCGGGCTCGCCGGTCCTGGAACCTCGTCGTTACTCGTCACGGGCCTTCCTTTCCCATCAGTGACCTGCCGCGCTGCCGAGCCGGCGCGGGTCGGCGACGCCGTGCAAGGTGCCGTCCTCGTCGATGGCGACGGCCTGGCAGCTGCCCATCTCCACCTCCCACGGCGAGACGCGGGTGACGCCGAGCCCCCGCCGTTCCACCTCGGCGATGACGTCCTCGCCGATCGTGGCCTCCACCATCGGCCGCCTGCTCGGGTACATCGACGCGCCGAACATCGGCCGCAGCACCGACTCCTTCGGCGACATGCCGTGCCGCAGCACGTTCGCCGCGTTCTGGAAGACGTTCTGCAGCGCGGAGATGCTGGGCGAGGCCGCCGCGTACACCGGCCGCCCGTCGCGCAGGGCCAGCAGGGACGTCGACCAGCCGTCCGGGATCGGCACCACCGGGTCCGCGCACATGAACATCGGGCGCGGCACGATCACCCCGTCCACCGTCAGCCCGGCGCCGAACGGGGTCGAGGTCGCCGAATGGGTGCCGTGCGCGATCATGCCGCGCTCGTCGACGGCGACGATGGCGTTGGTGCCCAGGTTCATGGCCTCGAACGGCCTCGGCTCTCCCTTGAGCACCTGGGGCAGCAGCCGTTCCGCCGTCTCGGGTGAGACCGCTGCGGCCATGTCGCCGGGCTCGCGTACGCGGTAGCCCGCCGAGACGTCGGCCAGGCCGTGGTGCCAGGCCTCCTCGACGATGCGCATCCGCGTGTACAGGTCGTCGGTTCCGGCCAGCTCCGACAGGCTGAGCAGGAGGGCGTACAGCGGGCCGCTGGTGTGGAGCTCCAGCCCGCCGGCCACGGGCAGCGGCGTCAGGTCGCCCTCGGTGACCGTGCTCGCGGCCATGTCGTCGAGCGTGATCCGGCCGCCGGCCCTTCTGGCCGTCTCCACGTACCTCCTGGCGAACTCGCCCTCGTAGATGTAGCCGGGCCCCTGCTCGGCGAGCTGCTCGATGGTACGGCCCAGCGCGGGCTGACGCAGTACCTCGCCCACCCGGAAGAGCCGGCCGCCCGGGAACCAGATGTCGCGCCCGGCCTCGAAGCGGCCCGCCGCCCGCCGGAACTCGAAGGCCCATCCCCACAGGAGCTCGTCGGCCACGAACCCCTCGCGCGCCGCCACCCGCGCCTCGCCGAACAGCTCCGCCCACGGCAGCCGGCCCCAGCGCGACCACGCCTCGTGCGCGGCGCGGGGCCATCCGGGTGCCACCACGGTGCGGCCCGACAGGCGGGCCGCCTCGTCCAGGTCGCCGTCCTCGGCCGCCGGGATCGTGCCCAGATGGCCGAGGAAGCGGCTGCGGCCGTCGGCCGGGTCGTAGACCGAGATGAACATCGTGCCCGCAAGCGTCGTCATCGTGGGCTCGACCACCGTCTGCACGGCCGCCGCCGCCAGGTAGGCGTCGACGGCGCTGCCGCCCCTTCGCAGCGCCGCCACGCCCGCCCGCGTCGCCGCCGGATGCGACGTCGAGATCATCCCGTGGCGGCCCGTGGCGGAGATGTGCTCCGGATCGGGTAGCGCGGGACGCGCCGGAACCCCACTCATCTGGTCTCCTCCTCAAGCTCGGTGCTGTCCGAGTCTGATTCGGCGCCGGTGCGGTTCCGATGGACGGTGGTCGGAAATACGGCCCGCGATCTGCTACACCTGCCGATGACGCCCCCGGCGGGCGCCGGCGTAGCCTCGGTCGAAATCCCACCGGCCGAGGAGATTCCCCGCATGGACGCCATGGCCCTGCACCGGCACGCCACCGTCGCCGACACGCACAACGACCTGATCCTCCTCGTCGACCACCACGACCGGCGCGGCGACCGGGATCACTTCGCCGAATACTGGCTGCCCCAGTTGCGGGCCGGCGGGGTGAACGTCCAGGTGCTGCCCATCTGCATCGAGGAGCAGTTCCAGTCGGAGGGGGCGCTGCGCCGTACCCTGTTGCTGATCGAGCGCATCCACGAACTCGCCGAGGAGCACCGCGACGAGGTCGCCGTCTGCCTGACCGGCGCCGACGTCGACGCGGCGGTGGCCGCGGGCAGGATCGCGCTGATCATCGCGCTGGAGGGCGCGCACGCCATCGGCCAGGACCCGCGCCTGATCAACGCCCTGGCCAGGACCGGGGTACGCGTCGTCTCCCTGGCCCACTACGGCCGCACCTTCCTGGCCGACGGCAGCGGTCTCGACGACAGCTCCGGCAGCAGACTGACCCCGCAGGGCATCGACGTGCTGCGCGAGATGGAACGGCTCGGCGTCGTCTTCGACATCAGCCACCTCGGCGCCAACGGCGTGGACGAGGTGCTGGACGTGCTCACGCGCCCGTTCCTGGCCACCCACTCCGCCTGCCTGGAGATCACCAAGATCCATCGCAACCTCGGCGACTCCCAGCTGCGGGCCATCGCCGGACGCGGCGGCGTCATCAGCGTCGCGGCGGCGATCCCCATGTTCATCGACCCCGCCGACTCCAGCGCCGAGCGGGTCGTCGACCACATCGAACACCTGGTGAACGTGGCCGGCGCCGACCACGTCGGCCTCGGCCCCGACTTCATCGAGGACTACTTCCGGCAGGTCTTCGGCGGCTGGCCGGCGCAGACGCCCGGCATCGGGGACGGCTTCACCCCCGCCGAGATCGAACGCCCCGCCGACCTGCCCAAGCTCACCGAGACGATGGTGCGCCGGGGCTTCGCCGAGGCCGACATCAGGAAGATCCTCGGCGGGAACGTCATGCGGGTCCTGCGCGAGGTGATGGGCCGCCCGCTCTGATCGGGGTCAGCGGGAGCCGTTCATGCCGGTGTGGTCCTCGTCGACGATGTCGGCCGCGGAGATCACGATGCGCGGGTCGGGGGTCTTGACCACGCTCTCGTCCTTGTCCTCGTAGCCGAACAGGCTCAGGACGTGGCGCATCGCCTCGGTCCTGGCGCGCTTCTTGTCGTTGCTCTTGATCACCGTCCAGGGGGCGATCTCGGTGTCGGTGTGCAGGAACATGTCCTCTTTGGCGGCCGTGTACTCGTTCCACCGGTCCAGCGACTCCAGGTCCATGGGCGACAGCTTCCACTGCCGGACCGGGTCGACCTGCCGGATGATGAACCGGGTGCGCTGCTCGGCGCGCGAGACCGAGAACCACAGCTTGACCAGGTGAATGCCCGACTCGACCAGCATCCGCTCGAACAGCGGCGCCTGCTCGACGAACTCGAGGTACTGCTCATCCGTGCAGAAACCCATCACCCGCTCCACCCCGGCGCGGTTGTACCAGGAGCGGTCGAACAGCACGATCTCCCCCGCGGACGGCAGGTGGGCGACGTAGCGCTGGAAGTACCACTGGGTCCGCTCGCGCTCGCTGGGTTTCTCCAGGGCGACGACCGTGGCGCCGCGCGGGTTGAGGTGCTCGGTGAACCTCTTGATCGTGCCGCCCTTGCCCGCGGCGTCACGCCCCTCGAACAGGATCACCAGCCGGCCGCCGGTGTGCTTGATCCAGTACTGGAGCTTGAGCAGCTCGATCTGCAGCAGCCGCTTGTCGTGGTCGTAGCGCGCGCGGTCCATCCGTTCGGCGTACGGATAGTGCTCGCGCCAGGTGGACACCGCCTGGCCGTCGGGGCGGATCAGGACCGGGTCGTCGTCGTCGGAGCTGTCCACGCTCAGCCCGGGGGTGATCTCCAGCAGGTGGCTGTCCTCGGCGGCGGCCTGCGGATCGACGACCCCTTCTCCGGCCTCAGTGTTTCCCATGTCACCCAGGTACCCGCGTACGCCCAAGACCTTCCGGCGAACCAGGCGAACGTTGGGCAAACACCGCTCAGGCCTCCCGGGGCGGGGCGGGCACCTCGCTGTAGTCGACCTCCGGCAGCTTGGTGATGGCCCCGGCGCCCACGCGCACGTGGACGACGCCCTCACCCTGGGCTCCGGCGCCGGGCGGCACCGCCAGGAAGCCCTCCCAGTGGTCCGTCCCGCGCCGCCAGGCCAGCAGGAAGGCCGGGTCGCCGCCCTTGACCAGCACCATCGGCGGCATCCGCAACGGCCGCGGCTCCGCCTCGCCGGGACCGGGGCGCGGCACGGCCGAGTAGTCGACGCGGGGCAGGTTGTTCAGCTCCGCGGCCGGCGCCCAGCGGTAGTTGAGCCCGTGCACCGGCTCGCCGCGCACGTCGACCTGCGACTGCGGGACGGCCAGGCGGGCCTCCCAGTGGCCGGCGCCGCGTCGCCAGGCGAGCAGGAACGCGGGAGTCTTGCCCTGGTACAGAACCATCGGCGGCATCTGGAGCGGTTCGACAGCATCCACAACCCGGAGAGTAGCCGGGCGCGGCGACAAAATGACCCCCTCCCGAGGGTCAGGCCGCGCAGGTGGAGCCAAGCCTGGACACCCCGCCGGTCGGCTTGGGCTTCTTGGTGACACCCGCCGAGGGCGACGGCGTGGACGTGCCCGTGGACGACGGTGTGGGCCGGGGCGTGGTCGCGCCGGTGGTGGCGGTCCGTACGGCCCGGCGGATGCGCGGGAAGTCCGGGTAGGCCGGGTTGTAGGCGGGAGGCACGAAGTTCATCGTCGAGACCCGCCCCGACTTGACCCGGTCGGCCAGCGGGACGAGCTCGCCCAGCAGGTCGCGGGGGATGTCGGTGACGAACGTGCTCTTGGCGGCGCGGGCCAGCGCGTTGAACTTCAGCAGCACGTTGGCCGGCTGGAGCTGGCTGAGCATCGCGTTCATGACGCACTGCTGGCGCTTCATCCGGGTGCTGTTGTCGCCTCCGGCGCAGGTGCTGCCGGGGTGGTCGCGGGCCCTGCCGTACCAGAGGGCCTGCTCGCCGTTGAGCTTGTGGGTGCCGGCCTTGACCACGCCGCCGTCGCTGCGGCCGACGCCGTAGCAGATGTCGCGCTCGACGTTGATGGTGACGCCGCCCAGCGCGTCGATCAGCCGGGCCACGCCCCACATGTTGACCATCATGTAGTAGTCGACCTTGATGCCGAGGATCTGGCCGAGCGCGCCCTTGAGCGCGTCTCCGGCGCGGGTGCGCGCGTGGCCGGCGACCTCGGGGTGGGTGTCGGCGTACGCCCACACGCCGTTGAGCAGGTCGGCGCTGCCCCGGCCCTGACCGGGGGGCAGCCAGAAGTTCTTGGGCGGCGGGAACCGCTTGGCCATGGCGCTTCCCGGCGGGAACGGGGCGTTCTCCATCTCCCTGGGCAGCGCGAACAGGACCGAGTTCCCGGTCTTCACATCGATGCTGACGACGTTGATGCTGTCGGTCCTGATGCCCACGCCCTGCCGGGAGGCGGCGCCGTCACCGCCGAGCAGGGCGATGTTGAGGCGCCGGCGCCCGTCGAAGGGGTCCTTGGGGTCGATCGGCTTGGTGGCGGTCTCCTTGAACACCTCGCCGATCGCCTCGTTGGAGGTGCGCGCGGTCGCCGCCACGAAGGTGAACGGCACCGCCACCGCCACGGCCAGCACCCCGGCGACCGCCCCGGTGGCGGCCTGCGCCCGGCGCGGCAGGCTGCCCGGCCGCATCGCCACGTACGAGGCGACCACCACGGCCGACCAGGCCAGTCCCGCGACCACGCAGCCGGCGATCAGGCCGGTCAGCATCGACGGGTCCGCCACCAGTCCGGCGAGCTGCTTGCCGTTGACCAGGACGACCGTCGTCAGCGTCGCCAGCACCAGGGCGTAGACCACGAGGATCACGATTCCGGTGCGCCGCCTGCCGGCGCGCAGATGCGCGGCACCCGGCACGAGAACGGACAGCAGCGTCCAGCCGATCACTGACAGAACGCTCGACTTGCCCACGCCGCCTCGGCTTTCCCGACAAACGTACATATGTGGGCAAATAAGCTAGCAGGGGTTTCACCCCTCACGAGACGACGGTTCCGGCTCCTTCCCGCCCGAGGGTGGAGGCGCGGGGGCGCAGGCCGGCCGGGATGAGGCGGGGACCGGCGGGCTCGCCGTCCTCGATCCGGCGGACGAGCAGGTCGACGGCCTCCCTGGCGGTGCGGGCGGGGTCGAGGTCGACGGCGGTCAGCGGCGGTTCGCTGGTGCGGGCGAGGTGGCTGTCGACACCGACCGAGACGAGCAGGTCGCCGGGCACGCGTACGCCGCGTTCGCGCGCCGCGCGCAGCAGCCCGGTCGCCAGCCATTGCGGCGGCGCGTAGACCGCGTCGGGCCGCAGGTCGAGCAGCGCGTTCGCGGCCTCGGCCGCGCTGCCGGGGAGCTTGTCGGGCTTGGCGAGCACGAGCAGCGGGTCGCGCCCGCGCGTCCGCGACCACTCGGCGTAGGCGCGCTCGGCGTCGGTGAACCACGACCACTCGATGTCGACGGAGAGCATCGCGACGCGCTCGGCCCCGGCGGCGGCGAGATGGTCGAGCACCGCCGTGGTGCTGGCCGCGCTGTCGGCCGCCACCCACCACGGATCCCCGGGGCGGGCGATGTCCCTGCCGATGGTGACCACCGGCACGTTGAGCTGGTGGAACATGGCGACCCGCGGATCTTGCGGCACGGGGTCCACGACGATCCCGCCGTCGATGCTGAACCTGCGCAGGTCGCCGAGCTTGCGCAGCGGGGGCAGTTGCAGCAGGGCCTGGTCGCGGTCGAAGGCGGCCTCCACACAGTTCATGGTGAGGGAGAGGTAGAAGTCCACGGCGAGGATGTGGTGGCTGTTGGTGGTGTCCACGCCGACCGGCAGCAGCAGGGCGATCGTGTCGGTGCGCCCGGAGCGCAGGCTCTTGGCGTTGCTGTTGGGCCGGTAACCGAGCCGCTCGGCCACCTCCGCCACCCTGGCCCGCGTCGCGGCGTCGACCCTTCCCTTGTTGTTGAGCACGTGGGAAACCGTCGTCTCCGACACACCGGCCGCCTCGGCGACGTCACGGATCCTCGGGCGCGCCCTTGAGGTCTTCATGGGGCCACCTTAAGCCCTTCTGCCAAATCGATTTGTCATCGACCCTTGTGATGCCAAATCGATTTGGCCTAGAGTCCCCGTCATGCATCAGTTGGAACGAGCGGCCAGGCGTCTCGACGAGCTGTGCGAGGCTCAGGACTTCGTCACGGGCTGGTCGCTCATCGGCCTCGGCCGGGGCGAGGAGGCGGGGGCCGCCTCACGGCACGGGTCCCGGCCGTTCCCCGCGGCCAGCACCCGCAAGGTCGCGGTCATGATGACGGTCCTGCGCGCGGTCCACCGGGGCGAGCTGGACCTGGAGGACCGCGTCACCATCGACGGGCGCTACCGCGACCGCGTGTTCACCGGCCTCCTGCAACACCTGGACACCGGGCTGTCCCTGTCGCTGCGCGACACGATCACCCTCATGATCATCCTCAGCGACAACCTGTCCACCGCGCACGTCCTGGACCGGATCGGGCTCGACGCGGTCAACGAATGGTGCGAGACGGCCGGGCTCACCGCCACCCGCCACCGGCACGCGCTGATCCCCCCGCTCGCGCCCGACCATCCGGTGGAGGCGACGAACGCGACGACGCCGGACGACCAGGCACGCCTGCTGGAGCTCATCGCGCGCGGTGCCGCCGGGGAGGAGGCGGCCGCCGAGCGCCTCGGGTGCCCGCCCGGCCTGTGCGCGTTCGCGCTCGACGTGCTGCGCCGCCAGCAGTTCAGGGACGCGCTGCCGGCGCTGCTGCCGTACGGCACGCCGGTCGCGCACAAAAGCGGCGCCGGCTGGCGGGACGTCAGCGACGCCGGTGTCTTCTTCGCGGGCGGGGAGCCCCGCTACGTCCTGGCGGTCTACACCGACGAGGTACCCGCGATCCTGCCCGGCGGGCTGCCGGGAGTCGCGGGGGCACGGGGCCACATTGCCAATCTCAGCCGTGCGTGCTGGGAGGAGTTGCATCCGTAAGGAGGCTCAGATGTCACGTCTGACCGGCCGCGTCGCAGCGGCCTCCCTGGCCGTGCTCACCGCCTGCGCCCTTGGCGCGGGATGTGCGCGCGGCGGCGGGGAACCCGCCCGCTCCGCCGCGGGCGGCGGCGGGGTCCTGCGCTTCGCCTACACCGCCTTCCCCTCGACCCTCGACCCGCACAAGGCCTCCACCGCCTGGGACGAGCTCTACCTCTTCCCGATCTACGACCGCCTGGTCACGGTTGGCCCCGACGGCCGGATCGGCCCCATGGTGGCCGAGTCCTGGAGCCGCGAGGGCAAGAAGACGACCTTCACGCTCCGCTCCGGAGCCCGCTTCCACGACGGGAGCGCCCTGGACGCCGAGGCCGTGCGGGCGAACCTGGAGCGCGCCAGGAACGCCCAGGGCTCCACGGCCAAGGCGCTGCTCAAGATGATCACCGCTGTCGAGGTCGCGGACGGCAAGGTGGTCGTCTCCTTCACCGGCGCCGAGAGCGCCCTGCTGAACGCCCTCGCCCATCGCGGCGGCGCGCTCATCAGCCCCGCGGCCTTCGACAAGCCGGACCTGGACCGGGCCCCGGTGGGCTCGGGCCCCTACCGGGTCACCTCCTACCGGCGCGACGACCGCGTGGTCTACCAGCCGTTCACCGGCTACCACGACCCCAAGGCCCAGCGCATGAAGGGCCTGGAGATGTCGTTCGTCAACGAGGACGACACCCGGCTGAACGGCGTGCGCTCCGGCCAGTACGACGCCACGCTCATCCGCCCGGAACAGGTGGACACCGCCCGCGAGTCCGGGCTGAAGGTGAACGAGTTCCTGACCGGGCTCGTCTACCAGATCAACATCAACACCGCCCGCTCCAAGTTCGCCGACCCCCGCGTACGGCAGGCGCTCAACCACGCCGTCGACCGGCGCACCATCTCCGAGAAGCTCCTGCTGAACTCCTGCCTGCCCACCGTGCAGCCCGCCCCCGCCGGCCACTGGGCGCACGAGGCGACGCTCGACGGCGCCTACCCCTACGACCCGGACAAGGCCAGGAAGCTGCTGGCCGAGGCGGGCCTGGCCGGCGGTTTCTCCTTCACCGCGCTGGTGTGGAACAACACCGCGTACGTGCAGGTGGGCGAGGCCGTACAGGATCAGTTCAAGCAGGTCGGCGTCGACATGAAGCTGCGGCCGATGAGCGCCGACCAGTCCATCGACCTCTACCAGAACCGCGGCGAGGCCGACGCCCTGCTCAGCCAGATCGGCGCCGCGGCGCCCGACCCCGGCCTCATCACCCAGCAGGACTACCTGAAGGGCGGGCTCAACAACCCGGGCGACCTGAGCGTCGCGCGCATCGAGGAGCTCGCCGAGCGGGCGCGGAGCGCGACCGAGCCCTCCGAGCGGGAGAGCGGCTACCGGGAGATCGTCAAGCTGGCGTCCGAGCACGCCTACAACGTCCCCATCTGCAATCGCAAGCTGTACTTCGCCACCAACGACAAGGTGCGCGACTTCGAGCGGCTGCTGACCGGATACGACGACATCCGCGTCGTCGGCATGGGCTGAGCCGTCATGCCCGTCTTCCTGCTCAAACGGCTCGCCGGCGCGGCGGTGGTGCTGTTCGTGGTCTCGATCATCACCTTCGGCCTGTCCCTGCTGGTGCCCGGCGATCCGGCCATCCACATCGCCGGTGAGCACGCCACGCGCGAGGAGATCGCCGCCGTCCGCGCCGGGCTGGGGCTCGACCAGCCGGTGGCGGTGCGGTACGTGAGCTGGGCCGCGGCGGCGCTCTCCGGCGACCTCGGCACCTCGCTGTACAACTCGCAGCCGGTCACCGAGATCCTCGCCGAGCGGCTGCCGGTGACGCTGTCGCTGGCACTCGCCGCGATGGCCGTCGCCGTGCTCATCTCCATCCCGCTGGGCACGCTGGCGGCGCTGCGGCCCGGCGGCCGGCTCGACCGGGTCATCTCCTCCGGCACCGCGCTGGCCGTGGCGACGCCGTCGTTCTGGCTGGGGCTGCTGCTGATCCTCGCCCTCGCGATCACCTATCCGCTCTTCCCCGCCACGGGCTACCGGCCGATCGGCGACGGGTTCGGCGCCTTCGCCGCGCATCTGGCGCTGCCCGCGCTGACGCTGGGGCTGGCCGCCGCGGTCGAGCCGACCCGCCAGCTCCGGGCGGCGCTGGCCGACGTGCTGGAGACCGACTACGTGCGGACCGCGCGGGCCAAGGGGCTGCTCGCGGTCACCGTGCTGCGCAAACACGCGCTGCGCAACGCGGCCGTGCCGTACGTGACGGTGATCGGGCTGGAGACGGGCCAGTTGCTCGGCGGCGCGGTCGTGGTGGAGACGGTGTTCGGGCTGCCGGGCCTCGGCACGCTCGCCGAGTCCACCGTGACCCGCCAGGACCTGCCCGTGCTGCAGGGCATCGTGATCGCGAGCACGCTGGTCGTGGTCGCCGCCAACCTCGCGGTCGACCTCGCCTACCGCTGGCTCACCCCCGGGGAGGCGGCATGACCGTGTGGCGGCGCCTGTCCGGGCGCGCGGACGTCATGCTCGCCGTCGCCGCGCTGGCGGTGTTCGTGCTGGTCGCCGTAGCGGCACCGGTCATCGCCCCCTACGATCCGCTCGACCAGGACCTTCTGCGCCGGCTGGAGGGGCCGGGCGCCGCGCACTGGCTCGGCACCGACGAGTCCGGCCGCGACGTGCTCAGCAGGCTCATGTACGGCACCCGCGTCTCGCTGGGCGCCTCCCTGCTGGCCGTCACCGTGGCCGCGCTGGGCGGGGTGCCCCTGGGGCTGCTCGCCGGCTACCTGGGAGGCGGCTTCGACCTGGTCGTCTCCCGCGTGGCCGACGCGGTGCTGTCGATCCCCGGCCTGGTGCTGGCCATCGCCATCGCCACCGCGCTCGGGCCCAGCCTCACCAACGCGATGCTGGCCGTCGGCGTGGTCTACGCGCCGGGCTTCTACCGGGTGGTCAGGGGCTCGGCGCTGGCCGTACGCGGCCAGACCTACGTCCAGGCGGCCGTCGTCGGCGGATGCTCGACGCCGCGGATCATCCTGCGGCACGTCCTGCCCAACGTGAGCACGCCGCTCATCGTCAAGGTTTTCCTCACCTTCGGCTACGCCATCCTCGCCGAGGCCAGCCTGAGCTTCCTCGGGCTCGGCGTGCAGCCGCCGCTGGCCAGCTGGGGCTCGATGCTCAAGCGGGCGGTACGCCACCTGGAACAGGCGCCGCTGCTGGTCATCCTGCCCGGCGTGATCATCCTCGTGGCGGTGCTGGCGTTCAACACAGTCGGCGACGGCCTGCGCGACGCGCTGGCCCGCCGGGATCGGGAGCACGTATGAGCACGCTGCTGGAGGTCGAGGGCCTGTCCATCGCCGCGCGCTCGGGCGGCGGGAGCGTCCCGCTGGTGCGCGAGGTGTCCTTCAAGCTGGAGGCGGGCGAGGCGGCCGGGCTCGTCGGCGAGTCGGGGTCCGGCAAGTCGATGACCGCGCTCGCGCTGCTCGGCCTGCTGCCGCGCGGCGTCACCGTCACGGCCGGCTCGGTCCGCCTGGACGGGACCGACCTGCTGGCCGCCGATCCCGGGACGCTGGCCGGCATCCGCGGCCGCCGGATCGCGATGGTCTTCCAGGACCCGATGGCCAGCCTCAACCCCGCGATCGCGGTGGGCGAGCAGGTCGCCGAGGTGCTCAGACGCCACCTCGGCCTGGCGCGGGGGCCGGCGGCGCGGCGGGCGGTCGAGCTGCTGGGCGCGGTGGGCATCAAGGAGCCCGGCCGGCGCGCCGCCGAGTACCCGCACACCTTCAGCGGCGGCATGCGGCAGCGCGTGATGATCGCCATGGCGGTGGCCTGCGAGCCGGCCGTCCTGATCGCCGACGAGCCGACCACCGCGCTGGACGTGACCGTGCAGGCGCGCATCCTCGACCTGCTGGTCCGCATGCAGGAAGAGCTGGGCATGGCGCTGCTGCTGGTCACCCACGACCTCGGCGTGGTGGCGGGCACCTGTCACCGGCTGGCGGTGATGTACGCGGGCAGCCTGGTCGAGGAGGGCGAGGTGGGCGAGGTGTTCGACGCGCCGCGCCACCCGTACACCGCGGCGTTGCTGGCGGCCGCGCCGGAGAACGCCATGCACGGCCGCCCGCCCGAGGCCATCCCCGGGGTGGTGCCGGCGCCGGGCGCGCTGCCGTCCGGCTGCCCGTTCAGCCCGCGGTGCGCGCACACCAGGCCGGGGGTCTGCGACGGCACGCCCGTCGAGGTCCAGGTCACCGGGTCGCGGCGGGTGCGCTGCGCCCGCAGCCGGGAGCTCACGCTGACGGGGGTGCGCCGATGAGTGTTCTTGAAGCTCGCGGGCTGGTCAAGGCGTTCCGGGGCAAGCCCGCCGTACGGGAGGTGTCGTTCGCGGTGGCGGCCGGCGAGACGCTCGCGATCGTCGGCGAGAGCGGGTCGGGCAAGTCCACCACGGCCCGCATGCTGGCCGGTCTGCTGCGGCCGGACCGCGGCCAGGTCCTGCTCGACGGCGCCGACCTGGCCCGGCTGCGCGGGCGCGCGCTGCGGGCCAGGCGCCGCGACCTGCAGATGGTCTTCCAGGACCCGCTCGGCTCGCTGAACCCGATGATGCGGGTCGGCGCGAGCATCGCCGAGCCGCTGCTCCTGCACACCGGCCTCGACGCCGCGGCCCGCCGCGAGCGGGTGGCCGGCCTGCTCACCCAGGTGGGGCTGCGCCCCGAGCACGCCGAACGGCTGCCGCGCGAGTTCTCCGGCGGCCAGCGGCAACGGCTGGCCATCGCCCGCGCGATCGCCTGCGGCCCGCGCGCGCTGATCTGCGACGAGCCGGTCTCCGCCCTCGACGTCTCCACCCAGGCGCAGATCCTCGACCTGCTGGCCGAGCTGCGCGCGAGCACCGGCTTCGGCTGCGTGTTCATCTCCCACGACCTCGCCGTGGTCCGGCTCATCGCCGACCGGATCGGCGTGATGTGCGGCGGGGAGCTGGTCGAGCTCGGCCCGGCCGAGCAGATCTACTCCGATCCCCGCCACGACTACACCCGCGAGCTGGTCTCGGCCGTGCCCTCGTTGCACGCCAGGCGCAGCCCCGTCAGGAAGGAGGTGGGCGGGTGAGCACTCCCGTCCGGCTGATCGAGGTCGAGATTCCCGGTGCCGGCCGGGCCGCCGGGCAGGCGTACGGCGAGGCCGTACGCGATCTGGTGCGGCGCCACCACGAGATGATCGTCCGCGACCTGGACCCGGCCGCCGCCCGCGGGCACGCGCTGGCCGTGCGTGAGGTCACCGCCGCCGTCGCGCCGGAGCTGGCCGCCGAGGTGGACGGCGTGGGCGAGGGCGCGGGCCTGAGCGCGGCCGACGGCTGGATCCTGCAGCTGCGCGCCGAGCTGACCGGCTGGAACACCGCGGCGCCCGAATGCAGCTCGCTGGCGCTGGTCGGCCCGTCGCGTCCCGGCGGGCCGATCGCCGCGCAGAACGCCGACCTGCCGCCGGAGACCGCTCCCCTGTTCGTCGCGCTGCGCCGCCGGCCCGCGGACGGACCGGCGCTGCTCACCGTCACCCCGGCCGGGCAGCTCGGCCACCACGGCATGAACGAGGCCGGCGTCGCCGTCTTCGGCAACTTCCTGCGCACCGCCCAGTGGGGCATCGGTGTGCCGCGCTACCTGCTCACCCGGCTGGCGCTCGGCCAGACCGACCGGCACCGCGCCGCGCGGGCGGTCACCGCCGTGCCGCGTACCGGGCCGCGCAACCTGCTCATCGCCGACGACGACGGCGCGCTGGACATCGAGACCACGCCGTCGGGCGTGGGCCGGCTCGAACCGGCCGGCGGCACGCTCCTGCACACCAACCACTTCCTCACCGAGCGCGCCGACGAGGAGAACGCGCCGGCCTCGTGGCTGCGCAACTCCACGGCCCGGCTGGAACGGCTGCGCGCCCTGCTGGCCGAGGCCGGCCCGCACGCCGGCCCCCGGGAGCTGGCCGCGGTCCTCGCCGACCGCACCGGGGCGCCGGACGCCCTGTGCCACCACGCCGCCGACGCGCCCGGCATCGACATCGCGACCGTGATCTCCACGATCGCCGAGATCCGCGCCCGGCGCCTGCACGTCTGCGCCGGGCCGCCCGACCAGGGCGCCTATGCCGTCTACGACCTGAAGGAGACCCGGTGAGCGAACTGGCCTATCTGCCGGCCACCGAAGCGCTGGCGAGGTTCGCCGCCCGCGAGCTGTCGCCCGTCGAACTGCTGGAGGCCGTCGTCGCGCGGGCCGAGCTCGCCGAGCCGCGGGTGAACGCCTTCGCCGAGCGGTGGTTCGAGCAGGCCATGGAGCAGGCCGGGCAGGCCGCGGACCGCTACCTGCGCGGAACCGCCAGGCCGCTGGAAGGGCTGCCCGTGGCGCTGAAGGAGGAGCAGCCCATCGCCGGGCACCCCCTGCGCGACGGCTCCCTGCTGCTGCGCGACAACGTCGCCGAGGTCACGCACCCGATCGTCGATCGCATCGTCGCCGCGGGCGGCATCGTGCACGCGCGCACCACCACGCCGGAGTTCTGCGCGGCCGGGTTCACCCACAGCGACCTGTGGGGCGTCACCCGCAACCCGTGGAGCCTTGAGCACTCCAGCGGCGGCTCCTCCGGCGGCTCGGGCGCCGCGCTCGCGGCGGGGACGGCGGTGCTCGCGACCGGTTCCGACATCGGCGGCTCGATCCGCATCCCCGCCTCCTTCAACGGGGTCGTCGGGTACAAGCCGCCTTATGGGCGGGTGCCCGCGCTGCCGCCGTACAACCTCGACCATTACTGTCACGACGGGCCCATGGCCAGGACCGTCGCCGACTGCGCGCTGCTGCAGAACGTGATCGCCGGGCAGGACCCGCGCGACCACGTCTCGCTGCCCGCGCCGCCGCCGATCCCGCCCTACTCGGGCTCGCTGGCGGGACGGCGTGTGGCCGTCTGCGTCCGGCTGGGCGACTACGCCGTCGAACCCGAGGTGGTCGCGGCCACCTGGGACGCCGTGCGCGCCCTCACCGACGCGGGCGCCGTCGTCGAGGAAGTCGAGCTGCCCTGGACGCGGGCCGAGATCATGCGCGCGGCCTGGGCCCACTACGGGGCGATCTTCGGTCCCATCGTGGCCGAGGAGGTGGCCGCCCACGGTGACGGCCTCACCCGCTACGCCCGCGACTTCATGGAGCGCAGCCTGAAGGCGGTCGCCGAGACCGGCTTCTACGGCGCGCTGAAGATCGAGGCGCGCGTGCACGAGGACCTGGCCGCGATCTTCGGGCGCTTCGACGCGCTCCTGTGCCCCGCCTCCGGCACGCCCGCGCTCCTGGCCGGGGAGGACTATCTCGGCACGCCGCTCGTGGTCGACGGGGTCGTCCTGGACCACAACCTGGAGGCGCCGCTCACGGTGCCGTTCAACCTCGCCAGCCGGTGCCCGGTGCTCAGCGTGCCCTCCGGCCGTTCGGAGCTGGGGGTTCCCACGGGGGTGCAGGTGGTCGGCCGGCCGTACGACGACGCCACGGTGTTCGAGGTCGGGGCGGCCGTGACCGCCGCCCTTCCCTGGTACGCGGACGCGGCGTGGAGGCCGCACCTGTGACCGCGTCCCGCCGCCACGGCATCGAGCTGAGCTACTACGACCTCGGGCACACCCCCTTCTTCGCCTGCGCGGCCGACCAGCGCTTCTCCTACTGCCTGTACGTGCCCGAGGACTACGACGAGGCCGGCGAGCGGCGCTACGACCTCGTGGTCGTCGTCCACGGCACCGACCGCACCGCGGCCGAGTACCGCGACCGGTTCGCCGCGTTCTGCCGGGCGCACGACTGCGTCGTGCTGGCGCCGCTCTTCCCCGCCGGCATCGGGCGGCGCGACGAGCTGCACGACTACAAGTTCCTGGACTACGGCGGCATCCGGTTCGACCGGGTGCTGCTGTCGATGGTGGAGGAGGTGACCGCCAAGTACCGCGTGGACGGGTCCCGGATGCTGATGCACGGCTTCTCCGGCGGCGGCCAGTTCGCGCACCGGTTCTTCTATCTGCACCCCCGGCGGCTGCGCGCGGTGTCGATCGGCGCGCCCGGCCTGGTCACGCTGCTCGACCCGCGCTGGCCGTGGTGGGCGGGCACGAAGGACTTCGCCCAGCGCTTCGGCGCCGGGCCCGACCTGGAGGCGATGCGCGAGGTGGCCGTGCAGATGGTCATCGGCGCCGAGGACACCGACACCTGGGAGATCACCGTGACCGAGCGGGACGAGCTGTGGGTGCGAGGAGCCGACGCGGCCGGGCCCACCCGGGTCGACCGGCTGAACAGCCTGCACCGCGGCTTCGCCGAGGCGGGCATCGACGCCCGGCTCGACGTCGTGCCGGGGGCCGCGCACAACGGGTACGAGGTGCTGCCCGCCGTACAGGACTTCTTCGGCAAGACGATGGGAGGCGGGCCGTGCCGTTCCTGGTGAAGCTGGGGGTTCTCGAGCTGACCGTGGGGGTCCTGACGGGCTGGTTCATGGTCTACATCACCCGCACGCCGCGTGCCGAACGGCTGCGCCGCGGCCTGCGCGACCCCCGTAGGATCCGGCAGGGCCACATCGAACTGCTCATGATGGGCACGATCCTCATCGCGCTCGGCGCCGCCGTCCCCGACCCGCCCGCGGTGGCCCTGGCGCTCATCGCGTTCTTCTCCTGGCTCGCCCCGCTGTCCTTCTTCCCCGCCGCCGTCCGCCCCGACCTGGCCGACAGCCGGGGCATGCGCTGGGTGGACACGATCACCTTCCTCGGCCTGTCCACCGGGTACGTGGTGCTCGCCGTGGCCGTCCTGCTGCGCTGACGCCTCATCCGTGAACCATTCGGGCGTCCCCCGGCAAGTACGGGTGTTCCCGAATTCGCATGGAAAGGCTCTCTATGAAGGGATCGACAGCGACCGCGGACAGCGCGGACGCGGCCCTGATAAGCCGGTCGTTGCAGGAGCCGGACGCCTTCGCCGAGATCTTCGACCGGTACGCGCCCGCGCTTCACCGCTTCGCCGCGCGCAGGCTCGGTGACGAGGCGGCCGACGACGTCGTCTCGGAGACCTTCCTGAACGCCTTCCAGTACCGGCGCCGCTACAACGCCGAGTACGGCACCGCCCGCCCCTGGCTGTACGGCATCGCGACGAACGTCATCCGGCGGCGGCGCCGTACGGAGGTCTCGCATTACCAGGCGAGCCTGCGCGACGGCGCCAGGCCGCTGCCCGCGGGGCTGGTGGAGGACGGGGTCACCACGCTCGCGGTGAACCGGCCGCTGGTCTCGGCGATCGCCGGGCTGAAGGCGGGTGATCGCGACGTCCTGCTGCTGGTGGCGTGGGCGGAGTTCACCTACGAGGAGACGGCCGCCGCGCTGTCCATCCCCGTAGGAACGGTGCGTTCGCGGCTCAATCGGGCGAGAACCCAGGTGCGAGAGGCTTTGGAGGCCAGCCATGGATGAGATGACCCAGGTCAGGCAGCTCTGGGCGGACAAGCCGGAGCCGGACCGGCAGGACCTGGCGCCGCTGCGCGCGTCCCTGCTTCAGGACGCACGGCGACCCCGTGGCGCGCTCTCGCGGGGGCGGGCGATGCCACGGCTGGCGCTGGCCGGCGGGCTGGCGGTGGCGCTGTCGGCGGGCGTGGTCGTGTTCCTTCAGGGCGCGGCGCCGGCCAGCGCCCAGGAGGTGCTGCAACGGGCCGCCGAGGCCGCCGGCGAGCAGCCCGACCTGAAGCCCGGACCCGAGCAGTACGTCTACACCCGATTCCAGAACCAGCAGACCCAGATCCAGAACGGCAGGGGCGAGGTGGTGCACGGAGTCGAGGAGCGCTGGGAACCCGCCGTCGGCCCCAAGCGGTGGCTGATGCGCGAGCGCGAGACCCGCCGCGCGGAGGTACCCGGGCTGCCGCATGCCCGGTTCCCCTACGACAACCGGCCGAACGACAATCTCCACGAGACCGACTGCGAGCAGGCGCCCGGCGACACGCTGACCTATGCCGGGATGGCCTCGGTCACCCCCGCCCAGTTGCGCGCGAGGGTCGCCGCCGGCGGCCCCGACGTCTGGAACACGATCAGCGGGCTGATCCGCACCGCGGCGGTCCGGCCGAGCGTCACCCCGGAGCTCTACAAGATCGCCGCCGAGGTGCCCGGCATCAAGCTGATCCCCGAGACGGTGGACGCCGCCGGACGCCCCGGCATCGGGGTAGCGCGCGAAGACGGCGGCTACCGCCAAGAGATGATCTTCGACCGGGAGACCTACCGCTACCTCGGCGACCGGATCGAGGTGCTGGACGCGAAGCAGCGGACCGCGGCGAACCCCAAGATGTGGCTGATCGCCGTCAACTCCAGCGCGCTGGTCGCGGTGGACGTGGCCGACGGGCTCCCGCGGCTCGCCCCGGACGCCACCACCTCGAAAATCCCCTGCTGATCGCCGGTACGGCGGAGCCGCTTCCCAGGCCATGGGCGGCTCCGCCGTAGCGGATGGGCGTCATGGGGCGTCGGCGAGGACGCGGTCCAGGGTGCGGCGGCCCATCTCGCTCATCGCCGGGTTGCTGTCCAGGTAGTACCAGACCAGGCCGATCGCCTGGGCGAAGGCCCACGCCTTGCCCCGCGCCCACTCCAGGTCGCCGCCGCCGAGCCGCTCGCGCAGCACCGCCCGCGGCCCGGATTCCAGCAGGTGCCAGGCGGCCACGAGGTCGAGCGCGGGGTCGGCCGGTCCGAAGCCGCCCACGTCGAGCACCCCGGCCAGCCGGCCCGCAGAGACGAGGATGTTGCCGGGGATCAGGTCGCCGTGGTTCATGACGTCGGCGGCCTCGCGCGGCAGGGTCCGCAGGGCGGTCCACGTGGCGCGCAGCCGGGGCACGTCCAGCAGGTGCTCGCTCTCGCGCAGGCACCTCTCCACCCACTCGTCGTGCGCCGTCAGGTCGCCGCCCCTGCCGCCCCCGGTGAACCGGCGGCCGCGCGTTGCGACCGCGCGCAGCCCGGCGATGAGCTCGGCCAGGTCGCGCGCGAACGCCGCCGACTCCCCCGGGTCCTCGTCGGTGGCCACGACGCCCGGCAGCCAGGTCTGCACCGACCACGGCAGCGGGTAGCCCTCCCCCGGCTCGCCGAGCGCGATCGGCTCCGGGGTGCGGAACCGGGTGGCGTCCAGCAGTTCGCGGGCCGCGGCCGCCTCGGCCTCCAGCCATCGCCGCGCCGCGCCGGGCTCGCGCGCCTCGATGGGGAACCTGGCCACGAGATCCTCGCCGATGCGGAAGATGGCGTTGACCGTGCCCTGGCCGGCGACCCGCCTGACCGGCAGGTCCTTCCACTCGGGGAACTGCCCGGCGACCAGCGCGCGGACCGTTTCGAGGGGTACGGCCAGTTCGTCGGCGTGCATCTTCATCGGAAGAGCCTACGCTGTGGCGTGATCAGGCTCTGACAAGGAAGGCCAGGTGCAACGCATGATCGCGCGAACGTGGCGTGGATGGGCCGGAAAGGCGACGGCCGACGACTACCAGCGGCACTACGCGTCGGAGGTGGCCGTGAACCTGCGGAAGATCGACGGCTTCCTCGGCGCCCGCCTGCTGCGGCAGGACGACGGGGACGAGGTGCTGTTCACCTCGATCGCGTACTTCACCGGCATGGACGAGATCCGCGCCTTCGCCGGCGAGGACCCCGGGCAGGCCGTACTCGCGGACGTGGCCCGCCGCGCCCTGACCCGGTGGGACGAGCGCGTCACCCACCACGAGGTCGCCGTGGACCTGCCGGTCCACGACTCCTGACCGTTCTCACGGCCAGGCCGCCGGGGGCGGGCCGCCCAGCGGCGCGCCCGTCCCCGCAGGCCGTCCCCGCAGACCGTCCCCGCAGGCCGTCCGGTCCGCGGCGCCGGGGCGGGCGCCATCTCAGGTGGCGGGCGCTACCTCAGATGGCGGACGCGGACGGTGGTGCGGACGTCGTGTTCGCCGGCGTACTCGGCGACCTTGGTGTAGCCGTGCCCCTCGTAGAGGCGGCCGAGTACCGGGCTGCCGGCCCAGTGGTCCAGGGCCAGGGCGGGGGCGCCGTGTGTTCTGGCCAGGCGTTCGGCCTCGGCCATCAGGACCGGGCCGACGCCCCGTCCGGCGGGCCCGCGGTCGGTCAGCACGGTGTGGATGAACATCGAGCCACCGGGGACGGCGGCGGGCGGGATGCGCGGCGGGATCGCCGGGGCCGCGGCCAGCATGCCGACCTGACGGCCGTCGCGTTCGGCCAGGGTGACGACGCCGAGGCCGGTCCATTCGGCCACCCGGCCGGCGAAGCCGGGGATGCGGGAGAAGGGCACCGTTCCCCACTGTTCGGGCAGGTCCTGGGTGATGAGCCAGGCGTGGACGGAGTCCATTAGGGCCAGCAGGGCCGGTACGTCGCCGGGCGCCGCGGGTCGCAGGTGGACGGGAAGGGTCGCCATCATGGCCTCCTGGTGGGTTAGACTCCGGTCACACCCGATTGATTCAATAATCTAAGGATTAGATTGTCAAAGCAATCCAGGATCGAGGCCGTGGCCGGGGCCGTACAGGATCTGCAGGACGCCACGGACCTCATCGACGAGCTGGCGGCCCGGCGGCTCGGCGTCAACCGGACCGACGTGCGCTGCCTGAGCCGCCTGACCGCGCGCGGCCCGCTCACGGCGAGCGAGCTGGCGGCCGGAGCGGGCCTGACCGGCGGCGCGGCCACGACCGCCATCGACCGGCTGGAGCGGGCGGGGCTGGCCGAGCGGGTACGCGACACCGCCGACCGGCGCCGGGTCCTGGTGCACCTGAGCGAGCGGGGCCGGGCGGCCGTCGAGGAGGTCTGGGGGCCGATCGCCGCCGAGGCCCGGGCCGGGCTGCGCCGTTACACCGTCGCCGAACTCGAGGTGGTCGAGCGGTTCCTCCGGCTCGCGCTGCTCAACCAGACCCGGCACGCCGAACGCCTGCGCAAGGACGACGCGGAGGAATGACCGGTTTCCCGCCCGGCGCGGAAACAGCCCAGCGGATCACCCGCTAAGGCCACACCGGCTGACGAATCGCTTGCCGCAGGACAGAAGAACACTGACAGTGCCTTTGCGCATCAATCCCGGCCTGCCCCTCTTGTATCGATGATCCTTTCATTGATACGGAGGGGGAGGAATTGAAGAAGAGTGTGCGCCTTTTCCTGGCGAGCCTGCTGATGACCGTTATGGGCGCGGTCCTGCCGGCCGAGGCAACAATGTCCAGGCTGATCGAGCATGTGCATTTCATGCATTTCCTCGCACATGAGGATGACGACCTCCTCTTTCTCAATCCCGACATCCACCAGACCATTCGCGCCGGATATCCGATCGCGTCGGTATTCCTCACCGCGGGCGAGGCGCAGGAGGGCTACGCCTACGCCGAGGGCAGGCGGGAGGGCTCGCGGGCGGCGTACGCGCGCATGGCGGGCGTGGACGCGCCGGTCTGGGACACCGAAGCCCTGCGGGTGGGCACGCAGGTCGTCGAGCACAACCATCTGCGCGGCACCGGGGTGCACCTGCTGTTCCTGCGCCTGTCCGACGGCGGGAACAAGCGCCGCCAGGACGCGCGCGGGCGCGGCGCGCTGGTCCGGCTCTGGGACGATCAGGGGAAGGCGGGCTGCCTGCCGACGTTCACCGAGCGCGGCTCGCCGTACGAACAGTGCTACACCTACGGCGGGCTCGTCGGCACGCTGCGCAGGCTCATGGAGATGTTCACCCCGCACGCGATCCGTACGCAGGACCCCCAGCCGGACCTCTACCGCACGCACGACCACCCCGACCACGTCCAGACGGCCCGCTTCACCGCCGAGGCCGCCCGCCAGCACCGAGACGCGAACCCGCGGCTGGTCGAGATCAACTTCCGCGACTACTTCATCCAGGACGTGCCGGCCAACCTGGGCCCGGCCGAGCGGGACACGAAGAAGGAGATCTTCGACGCGTACGCCCCGCACGACCCGCTGGCCAGGGACTCCGACCTCAACTATCCGGCCTACGTCTGGCGGATGAACCGGATGGTCTACCGCTGGACCGGCGAGCTGCTGCGCGTGGCCGCCAACGCCGACAAGCGGCTGAGCGTCCTGTCCGTGCAGGGGCGCCGCGTGGTCTCCTGGGACCAGGGCGCCGACGGCCGCTGGCGGGGGCCCAGCTCGCTCGGGTACGCCGGTTCGTGGCTCGCCCCCGGCGTCGCCGTCGAGCGTGACCGCGACGGCAGGCTGCGCGCGTTCGCCATCCGGCTGCGCGAGAACGGGCTGACCGACGCGATCATCACGACCGCGCAGCGCAGGCCCGGCGGCCCGTGGACCGGCCAATGGACCGACCTCGGCCGGCCGCCGTACGGGGGCAACCGCACCGGCACGCCCGCGCTCGCGCTGGACCAGCTGGGCCGGATCAACGTCTTCGTCCAGACCGGCACCCACCAGATCAGCTACCGGACCCACTACGGCAACGGCAGGTGGTCGCCGTGGTGGACGCTGTCGGAGCGGGGCCTGCGCAGCGGCATCACCGCCATGCGCGACCGGTTCGGGCGGATCGAGCTGTTCGCCACGTTGTGCGCCCGCGCGGATCCGGCCAGGACCCGGTGCGACTCCGCGCGCATCCTGCGCTGGCGGCAGACCAAGCCCAACGGCGGCTTCCGCGCGGCCCCCATCGGCTCCACCACGCCCGGCAGCCCGCCGACGCTCGTGCTCAACGCGGACGCGCGCCTGGAGCTCCTCTACCGCCAGGGCGACCTCGACACCGGTACGGTCACCGTCGGCGACGTCGTCAGAACCCGGCAGGAACCGCCCTCCTACGGATGGTCCGCGGCCTCCACCCTCCCGGCTCCCGGCGGCGTGGGAAACGTCCAGGCCGCCCGCGGGCCGAACGCCTCCATCCCCGCCTCCCGGGTGGTGCTGGCCGTCCGCAACCCGGCCATGGGCGTCTCGGTGGCCGTGCAGCAGGAGGCGAACGGCGCCTACGGCCCCTGGCAGGACCTCGGCGGGAAGATCATCGGCGTGCCCGCCGTGTCCGCCGACCGCTCCGGCCGCGTCATGGTCTTCAGCCTCGGCGTCAAGGGCCAGCTGTTCGCCTGCTGGCAGGAGGAGGTGGGCGGTGCGCGGTTCACGCCGTGGCGGATCCTGGGGTGGTGAGCACGCGCCGTTCGGTGAGGTCGAGGTACTCGTGGAGGACCTGGCGGGTGCCGACCAGCGCGTCGATGCTCTCGTCGAGCCTGGTCAGGCGCTCGCGCAGGCCGTCCACCAGCTCGGGGCAGGGCTCGAGGTCGGGGCGCGCGCCGCTGGCGCAGGGCAGCACGTAGCCGATCTCCCGCGTCGACAGCCCGGCCGCGAGCAGCCTCCTGATCTGGGTCACGGTCAGCACGGCGGCGTCGGGGTACTCGCGGTAGCCGTTGGCGCCGCGGCCCGGCTCCAGCAGGCCCTGCGACTCGTAGTAGCGCAGCTGGTGCGTGTTGACCCCGGTCCGCCGGCTCAGCTCACCGATGTGCACGGTCACGGCTCCTTGACATTCATATCGGTGTGAACGTTGACGATTCTGCCATGAACACCAACCGGCAGGACGCCGTGACGGTCCTCGGCCTCGGGCTGATGGGCGAAGCTCTGGCCCGCGCCTTCCTGCGCGCCGGCCACCCCACGACCGTGTGGAACCGTTCACCCGGCAAGGCGGACCGCCTCGTCGCCGAGGGCGCCCGGCTCGCCGGCTCGGCGGCCGAGGCCGTCGCCGCGAGCCCGCTCGTGGTCGTCTGCCTCACCGGGTACGACGCCGTCCACGACCTGCTCGGCCCGCTGGAGGAAGTCCTTGACGGCCGGGTCCTGGTGAACCTGACCTCCGGCACCTCCCGGGCCGCGCGGGAGGCCGCCTCCTGGGCCGCGGGCCGGGGCGCCGGCTACCTCGACGGCGCGATCCTGGCCGTGCCCCAGACCATCGGCACCGCCGACGGCCTCATCCTCTACAGCGGGCCCCGGCCGCTCTTCGACCGGTACGAGCCCGCGCTGCGCGTCCTCGGCGCGCAGGCCACCTACCTCGGCACGGACCCCGGGCTGTCCTCGCTCTACGACGTGGCCTCGCTGAGCCTGTCGTGGAGCGTCCTGAACGGCTTCCTGCAGGGCGTCGCGCTGCTGGGCACCGCGGGGGTGGACGCCACGACGTTCGCCGCGTTCGCGAAGGAGGGCCTCGGCGCGGTGGCCGGCTGGCTGGAGGGGTACGCGCGGCAGATCGACGACGGCGCGTACCCGGCGCTCGACGCCACCATCGACACCCAGCGGGCGGCGATGGCGCACATCGTCCAGGAGAGCGACGCGCTGGGCGTCAGCGCCGAGCTGCCGAGGTTCGTCAAGGCCCTGGCCGACCGGGCCGCGGCCGCCGGTCACGGAGGCAGCGGCTACGCGGCGATGATCGAGCAGTTCCGCACGCCGCCTCAGGAGCCGGCGTAGCGCACGCGCTCCAGGTCGCCGGCTGACGGGCTCCTCCCTGGGAGGGGATGATGCTCCGGTGTGCCGGGAAGCGGGTACTCCTGAGCGAGGGAGAAAACCGGCCGGGCCGGGGTGTCGATTTCGCCGCGGCCCGTTTGTCTATGACACGACCCTTCCCGAGAACCCAGGAGGACACGATGAAGTACATGCTGCTGATCAGCCACGGCGATCCGGCCGCGTGGGAGAACCTGTCGGAGGAGGAGCAGAAGGCTCTGCCCGCGGCGTACCAGGCGATCGAGAACACCCCGGGGGTGACGCCGGGACAGTGGATGCAGCCGCCGGACACCGCCACCACGGTGCGGGTGCAGGACGGCAGGACGCTGACGACCGACGGCCCGTTCGTGGAGATGAAGGAGGCGATCGGCGGCTACCTGTTCTACGAGGCCGACGACCTCGACGCGGCGATCGAGCTGGCCGGGCGGATCCCGGCGGCCCGCATGGGCGGCGCGGTCGAGATACGCCCGCTGAACCCGTGACCGATGTGCTGGAGCGGGTCTTCCGCGAGCAGTGGGGACGTGTTCTGGCCGCGCTGATCGGCTTCCTCGGCGACTTCGACCTCGCCGAGGAGGCCGCGCAGGAGGCCTTCGCGATCGCCGCCGACCGGTGGCCGCGCGACGGGACGCCGGCCCATCCGGGCGCCTGGCTGATCACGACCGCGCGCAACCGGGCGCTCAACCGCGTCCGCCGCGAGCGCACGCTGGCCGAGAAGACCCGCCTGCTCGCGGTCCGGCGGTCCCGGGAGGACGAGATGGACGACGCCGTGTTCCGCGACGAGCGGCTCGAGCTCATCTTCACCTGCTGCCATCCCGCGCTGTCCATGGAGGCGCAGGTCGCCCTGACGCTGCGGGCGCTCGGCGGGCTCAGCACCGGCGACATCGCGCACGCGTTCCTGGTGCCGGAGCCGACGATGGCGCAGCGCCTGGTGCGGGCCAAGCGGAAGATCAGGGTGTCCGGGATCCCGTTCCGCGTGCCGGCCGACCATCTGCTGCCCGACCGGCTGGCGGCGGTGCTCGCGGTGGCGTATCTGATCTTCAACGAGGGGTACACGGGGCGGGTGGACCTGGCGGGTGAGGCGATCCGGCTCGGCCGGGCCCTGACCGAGCTCATGCCCGACGAGGCCGAGGCGCACGGGCTGCTGGCCCTCATGCTGCTGCACGACTCGCGCCGCCGGGCCCGCTTCCGCGACGGCGAGCTGGTGCTGCTGGCCGAGCAGGACCGGTCGCTGTGGGACGCCGCCATGATCGCCGACGGGCGGCGGACGCTGGCGCGGGCGCTGGCTCTGCACGGGCGCGGGCCATACGTCGTCCAGGCGGCGATCGCCGCCCTGCACACCGAGGAGCCGGCCGACTGGCCGCAGATCGCCATGCTGTACGGCGAGCTCGCCCGGCTGACCGCTTCCCCGGTGGTCGAGCTGAACCGCGCCATCGCGATCGCCCAGACGCAGGGGCCGGAGGCCGGGCTCGAGATCATCGACCGGCTGCCGCTCCAGGACTTCCACTACCTGCACGCCGCCCGTGGCGAGCTGCTGGATCGCGCCGGCCGTACCGTGGAGGCCCGCGCGGCCTACGAGCGCGCGCTCGCCCTCGTCCACGACGACGCGGAACGGCGGCTGCTCCGGCGGCGGCTGGATCGGCTCGCCCGGCCTTGATTTATTGGATGGAGGGCGCTTTCTCCCCGCTTGTACAGTGGCCCCCAGCCGACCGGGGGAGGGATCATGCGCGTGCACTATCCGCGTACCCCTCACCTGCCCTGGTCGCCGGGCGTGACCCCGGACGACGTGCGCGCGGGCGAGCTGTCCGGGCTGCGCGGGCGCGAGGTCGTGGTGACGGAGAAGCTCGACGGGGAGAACACGACCCTGTACCCGGACGGCCTGCACGCCCGGTCGCTGGACTCCGCCCACCATCCTTCGCGGGCCTGGGTCAAGGGGCTGCAGGGGCGGATCGGGGCGCGGATTCCGGCGGGGCTGCGGGTGTGCGGGGAGAACGTGTACGCCCGGCACTCCATCGCCTACGAGGAGCTGGAGAGCTGGTTCTACGGGTTCTCCGTGTGGGACGGCGAGCGGTGCCTGGGCTGGGATCGCACGGTCGGCTTTCTGCGTGAGCTGGGGATTCCCGTCCCGCCCGTGCTGTGGCGCGGGGTCTTCGACGAGCGGGCGCTGCGGGGGCTGCGGCTGGATCCGGAGCGGCAGGAGGGCTACGTGGTGCGGGCCGCCGAGGGGTTCGTGCTGGCGGACTTCGCGGGGCGGGTGGCGAAGTGGGTGCGCCGCGACCACGTGCGGACGGACACGCACTGGATGCACGCGCCGGTGGTGCCGAACGGGCTCGGCCCCCGTGCGGCGCTGTGGTCGGTGCGCTCGGGCGCGGAGGCGGACGTCACGGCGCTGCTGGCAGCGGTGGGTTTCGGGGCTGGGGCGGTCGGAGGCTCGGCCCCGGCGGCGGTGGATCCCGGACCTCGGGTAACGGCAGGCTCGGCACCGACGGCGGTGGATCTCGGGCCTGGGGCGGTGGAAGGCGCGGCTGCGGAGGCGGTGGCCGAGGTGGCGGCTCGGCTGGACGCGATCGGCCGAGGCGGGGACGCGCGGCTGGCGGGGGTGCTGGCCGTGGCGCTGCGGCCGGTGCCCCGGGCCGTGCTGGCGGCGCGGCTGGCCCGGCCCCTGGGGATGCCGCTGGCCCGGCGGATCGCGGACCTGGCCGGGCTGCAGGACGCGTTGCGCCGGCCGTACCCCGATGAGGAGCGGCGGGCGGGGCTGGGCCGGATGGCGCTGGCCGCCGACCTGGGCGTGCTGCACGCCGTCGCCGCGGTGGTGCCGGCCGGGTCGGCGGAGGAGGCCGGGGAGCAGGTCGCCTGGTCGGCCCTGCACGCCGAGGACGCCGGGCTGCTGGGACCGGACCCGCTGGAGCCGTTGCGGGCCGGGCTGCGTGAGCGTCTGGCCGGGCTCGACGACGAGGCGGCCGGCCGGTGCTGGGCCGAGGCCCGCGCCGCCTGGGCGGCGGGAAGGATCGTCACGCCCGAGGAGGCCGTGGCCGCGACGTGGCGGTGGCGGGCGGGGACCTTCCCCCGGCTGGTGCATCTCGTCGGGCCGTCGGGCAGCGGGAAGAGCACGTTCGCCGCCGGGCTGGCGGACGCCGTCCGGGTGTCGCTGGACGAGCTTCGCGCCGCGCGGGGGTCGCGGGCCGACCAGCGGGACAACGGGGCCGTGCTCGGGGAGGGGCTGGATCGGCTCGACGCCGCCCTGGCCGCGGGCGGGACGGTGGTGTGGGACGCCACCTCGCTCAACCACCACCAGCGCAGCCTGGTCCACGCCGTGGCGCGCCGCCGCGACGCGCTGACGACGCACGTGGTCGTCCTGCTGGAGGAGGACGAGCTGCACCGGCGCAACGCCGCCCGCGCCGCCGCGGTGCCCGCGCACGTGCTGGACGCGCAGATGCGGCGCTACGTCCCGCCGTATCCGGGTCAGGCCCATCGCACCTGGTACGTCGGTGAGCGCGGGACCGTGGACGACAAGGACGGGCACCTGTGATGCGTACCAGCGAGGAGATCTACCACCGGGTCCGCTGGGATCCGCGCTTCGACCCGTCCCGTTTCGTCCTGGGCGTCGGCCAGCGC